>CAKUGW010000110.1 GCA_934654805.1 uncultured Kiritimatiellota bacterium
GGCACGGGCACGACGGAGAACCTGAACTTCCATCGCGGCGGCGACGGCACCGCCACCAACGTCGCGAACGCCCTGCTGCTCGGCTATCATTCGCAGATGTCGCTCCGCAACGCGAGCTGGTACGTCAACGGGACTGCGGTTGCGGCGACCGCCGAAAGGACGCTGACGGGCGGCTGGGACCTCATCGAGATGAACATGGCGGACGCGAACGCCGAGGCGACGTCCGCCGAAGGGCTGGCGGCTGACGGGCGCAGCCTCAGGGGCGGCGGAAACTACGAGCGTTCGGGCGCGCAGACGATCGGCGAGATCCTCCTCTACGGCCGCGCGCTGACCGAGGCGGAGCGGCTGGCGGTCGAGGCCTACCTGCGGGCGAAGTGGTTTGCCCCCACGACGCCGGACGCGTCGGGCATTTCCGTGGCGCTGGCGCCGGGAGGCGGACTGGACCTCGGCAACCGCCGGCGTCCGCTCGCCTCGCTGGCGGGCGCTGGCACCGTGACGAACGGCTGCCTGTCCGTCGGCTCGCTGTGCCCGACGGGCGCGCTGACCGTCGCCGGCGACGTCTGCCTGACGGACGGCGGCACGTGGGCGGTGCGCTTCGACGGCGCGGCGCCCAGCCGCCTGGCCGTGGCGGGCTGCCTCAGCGTGGGCTCGGCGTTGACGGTCGCCGTCGAGGGGCTGGACAATCCGATGCCCCTCTACGGACAGGACATCCCGCTCGCCGAGTTCGGCTCCGTGTCGGGATCGACGAAGGCGAATCTTCGGACGGCGACGGTTACGGGGCTTCCGGCGGGCTGGCCGGCGCGCGTCTTCGCGCGCGGAAAGACGGTCTTCCTGCGCCTCGGCCGTCGCGGTACGTGCATCCTCATTCGATAACCGACAGCATGGACAACGCGATCATGGATCTGAAGACACTTGCATTTCTCGCGGCGGCCGCCGTCTCGTGCGCCGCCACTGCCACGCCGGCAATCTACCCGCACTACATGGACCCGCGCCGCCACCCGGACGAGACGCGCCGCACGGTGAAGCCGCCGGACCGCGCCCAGTTCGGCAACCGCCTTCAGTTCACGTCCATCCGGAATCTGCCCGGCGATTCGACGTGGCGGGCGGAACTCGACAAGTACGTCGTCTCGAACCGTCTCGGCAACCTCGTCTGGGCGAACCTGAAGGTGCTCGGACACAAGGAGCTGCCGGAGATCGTCGCCGAGATCAGGCGGCGCGGCCTGTGGCTGTTCGACGTCTGGGGCTACCTGCCGAACGGCGGGGCGCAGGGCGTCGACGGGCTCTGGCGCATGCCCGAGGGCGTCGGCGAGATGCTGGAGCGCGAACTGGGCGACCGCTGGCTCGGCATGGACAACGGCGAACAGGACGGGCGCTGGTCTGGCCACGGCGTCGGCGCGCCCGACCGCTTCGCCCGGATGCTGTCGTTCCAGCGCTACTTCGAGCACATGGACAAGACGCTCGGCAACAAGATGGCCGCGCTCGTCTCGCTTAACTACGGGCACTATTTCCTGCGCGAGAACTGCTACACGATGCTCGGCGCCGAGACGGCGCAGGCGCTGCCGAACAGCCAGGTCTACTACTCGTTCATCCGTGGCGCGGGCAAGCAGTACGGCGTACCGTGGTATGGCTGCGCCTCGATCTTTAACCGCTGGGGCTGGAAGTGCTACCCGGACGTCGAAAAGCCGGGCGCGGACAACGGCCCCGAAAAGGGCGCGTCGCTGGCGCTCCTGAAGAAGCTCATGTACACGCAGATCTTCTACAACAGCCTCGCGTTCGGCTACGAGGGGTCGTTCTTTCGCGGCGGCTTCTCCGGCGCGGGCGGCCTCTCGCCGATCGGCGAGCTGCAGCAGGAGGCGGTCGACTGGATCGGCCGCCACGGCGATCCCGGCGTGATGGCCGTTCCCGTCGGGCTCGTGATCGACAGCGCGCGCGGCTGGTGCTTCCCGCGACACCTCTACAGCGGCTGGGCGAACGTCTGCTGGGCAGGCGTCCCCTTCGAGCGGAGCGACTACTTCACGGACGGCGTCCTGAACCTGCTCTATCCCGGCTACCAGGATTCGGGCTTCTTCCGCGACGAGCGCGGCTTCAATTCGCCGACGCCCTATGGTGACATCGCCGACTGCCTCCTGTCGGACGCGCCGCTTTGGGTGCTGAAGCAGTATGCGCTGCTCGTGCTCGCGGGCGAGATCCAGCCGTCGGACGAGTTCCGGGACGCGCTCGCCGCCTACGTCGCGCAGGGCGGGAAGCTCGTGATGACCGAGGGCAACCGCCGTGCGCTTTTCCCGTCGGGGCTCCCGGCGGCGGCGAACGGCGGGAAGGTCACGGTCATCGCGTCCGACTGGGGCGTCGCCGAGCAGCCCGTGGCCCGGCAGGTCCGCTACCCGGTCGAGACGCCGTACTTCAATCCGTATCCGCTGACGGACGCGGCGCGGCGCACGCTGGACGCGGCGTTCCGCGACGTGGCGCTCTTCACGACGGCGGCCGACGGCCAGACGAACGGGCTCTCGGTCGTCGCCTGCCGGCGCGCGAAGGGCGACTACACGCTCTGCATCGCCAACAACACGTGGACGGAGCAGCCGCTGCGGCTCACGTCGCACGTCGGGCGCATCCTGTCCGTCGAGGAGCTGCCGACGTCGTGCCGCGAACGCGCGGCGCGGGGCTTCGCGGCCGAGACGGTCACCAACCTCGTCCTTGGCGCAGACACGCCGACGACCGTCGCGGCGGGAGGCACTCGCATGCTGCGCGTGCGCGTCGAGGAGGCGAACCTGCGGACGCTGGCGGAGGCCGCGCCGCCGCCGAACCCGAAGCTGCGGACGCTCTACCTGCGCGCCAACGAGCCGATCAAGGAGCAGCTGCTGCGCCGCCCGACGTTCTTCCGGCACTTCGACTCGGTCATGGTCGGCTGGCGCTACGTCTTCACGCGCGACGACGAGGCGCTGGAGGATGAGCGAAACTGGATCCGCCTCCAGGGCCTTGACGTCCTCGTCGACTTCTCGGACGCGACCGACGCCTATCCGGGCTACCGCTGGACGGACCACATCGCGGAGGAGCGCGCGCGGTCGCAGAAGGCGTTCGGGAAGTTCCTTCGCAAGTGCGCGATCCTCGGCGTGCGCGAGGTCGTCGTCGCCAGCCACAGCCTGTCGGACATGGGCGAGCGCGCGGCGGCGCGGGCCTCGTACCTCCGCAACCTCGGGGCATTCGCGCGGGCGGCCGGCGAGAAGGGGATTGTCGTGCGCCTGCGCGACGACGTCTGGGACCTGCAGGAGCTGCCGCGCGACTTGGCCGCCGTCCGCGAGCCCAACCTGAAGGGGGCGCATCGCCTCGCCGCCGTCATGTACCGCGAGCGGGACGTCGCCTCGGCCGTCGAGAAGACGGGCGGCGACTGCTGGTTCCTCGGCGTTGCCGAGGACGAGAAGGTCGTCCCCGACGCCTTCTTCAAGATGTTCGGGCGGCTGGCCGACTCGCCGCGCGGCGACCTCAAGGACGCGCTGCGCGCCATATGCGCAAAAGGCGGCCGCGTGATCTTCGACGCCTTCTACCCCGACACCGACGCCGAATACCGCGACGTCCGGCTCTTCGAGACCCTGAATGAAGCCGAGTGACGAACCGCGAAAGAAGAACGCGAAACGAAAACGAGAAGACCTGAAACGAGAAGTGAAATGAGCGTGAAAACGAAAACGAAACTGCCTGTCCTCTGTCTGCTGTCGCTTGCCCTGTGCGCCTCGGCGCGAGCCGCGGCGGCGAAGCCGCTCAAGCGGATCTTCTCGGAGACGCCCGAACAGAAGGCCGAGCGCCTGTCGTGGTGGACGCACGACCGCTTCGGGCTCTTCGTCCACTTCGGCCTCTACGCGATCCCGGCGCGCGGCGAGTGGGTCAAGAGCCGCGAGAAGATCCCGGACGACGTCTACGACCGCAAGTACCTGGACCGCTTCAACCCCGACCTCTTCGACGCGAAGGACTGGGCGCGGCGGGCCAAGGCCGCCGGCATGAGATACGCCGTCCTGACGACGAAGCACCACGACGGCTTCGCGCTGTGGGACACGAAGGTCTCCGACTACAAGATCACCAACACCGCCTTCAGGCGCGACCTCGTGAAGGAGTTCGCGGAGGCCTTCCGCGCCGAGGGTCTGCGCGTCGGCTTCTACTTCTCGGTCATGGACTGGCATCACCCGGACTACAAGCTCGACTACAACCATCCGCTGGCCCCGGAGGGCGGGTTCACCGACGAGAGCTTCGCGAAGCTCAACGAGGGCCGCGACATGAGCCGCTACCGCGCCTTCATGTTCGCGCAGGTGCGTGAGCTCCTGACGCAGTACGGGCGCGTCGACATCATGTGGTTCGACTTCACGCCGACGGGCAAGTACGGAAAGACGGCGGAGGACTGGGACGCCGTCGGGCTCCTGAAGATGGCGCGGTCGCACCAGCCGTGGCTCATCACCGACAACCGACTGGGGCTGACCGACTACGCGGACGGCGGGGACTTCGTGACGCCGGAATGCATGAAGGTGCGCTCGTGGCCGAAGGTCGACGGCGTGCGCGTCCCGTGGGAGACCTGCCAGACGCTCGGCGCGAACTGGGGCTACGACTGCCGCCCCGCCGCGCGCTGGGCGGACGTGCCGCAGCTCCTGGAGCTGCTGATCGACACCGTGTCGCACGGCGGCAACCTGCTCCTGAACGTCGGGCCGACGGCGCGCGGGCAGTTCCCGAAGAAGGCGTGCGAACGGCTGGACGGCTTCGCCGAGTGGATGGGCGTCCACGCGCGCGCGATCTACGGCTGCACGCAGGCGCCGGAGGGCTTCACGGCACCTCCTGGCACGCTGCTCACCTACAACGAGAAGACGAACCGCCCCTACATCCACCTGCTGACCTATCCGCTGAACCGGCTGCCGCTCACGTTCACGGACAGGGTCGCGTTCGCGCAGTTCCTCCACGACGGGCGTGAGCTCACGGTCGGCTACATCCCCGATTGGCAGAAGCACGAGCACATGGGCGCGAACCCGGAGGACGACACGGGCTTCCTCGAGCTGCCGCTCGAACGCCCGGACGTCCCGCTCCCGGTCGTCGAGGTGCAGCTGAAGTGATTGCCGCGGGGACAGGCCCCCGATGGGGGCAGACCCCGCTGATTCGTGGGCGGCGGCCCTCGTCGGACGTTTTTTGGTATAATGTCGCGAAAAGCAGTCAGTGACAAAGCGGTGACCAAAATGAAGAAGACGATGTTCGCGCTCGCGTTCGTGCCCTGCCTGGCGCTCGCGCAGGGCAAGGAATCCTTTATCGTCCAGCAGGCGTATGCCGAGATGCAGCGCGTGCAGGGGCAGATCAACGTTCTCCAGTCGAACCTGAACGAGCTTCAGGGGCGCGTCGCGCGTCTGGAGTCCGGCAACGACAGCCAGAGCCTGCGCCGCGAGGTCGAGGCGCTTCGCGCCGAGGTCGCCTCGCTCCGCCGCCAGATGGGGGCGCAGCGCGACGAGATCGTCCGCGACCTTTCGGGGCGTCTCGCGGCCCTGCAGCCGCCGTCGCCTCCGCCGGCGCGGCACGAGCCGCCGAAGCGGACGGTCATCGGGCCGCACAACGAGTATGTCGTCGAGAAGGGCGACACGCTCTCGGTCATCTCGCAGGCGACGGGCGTGCCGATCCGCAAGATCAAGGAGATGAACAACCTCAAGAGCGACGACATCCGCATCGGGCAGAAGCTGATGCTGCCGAAGTGAGGGAGGGGGAAAAGGTCGAATAATCGAATAATCGAATGATCGAATTGTCGAATTGTCGAATTGTCGAATGGCTGAATGGTCGAATAGAATTGTAAATTGAATAGTGAAAACGAAAGTTTGTAAGAAACGAAAATGAAGATCTTGGTTGTCGGTTCGGGCGGACGCGAGCACGCGATTGCGTGGCGGCTCGCGCAGGATGCGGAGAAGCACGAGCTCTACTGTGCGCCGGGCAATGCGGGCACGGCGGATGTCGCGACGAACGTCCCCCTCAAGGCGGATGACGTCGCGGGGATTGTCGCGTGGGCGAAGGCCGAGAGGCCCGACCTCGTCGTGGTCGGTCCGGAGGCGCCGCTCGTCATCGGGCTCGTCGATGCCCTGGAGAAGGAGGGCGTCGCGTGCTTCGGCCCCGTCGCGGCGGGCGCGCGGCTGGAGGGCTCGAAGCGCTTCGCGAAAGAGGTGATGGACGCGGCGGGCGTGCCGACCGGCAAGGCCGAGACGTACGCCGACGCGGCGCAGGCGAAGGCCGCGCTGCCCGCGTTCGGACTGCCCGTCGTCATCAAGGCGGACGGGCTGGCGGCCGGCAAGGGCGTGGTCGTCGCCGAGACGCGCGAACAGGCCGAGGCGGCGATCGACGACATGCTCGTCGGGAACAGGTTCGGCGCGGCGGGCGCGGAAGTCCTGGTCGAGGAGTTCCTGCACGGCGAGGAGTGCTCCATCCTCGCGATGGTCGACGGCGAACACGCGGTGCTGCTGCCCGCGAGCCAGGACCACAAGCGCGCCTTCGACGGCGACAGGGGCCCGAACACGGGCGGCATGGGCGCGTATTCGCCCGCGCCGGTCGTCACGGCGGACAGGCTGCCGCTCATCAAGGAGAAGATCATCCTGCCGGTCGTCCGCGAGCTGAAGAAACGCGGCATCACCTATCGCGGCATCCTGTATGCGGGGCTCATGGTGAACGACGCGCAGTCGGTGCCGCACGGCCCGGTGGCGAAGTCGGGCAGCGCGATCAACGTCGTCGAGTTCAACGCGCGTTTCGGCGACCCGGAGACGGAGGCCGTCCTGCCGCGCCTCGGCGGCTCGTTCGCGACGGCGCTCCGGCATGCGGCGACGGGCTGCCTCCGCGACGAGGACATCGTCGTGAAGGACGTCTGCGCGGCGACCGTCATTCTCGCCTCCGGCGGGTACCCCGGCGCGTACGCGAAGGGGAAGGCGATTGAGGGAATGGGGGAGAAGGAAGAGGGAAGAAGGAAGAAGGAAGGGGGGCTGGCCCCGAAGGCGATCGTCTTCCACTGCGGCACGAAGGCCGAGGGCGGAAAGGTCGTCACGTCCGGCGGGCGCGTCCTGTCCGTGACGGGACTGGGCGCGACGCTGCGCGAGGCCGTGGACAACGCCTACGCGCGCGTTTCGGGAATCTCCTTCGACGGCGCGTTCTGCCGAAAGGACATCGCGCATCGCGCGTTCGAGCGGTGAGAGTCGTCTCCCTTGCGAGCGGATCCCGCGGCAACGCCTACGTGGTCGAGCACGCGGGCGCGGCGCTGCTGATCGACTGCGGCCTGGCCCTGCGGACGCTGCGCAGGCGCGTGGCGGACTGCGGCGCGGGCGCGCTGCCGCCGTGTCCGGTCGGCGTCCTGCTGACGCATGCGCACGGCGACCACACGGCCGGCCTGCCGCGTCTCCTGAAGCGCCATCCCGAGCTGCCCGTCTTCGCGAACGCGATGACGGCGGAGGCGGTCGCGCACGAGTTCGCGATTGACGAGTCCGCGTTCGTCTGTTTCGAGAACGGGCAGGCCTTCGACGTCGGGCCGTTCACCGTCCTGCCGTTCCCGATTCCGCACGACACGAACGATCCGGTCGGCTACCTGGTCAAGGCGGACGGCGAGACGTACTTCCACGGCACGGACATCGGGACGCCGCTCGACTCGGTCGGCGTACGGTTCGCCGAGGCCGACTGCGCGACGCTGGAGTCCAACCACGACCCGGTGATGCTGCGCCAGTCGGGGCGTCCGCCCTGCCTCGTCCAGCGCATCGCGGGGCCGCGCGGCCACCTCTCGAACGACCAGGCGTGCGACCTCGTGCGGCGATTCGCGTCGCCGCGCCTGAAGCGGCTTGCGCTCGCCCATCTCTCGCGCGACTGCAACTCGCCGCTTCTCGCGGAGGCGGCCATGCGCGAGACGCTGACGGCCCTCCGCCGGACGGACATCGCGCTGAAGGTCTTCGCGCAGGACGAGGTGGTTTTGGTATAATACGCGGCACTATGAAAAAACCGCAGACTGTCGTTGAGAAGATCCTGTCCGCCCACCTCGTCGAGGGCAACCCCGCGACGGACGCCGAAATCGGCATCCGCATCGACCAGACCCTGACGCAGGACGCGACGGGCACGATGGCGTACCTCCAGTTCGAGTCGATGGGCGTGCCGCGCGTGAAGACCGACCTCTCCGTCTCCTACGTCGACCACAACACGGTTCAGATCGGCTTCGAGAACGCCGACGACCACGACTTCCTGCAGTCCATCGCGAAGAAGTACGGCGTCGTCTTCTCGAAGTGCGGCAACGGCATCTGCCACCAGCTTCACCTGGAGCGCTTCGGCAAGCCGGGGACGACGCTTCTCGGCTCCGACTCGCACACGCCGACGGGCGGCGGCATCGGCCAGGTCGCCATCGGCGCGGGCGGCATCGACATCGCCGTCGCGATGGCGGGCGGCGCGTTCCACATCCCGACGCCGAAGGTGCGCGCGATCTTCCTGAAGAACAGGCTGCGCAGGGGCGTGAGCGCGAAGGACGTCATCCTGACGGTGCTGAAGAGGTTCGGCACGAAGGGCAACGTCGGCTGGATCTTCGAGTACTGCGGGCCGGGCGTCGCGACCCTGGACGTGCCGAGCCGCGCGACGATCGCGAACATGGGCGCGGAGCTGGGGGTCACGACGTCGGTCTTCCCGTCCGACGCCGTGACGAGGCAGTTCCTCGTCGCGCAGGGGCGCGGCAGGGACTACGTGAAGCTCGTCGCCGACCCGGGGGGCGAATACGACGACTCCTTCGAGATCGACCTCGCGAAGGTCGAGCCGCTCGCGGCCGCGCCGCACTCGCCGGGGAACGTCGTGACCGTCAAGTCGATGAAGGGCAAGAAGGTCAACCAGATCCTGATCGGCAGCTGCACGAACAGCTCCTACCGCGACATCCGCACGGTCGCGCTCCATTTGAAGGGCAAGCACGTCGCGGACGACGTCGAGGTCGGCATCGCCTGCGGGTCGCGCCAGGTCGTCAACATGCTCGCGAAGGACGGGTCGCTCGCGATCCTCCACGCGGCGGGCTGCCGGATGCTGGAGAACGCCTGCGGCTTCTGCATCGGCGCGCACATGTCGCCGCGCACGGGCGCGGTCTCGCTGCGGACGAACAACCGCAACTTTGAGGGCCGCAGCGGCACGAAGTCCGCACAGGTCTACCTCGTCTCGCCGGAGACGGCGGCGGCCTCGGCGCTGACGGGCAAGGTCGAGATCCCGACGAGGAAGCCGGTCGCGGCGGTGCCCGCGCCGAAGAGGTTCCCGATCGACGACGCGATGTTCCTCTACCGCGCGACGGCCGGCAAGGGCGTGAAGGGCACGGAGATCGTGCGTGGCCCGAACATCGCGACGGTGCCGAAGGGCGAGCCGCTCGCGAAGGATCTCGCCGGCGTCGCGGCGATCAAGGTCGGCGACAAGATCACGACCGACCACATCATGCCGGCGGGCGCGCGGCTCAAGTTCCGCTCGAACATCCCCGAATACGCGAAGTTCGTCTTCGAGCCGTGCGACCCGAAGTTCCACGACACCTGCCTCGCGAACAGGGAAAAGGGCCTCGCGAACGTCATCGTCGCGGGCGAGAGCTACGGGCAGGGGTCGAGCCGCGAGCATGCGGCGCTGTGCCCGATGTACCTCGGCGTGAAGGCCGTGATCGCGAAGTCCATCGAGCGCATCCACCGCGCGAACCTCATCAACTTCGGCATCGTGCCGTTCACGTTCGCCGATCCGAAGGACTACGACAGGATCGCGGCGGGCGACAGGCTGGAGCTGAAGGGCGTGCGCGCGGCGGTCGAGGGCGACGGCGTCCTCACGGTGAAGGGCCCGAAGGGGACGTTCCGGGTGAAGGCGGCGCTCTCCGACCGCGAGAAGCGTCTCGTCCTCTGCGGCGGCCTCCTCGCCTCGATTGCGGCCCTGAACGGTTAAGTCCGGCAAGTCCGCTCGGGCGTAAGCTCGAGTTCGCCGGCCGAAGTGACGCGAATCGCGGCCCATGACAGGCCGGACGGCGTCGTGTGCCCTGCGCGAAGCTGCGGCTCGCGGCTGACGCCTCGGTGCAGACCCTGCGCTCGCCCGTCGCCATTCACATGGCAGTCTCATGCCTTGAGCCTGTCGCTTCTTGGGGATTTGGCGATTCGTAAAATATAAGCATATCGTGCGGATAAGATGAGGGCCGTTTTGGTACAATACGCGCATTGGGCGAATTGGAGAAAAACGAAATGAAAACAACGCCGAGTCTGTTCGCTGCCGTGGCGGTGTCCGCCGCGACGCTGTCCGCCGCGCCGACGCGCACCTGCCTCTTCACCCCGGCGGGCGGCGGGGCTCACGGGCGACTGGTTCTACGACCTCGCGCTCGACGGGAAGGCCGTCTTCTCGACGGGCAGCGGCGGCAACGGCACGAGCGAGTACGGCTACTGGAACAAGACGGCGAAGTTCCCCGTGACGGCCGGGCGACCCGCTGCGCGTGCAGGCGACGGGCGTCGTCTATTCGCGGTATGCGCGCGGCGAGGAGAAGCAGCAGCTCTTCCACACGCCCGGGCTTGT
>CAKUGW010000111.1 GCA_934654805.1 uncultured Kiritimatiellota bacterium
CTCAAGATCTACGCCCTGCCGGACACGGAAACCACCCGCTCGCTATGACGCTTTTTTCACAAACCTCTGAAGAGGCAGTTTCTGTCCCGTGAGGCGGCTTACGGACAGCGCGCCGCCCCCTAGGCCGCACGATACGGTCTTTCGGCCCGTTTGCGCAACGCGCCGAACAATGGTATACTGTCCGCCATGAAGACGATCCTCTATGTCAAGGGCAGCGACCGGCAGCCCTCCGTCCAGAAATGCACCGGCTTCGCGCGCGGCGCGCAGGCCCACGGCTGGCGCGTGCAGACGGTCACGCTGCCCGCCAACCGCACGCCCGACCTCAGGCGCCTCGTCGACTTCTGGAAGGCGGACGCCCTGGCCTTCGACTGCGGCGCCTTCTCGAAGCAGCCCGACGTCCGCGCCGTCCGGCACCTGCCGGCCGTCTACCTCACCTGCCGCCCCGCCTCGGAGGAGCGGCCCTTCACGGTCTGCGAAGACCTGCGGGGCACGGCGGAATGCGCGGCGCGCGAGCTGCTGCAGCTCGGCTGCCGCCACTTCGGCTTCGTGCCGTTTCCGCAACCGCGCTACTGGTCGGCCGAGCGCGCGCGGCACTTCCGCGAGATCGTCCGGCTGAACGGCGGCACGTGCGCCGAGTTCGCCGCGCGCGGCAAGGCCTCCCCCCTGGCCCGGAACGGCGACCTGCGCCGCTGGCTGCGCAAGCAGCCCCGGCCCTGCGGCATCTTCGCCGCGAACGACGAGGTCGCCAACCTCGTGCGCGGCGTCTGCGCGGCGGAGGGGCTGAAGATCCCGGACGAGATCGCGATCGTCGGCGTAGACAACGACGAGTCGGTCTGCACGAGCGTCCGTCCGCATCTCTCCAGCGTGCTGGCCGACAACGAGCAGATGGGCTTTCTCGCCGCGCACCTGCTCGCCGAGCAGTTCAGGCATCCGAACCTCCGCCCGGCGGCGCGCGTCGTGCCGCCGCTGATGGTCGTCCGGCGCGACTCGACGCGGCGGCGCGCCTGCGCCGACAGCCGCGTCTCGAAGGCCGTCGAGCTTATCCGCGAGAAGGCGTGCGAGGGCCTGCGGGCCCGCGACGTCCTGCGCGTCCTCGACGGGGCGCGCCGGACGGCCGAACTGCATTTCCGCGAGGCGACCGGGCACTCGATCCTGGACGAGATCCAGCACGTGCGACTCGAACGGGCGCGCGAACTTCTCAACGACCGGTCACGCCCCCTGAAGGCCGTCGCCAACCTCTGCGGCTACGCCTCGGAGTCCGCGTTCCGAAAGGTCTACCGCGCGCAGTTCGGCGTCCCGCCCCGGCGCGGGTCGCCGCCCCCGGCGGACGATTAGGCCAGCGGGTCGGGCGCGAACTCGCCCTGCTCGGGCACCTGTTCGGACGACTCGAAGTTCTCGACCGACTTCGAGACCGGCTCGCGGTCGAGGAAGCGCGTCCACTCGCGCACGAAGCTCATCTCGACCTCGCCCGTCTCGCCGTTGCGGTTCTTCGCGATGTCGACGATCGCGAGCGTCTTGTCGTCCGCGTTGTCCGCCCCCGCCGTCCGGCTCGGCCGCCGCAGGAGGAAGACGACGTCCGCGTCCTGCTCGATAGCGCCGGAGTCGCGCAGGTCGGAGAGCTTCGGCTTCTCGTTCTTGTCGCCGCGCTGCTCGTTCGCGCGCGAGAGCTGCGAGAGCACGATCACCGGGACCTTCAGCTCCTTCGCCATCGCCTTGATCTGCTGGGAGATCATCGAGACCTCGATCTGGCGGCTCTGGCGCGCGCCCTCGCGGCAGTTGCAGAGCTGGAGGTAGTCGATGACGATGAGCTCGATGCCGTGCTGCTTCTTCATGCGCCGCGCGCGCGCCCGGAGGTCCATGACGTCGAGGCCGGCCGTGTCGTCCACGTAGATCGGCGCGCCCTTCAGCTCGCCGCGCGCGCGCATCAGGTTGTCCGTCATCTCGACCTTCTCGTTCTTGGAGACGAGGTTGCGGTTCAGCCGCCACATGTTGATCTTCGCGCGGCCGGCGAGCATGCGCTTCGTCAGCTGCTCGACCGGCATCTCCAGCGAGAAGATCGCGACGGGGTGCCGCTTCCCGCCGTCGTAGGGCACGGGAGTCTCCGTCGAGATCATCTGCCCGAGCGCGACGGACTCGGCGATGTTCATCGCGAGCGACGTCTTGCCGACGGACGGGCGCGCGGCGATGACGATCATCTCGGCGGGCTTGAGCCCCTGCAGCGTCTCGTCCAGGTAGCGGTAGCCGGTCGACAGGCCCTCCATCAGCCGCCCGCCCGACTCGAACATGCGGTCGATGCGCGAATAGCTGTCCTCGACGGCCGACTCCCACGGCAGCGTCGCGCCGCGCGTGCCGCCGATCTCGAGGAACGTCTTCTCGGCCTCGCCGAGGACGACCTGCGGGTCGGGATACTCGTTCTCGTCGAAGCTCTTCTCGACGACCTTCGTCGCCCGCTCGATGAGGAGGCGCCGCAGGTGCTTCGCCCGCACGATGCCGAGGTAGTGCTCGGCGTGCGCCGTCGTCGGCACCTGGTCGATGAGCGACTGGATGTAGCCCACGCCGCCGACCGCGTCGAGGCTGTTCGCGCGCCGCAGCTCCTCGATGAGCGTCAGCGCGTCGAGCGGCTTCGAGACCATCGCCATCCGCAGCATCGTCGCGTAGATGAGCCGGTTCGCCGGCCCGTAGAACGTCTCGTCGATCACGCCCTGGCTGCGGCACTCGTCCATCACGCGCTCGTCGCCGCGCCCGGTCGCGTCCAGCAGGATCGACCCCAGCAGCGCGCGCTCGGCCTCCAGGCTGTGCGGCGGCGTCTTCAGCTCGCCCATGTCCGAGTCTCCCCCTTCATCGTTGAATCCCCTTTCGTTTCGCGCAAGGCCGCTTCGCCCCGTCACCGCGGCAGCTCGATGGTCGCCGTGACCGGGAAGTGGTCGCTCGGATACAGCCGGGTGCCGGGACGGAAGTCGTCGTGCGTCGCGAAGTCCAGGACGCGCGTGCCGTCCGAGACGTAGATGTAGTCGATGCAGTAGTCTTCGTATCGCCGGCCGTCCTCGACAACGGGGCCGTCCTTGTACCGGCCGAAGCCCTGATACGTGTTGCGCGGGCCGGACGTCTTCTCGGCGATGTCCCGCGCGTCCTTCAGCACCTGCCGCACCGCAATCGCCGGCTTGTCGCCGTAGCGGCAGTTGTGGTCGCCCGTGAAGACGATCGGCGCGCCCTTCCCGAACTCCCGCATGCGCGAGATGACGAGCAGCATGCCCTTCTCCCGCGCCAGTTCGGAGACGTGGTCCGTGTGGGTGTTGGCGAAGCAGAAGCGGCGCCCCGTCGCCTTCTCGCGGAGGACCAGGTACGAGCAGACGCGCGGGCAGGCCGCCCCCCAGCCCTTGCGGCCGGGCACGTCGGGCGTCTCGGACAGCCAGAACGTGCCCGACTTCTCCGCCTCGAAGCGGCTCTTGCGGTAGAAGACCGGCGACGCCTCGTCCGACTTCCGGTCGGCGCCGCGATGGTCGCCGACGAAGGCGTAGTCCGGCAGATGTTCGCGCAGGTACGCCGCCTGGTCAGGGCAGACCTCCTGAAGCCCGAACGCATCCAGGTCCAGCTTCTTCACGAGCGCCACGAGATCCGCCTTGCGCAGGTCCCAGCAGTTCTCGCCGTCCGCCTTCCTGGCCCAGTCGCCCGACAGGCGGATGTTGTAGGAGCCGACGCGGATCGGCGCGGACGGCGCGGCCGTCCGGCACCCGGCCAGCGCGGACAGCAGAACCGCCGACGCCAGGACGACGCCGGCAGCCTTGCCATTGACAACCTTGTTCATGTTCCCGACCTTGTTCTTCCTGTTGAAAATCGGCGCGGATTATACCACGTTCCGCCAAACGCCGTCAAATCGGCGCATCGGCCCCCCTTATCCGACCGTACGGACGGCCACCGCCGCGAGCGCCATGAGGACGATGAGCCAGACGGGGTTAATCCACTTCTTCAGCGTCAGGACGAGGCTGAGAAGCACAAGGGCGGCCGCCAGGGCGCTGAACGCGCCGCCCGCGAAGACGCTCAGGCCGAGGAACGCCCAGAGCGCGACGAGCATGAGCGCCAGCGACGCGGGCTTCGCGCCGCGCAGGATGCCGCAGACGATCCGGTTCGTCCGGAAGCGGTCAATGGACGCGAGCGCGAGGTACATGAGCGCGGAACCCGGCAGCAGCAGCGCGGCGGACGCCAGCACCGCGCCCGGCACGCCCGCGAGGCGAAAGCCGAAGTACGTCGCGCCGTTGACGCCGATCGGCCCCGGCGTCATCTGCGTGAGGGCCATCAGGTTCGAGAACTCCTCGGCGGAGACCTGCAGGAACGCCGCCGCCGGGCCCACGAAGTCCTCGAGGTACATCGGCACCAGCACGAACCCGCCGCCGAAGCAGAGCGCGCCGTACTTGAGGAAGAGGAGCAGCGGCAGCCACGCCGCCGCCCGGAACGTCTTCACGCCACCCCCGCCGGGGCCTGTCCCCACGTTTCCGGGGGCTGTCCCCACGTTTCCGCCGGGGCCTGTCCCCACGTCGCCACGGGGGTCTGTCCCCACATCGGCGGGGCCTGTCCCCAGCGGGCAGAGGAGGCCGGCCGCCATCGCCGCGAGCAGCACGGCCCAGACGGGGACGCCCCCGACGAGCGCGGCGCAGGCGGCGGCCAGGACCGCGTAGAAGAAGACGTCCTTCGTCGCCTTGACCCAGCTGCGGATGACCGTCGCGGCGATGATGCCCGTCAGCGCGCTGCGCAGGCCGACGAACGCGCTCAGCAGGCAGGGGCTCTCGAGCGGCAGCGCGTCATAGCCCATCGCGACGGCCGTGAAGATGACGACCGAGGGCATCGCGACCGCAATCACGCTCGTGACCGCGCCCGACAGCCCCGCGACCTTGCGCCCGACGTAGACGGCCGTGTGCGTCGCGATGATGCCCGGCAGCATCTGGAAGACCGGCAGCTCGTCCAGCAGCTCGCCCTCCTCCGTCCACTTCCTCTTCGCGAACACCGAATCGGCGACGGCAAGGATCGCGTACCCGCCCCCGATCACGAACAGCGAGATCCTGAAGAACTCGACAAACAGCTGGAGATGGCGTTTCACGCGCGGTACTCAGCGCAGCTGTCGGCCGTCTCCCAGACCTTGACGGACTTAAGCCCGGGGATCTGCGCCCGCAGCTCGCCGAAGAACATCTGCGCGAGGTTCTCGGCCGTGGAGCGGAACGGGAGCGCAACCGTCCGCATGCCGTGCCGCTCGACGACCGCCGCGATCTCGCGCTCGCCCGCCGATTCGGTGTTGTAGATGAAGGCGTGGTCGAAGCGGTCGCAAATCGTTTCCGCCGCGATCCGCTTCAGGTCCTTGAAGTCGATGACCATGTCGCCGCCCGCGCCGTCCTCCTGCGCGACGGACACGTCCACGCGATACGTGTGCCCGTGCAGGTTCTTGCAGAGCCCCTGGTGATTCGTCAGGATGTGCGCGGCGTCGAACCGCACCGTCTTCGTAACCGTCGTCATGGTTTCCCGTACCTTATGTTCAAAGCCTCTCGCACGCCCTTACGCCGACTTGAAGTCAACGAGATGCCCGATCAGCGAGCGGACGCCGCGATAGTAGAAGCCGACGTCAAACAGCGTGCGCGTCGAGGTGAGGCGGTGCCACAACGCGCCCGGCTGGAGAAACCCGCGGTAGACGTCGCGGATCGCGCGCTTGATCGCGTCCTCGGACACCCGCGGCGTCTTCGTGACCGCGCGCCGCATGTCGTACTCGTCCCAGTCCTTCGTGAGGAGGCCGCCGTTCGCGTCCAGCTCCCTGAAGAGCGGCGTGCCCGGATAGGGAATCGTCAGCGTGCACTGCAGGGTCTTCGCCCAGCCCTTCGCGAGCAGCCGCCGCGCGAGGCGGACGGTGTTCGCGATCTCCTCCGGCCCCTCCCAGGCGTGCCCGAACATGAAGGTGACGTGCACGTCCAGCCCCGCCTCCGTCGCCCAGCGAGCGCCCCGCTCGACGTCCTCGACCTTCAGCGCCTTGCAGAAGCGGTCGAGCGTGCCCTGGTTCGCGCTCTCGACGCCGAAGAGGACGAACTGGAAGCCCGCGCGGCGCATGAGCCGGTAGTCGTCGAGGGTGAGCCGCCCGAAGCGCATGTTGCAGTCGAGCCGCACCTTCTTCGGCAGCCCGCGCCGGATCATCTCCTCGCAGAACGTCGTGAGCCACGGGCCGACCGGGAACGAGCCCGAATCGTCCATGATCTCCTTCACGCCGTACTTCGCGACGAGCGTCTCGATCTCGTCCACGACGTCGATCGGATCGCGCGTGCGGTATTTCGGGTAGAGCGTCGTCCAGCTGCAGAAGGTGCACTTGCCGTGCCAGCAGTCGCGGCCGGACATGACGTACGTGCCGGGCGTCCGGCGGAAGTTGCCGTTTTTCTTCGCGTACAGCTCCCAGTGCACGAGATCGCGGTCGATCCACGGCGCGTCCTTCAGGGATTCGCGCAGCGCGAACGGCCGAACGCCGCGCGGGCACCCCGCCGCGATGAAGTCCAGAAGCCCGTAGTCCCAGTCGCCGCCGGGAATGACCGCCCAGACGCCGGGCTTTTCGATCGACTCCTGCGGCAGCGCTGTCACGTGGTCGCCGACGAGGATGAAGCGCGGGCTGTCGTCACTTCTTCCTTCTTCCTTCTTCCCTTTTACTTTCTCTTCAATCCACCGCCAATGCCGCTTGACGACGGGCGTCTTC
Source organism: uncultured Kiritimatiellota bacterium (assembly GCA_934654805.1). GTDB lineage: Bacteria > Verrucomicrobiota > Kiritimatiellia > RFP12 > UBA1067 > UBA1067. The sequence continues at coordinate 6,716 of CAKUGW010000111.1, forward strand.
GTCTCGAGGACGACGAGGTCGGGACGGAACGCGGCGAGCTGCGCGTCAAATGCCTCCTCGGTCAGCTCCGCCGCGATGCCGTCGAGGAAGAGGACGTCATGCCCGGCCTTCTTCAGCATCGTCGCCGCCGTCGCGGGGACGACGGGGAAGATGTAGGTCGGACGCGAGAACCACTGGAACTGGCGGTTCTGCGTCAGGAGAGGAACGCCCTTCTCGCTCTTCAGCGGCGGATAGACAATCGCAACCCTCACCCTTCAGCCCTCACCTTTCCACTCCTCCACCTTTCCTCTTTTCCACCCCATCACCACTACCACTTGTACCCCAGGCCGACGAGATAGAGGAAGTCGTCCTTCTTCATGTCCGACGCGGGCTTCGAGTCGTAGTCCCACTCGATGCGGGCGTCGAACGTGAAGTCGCCGATGAGCTTGACCTGGAAGCCGATGTCCGCCCGGACGAGATACTTCTCCCATTCGTCGACCTCCGGCAGGAACTTGAGGTTGTGGAAGAACGAGGCGTTCTCGAACCCCTTCGGCACGAAGAGCAGGTGGTGCGCGTAGCGGACGGCGGCAAAGCCGTCGGCCTTCGCGTCATCGTTGTCGACCCACTCCTCCTTGATCCAGTTCGCGCCGACCTCCTGGCTGAAGCTCCAGCGGCCCGTCCACGCAAGCGCCGCGTCGTCCAGCCACTGGTAGCCGGCGCCGAGGCCGACCGTGTAGCGCGCGTTCAGGTCCTTGATCGTGTCGCGCTCCCAGAGGACGTCCTCGTAGGTGTAGGTCTTCGCGAACCAGAAGTGGTCATGCTTGACCTCGGCCTCCCACTCGTCCGTCGTCTTCTTGTTGTCCGTCGTCGACGTGCCGTTCATGCCGTAGTCGTAGGCGAGGCGCGCGAGGAAGCGGTCCTTCTCCCACTTGCGGGTCGTCTCGGCGCGCACGGCGCCCGTGTCCTCGTAGGTGTTGCCGCGCTTGCCGGTGTAGGCGGCCGTCACGCTGCCGTGCCACGTCTCCGCCACCGGGTCGATCGCCTTGACGCCGGCCATGTCGAGCGGCTGCGCGCCAACGACGAACGCCCCGTCCGCGACGGACAGCGCCTCGCGCGTCTCGCTCTGGTCCGTCCGCTGCACGACGTGCGCGCCGACGTCGAGCTTCGCGATGTTCGAGACCCTGATCGTCACGTCGCCGAGGTCGTCGGACGCGAAGACGACCGCGTCCTTCGAGACGGACTTGACCGTCCCCGTCAGGAACGAGCCGGACTTCAGCTCGACCCTGTCGGCGAACGCCGCGCCGGCGATCGCGAGAAAGAAAACGGCCATGCCCCTTTTCATGCTGACTTTCACTCCTTGCCCTTTCCTTTGACGGCCAATCGGCTAATCGCGCTCCTCCGCCTCGCGCCGAAACGGCATGTAGTCGTCCAGCAAGACCCGCTGGACGCGGTTGGTCCGGCGCGGATCGCGGTACTGCTCCTCCAGCGGACGGAGGTCAAGCGACTGGATGCCCTCGGTGCGGCGCCGGCGGTCGCCCGGCTCGCGGCGGATGTCCTCCGTGTACTGGCGCCCGAGGACGGCGTTCTTCGGCAGCCCCGCGTCCCTCGCGATGTTCCGGGGATCGACCAGGCCGACGGTCACGAAGACGATGATCTCCTTCTGCTCCTTGATGCGCTGCTTCGAGCCGAAGAGGCGCGGGCCGATCCACCACCAGTCCCGCAGCCACGGGATGCCGCTGTCGACCTGGCGCTCGACGGTGCGCGAAAGGCCTCCGATGACCGCCGTCATGCCGCTCGCCATGTTGAACTCGGTCAGCAGGCGCTGCACGTTGATGACGGGATACTTGCTGGACGTCCCCGTCGAGTCGGCGGACTGGATGAAGCCGGAGCCCTCGACGCTCGTGTCCAGCGAGCTGATCGTCGGCACGATCGTCACGTTGATGAGCCCGTTCGTCGAGATGCGCGGCGTGACGTCGAGCGAGATGCCCCAGCTGAAGAACGCCTCCTTCGCGAACATGAGCGAGTCCTCGCCCGGGATGGACGCCATCTTCATGTCGAGGTCGATCGACTGCGTCGAGTCGTTGATCGTGCGCTTGACGGCGACCGTCACGTTCGGGTACTTCGTCGTCATGTCGACCGTCGCCTTCTTGCCGGACGAGACGATGATCTTCGGGTTGGAGAACGTCCGCGCGTCCTCGCTCGCCTCCAGCGCGCGCAGGACGACGTACAGGTCGCTCATGCCGAGCGTCACGTTCACGTGCGAGAGGTTGGCGCCCTGCGAGCCCGCGTTCGCGGCCGCCGAGGAGAGGGTGTAGCTGTTGTCCGCGCTGTTGTACGTGGCGACGCCCTCCATCTTGCGCTCGTTGTAGCCGGCGTTGACGCCGAGCGTGCCCTTCATGCCGTCCAGCATCGACCAGTCGATGCCGAGCTTGTGAGAGGCCGTGTTGCCGAGCTCGACGAACCGCGCCTCGATGTAGACCTGCTGGGCCTCGACGTCGAGCGCGCGGACGGACTTCTCGCAGGCGTCGAGGATGAGGCGCGGCGCCGTCACCATGACGACGTTCGGCTCCGGGAACGCGACGGCCATCTTCGTGACCTTCCAGTCCGACCCGAAGTCGCCGCTCCACATCGCGTTGAAGTTGTCGGCGACCTCGGCGGCGGAGGCGTGGTCGAGCTTGAAGACGCGCGTCTCGACCTGCCGCAGGGCCTCCTTGCGCTCGGCCTTCGCCTTCTCGGCGGCGGCCGCCGCGTCCTCCTTCGCGGCCGTCGCGCTCGCCGCGTCCTTCGCGGCCTTCTCGACGGCGGCCTTCACCGCCGCGTCGACCGTCTCCTGCGCGGCCTTCGCCGCCGCCTCCTTCACGGCGTCCGTGACCGCCTTCTCGGCGACCTCCGACGCCGTCCGCTCCGCGACGATCTGCGCCGCCCGCAGCGCGTCACCGCTCTCGACGGCGGCGAACGCCGGGGCGACGGCGACAGCGAGAGGGAGGAAGAGCGCGAGCGAGAGGGGGCGCGAGAGGGGGAAGGGGACGACAAAGGACAGAAGACAGCGGACAGACAGGCGCACGCTTCCGCTCTTCCACCTTTCCACTTTTCCACCTTTCCGCTCTTCCACTTTTCCCCCTCCCTAACCTTTGAAGACGACGAACTTGCGGACGACGAAGTTGACGGCCACCGAGACCATCACGTTGACGACGAACGAGTACGTCGTCTGCATCCCCTGGTAGCGGACGAGCGCCCAGATGACGGCCGAGCCGCAGAGGATCGCGAAGCCGCTGCCCGCAAGGAAGAGCGCATACTCGACGAGCAAGCCATGCCGCCCCGGCGTGAAGACGTACCGGCGGTTCAGGAGCCAGCAGATGACGTTCGCGACGAAGAAGCCGACGAGGTTGCAGGAAACGGCACGCAGCGCCCGCGTCGCGTCCGGCATCGCCGTGCCCGCGAAGCCGCAGTACTTGACGAAGAGGTCGTCCGGCCCCAGGCACGGCCAGACGTACGCCGCGCACAGCTCCGCGACGACGAGGTTGACGACCGTCGCCAGCACGCCGATGACGCCGTATTTGAAGATCTGCCAGAAAAGCTTGCCCATTTCCTGCGCATTATACCAAAAAAACGTGTCCGCCGTTCAGTCCCGGCCGTCCACGTCACAGTCTGCCGCTTCCAGAGGTAAAGTTGATTTCGTTGATGGTTTACCCCCTGTAAAGATTGGCTG
>CAKUGW010000112.1 GCA_934654805.1 uncultured Kiritimatiellota bacterium
TGGACGTCGGCGGCGAGGTGAAGACGAACGAGGGGCGGATCGACATGACGGCGGAGACGCCGGAGCATGGCTACGTGGTCGAGTTCAAGCTCGGCGCGTCGGCCGCCGCGGCGATCGCGCAGATCAAGGCGAATCATTACGCCGACCGCTTCGCCGGGAACGGCAAGACGCTCACGCTCGTCGGCCTCGCGTTCTCGAAGGAGAAGCGCACGATCGTCGATTCGGCGATAGAGGTGGCGTGAGCGGTTGGATGGTTTGGCGGTTCATTTGGGGCCCTGTCGGCTGGACGCGCGGCGGCGCCAGGCCGTGGGCGAGACGCCGACGTGGGCCGTGAAGAAGCGTGTGAAGGCGGCGGGCGAGGAAAAACCGCAGTCCGCCGCCACGCCGGCGACGCGCGTGGACGCGTCGCGCAGCTTGCGCTGAATGCGGTCAAGGCGCGCCCGGACGATGGCGTCGAGGACGGTTTCGCCGTGCAGCTGGCGAAAGCGCAGGTCGAGGAGGCGTCGTGACACGCCGACGCGGCGGGCGACGTCCGAGACGCGCAGGTCTCCCGTCGCGTGTTCGTTGATGTAGTCCAGCGCCCGGGCCAGGATGCGCGCGGCGGGCGGGATGATGCGCGTCGATTCGCGCAGGACGACGCGCTTGACGGATTCCGACAGGACGACTTCGCGGCCGCCGCCGTGGCGCATGAGGCGTTCCAGTTCGCGCGCGGCGAGGAAGCCGACTTGTTCGTGGTCGGGCAGGAGGCTGGAAAGCGGCGGCTTGAGCGAGTTGCAGAAAAGCTCGTCGTTGTCGACGCCGAGGACGGCCGCCTCGTCCGGGATGGCGATTCGCGCGCGGCGGCAGACGTCGAGGACCTTGAACGCGGCGCGGTCGCGCACGGCGAAGACGGCCAGCGGGTGCGGCAGGTCGGTCAGTGTCTGCCGAATCGCGGCCGTCTCGTCCGCGTCCAGGACGGACTCGGAGATGACGAGCGTCCGCACGGGCTTTCCGGGGCCTTCGAGCCGCGCGCGGAAGCCGGCGTCCCGGTGACCGGGATACGCGAATTCGGGCTGGTCGATGACGCAGAGGAAGGCGTTGAAGTTGCCGCGCGACAGGAGATGCTCGGCGGCGACGCGCCCGATCTGGCGGTCGTCCAGGCGCACGAACGAGACGGTGCCGCCGGGATGGCGCCGATTGTTCGGGATGTCGATGATGACGGTCGGGACGCCCGGCGGCGGCTCGGCAAGCCGATGGGTCGTATGCGGGGCGGCGACGAGAATGCCGTCCGGTTCGCCGTGGGTGGCACGCCGTTGCGTCAGCTCGGGCTGGGTCTTGTAGAACTCCAGCGACCAGGAGGCGTGGGCGTTGGCGAAGCGGAAGATGCCCGACAGGTAGTCGCGCTCGGCGGCGCCGAGGCTTCCGATGACGATGGAGATCGTCTTGTTGCCGCGTGTGTTGGAGGACATGCGGGCATTATACCAAAATCGCGTTCTTGAAGTGCAAAGAAACTGTTGCTTAAAATGCAAGGCAATTGGATTGTCAAAAATGCTTGGCGTATGCTATACTTCTCCCGTCGCCCGCACGGAATCGGAAAGCGTGGGCGGCCCCAAGCCGGGGATCGGCGCAACATCACGACACGAAGAGAAGGGATGAAGACCATGAGAAGGATGAAGAACGGACGGTGCGGTTTGACGCTGGGCGGGGCTCTGGCCCTGCTGGTCGCGGTCGGCGGGCCGCGGGTCGCGGCGGCAGACGGCACGTATGACCGGTCGCTGGCGGACTTTCCGCGCCGCGCGGGCGAAGCGGACGACACGGCGCGTGTGCAGAGGGCGGTCGACGCGACGACGGGCGGCATCCTCTGGTTCCCGCGCGGGGACTACCTCGTCTCGTCGTCGATCATCGTCTCCAACCGCTGTTCGCTTCTGATGCACAAGAGCGCGACACTGCGGGCGACGCAGGAGATGCCGTATGTCCTGCGCGTGCGCAACGCGGGCGTCTGGGATCACCTTGACTTCCTCTGCTTCATCCGGGGAGGTGCGGTGGACGGCAACGGCCTGGCCTCATGCATCGCGCTTGAGGGCTTCTGGCGGCATTCGCTGGACGACATCAAGATCCTCAACGGCAAGAAATACGGGCTTTTCGTGAAGAACGGCGGGGCGGAGGTCGTCGCCAAGGGACTTTATTTCCTTGTGCGCAAGCACGGGCTTGCGGGGAACATCGGCCTCTATCTCGAAGGCGGCGACAGCCACTACACGGACATCCACGTCCTCGACTACACGACGGGCGTCGTCGTGAAGGGCCCCGCCAACCGCCTGACGCGCATCCACGTGTGGGGCGGCTCCTTGCCGCGCCGCACGCCGGACGAGATTCCCGAAATGCTCCCCGGCTCGACGGCCTTCCGCATCGAGGGACACTCCACCACGCTGCGCGACTGCTATGCGGACACGGCGCAGACGGGCTTCGACATTCGCGGCGCCTGGGAAGTTCGCCTTCTGGGGTGCAGCTTCTTCAACAACGTGAGCTTCGGTCTCAACGACCTGCTCGTCGTGCGACAGACGGGCAACAGCGGCGCGCTGCTTGTGGGCGACTGCGTGTTCACGCGGTCGGGCGTCAACGAGCGCATTCGCGTCTACGAGGGCAATGGCAACGTGAAGTGGCGCGACATCATCTACGCCGGCAACTGGTCGGGCGTGCCGCGTCCGGATGTGGACGGCAAGAAGTCCGGCAAGCTTGAGTCGCCCAACACGAAACTGGCCGGCTACTGATGGGGGCTTCAACGGAAAGGACGGTTTGCATGGGCATGAAGAAAACCGGGGCGTGGATTCCCCTTTGCATCGCGCTGACCGCGTGTCTCGCCGGGTTTCGGGGTCGGGCCGAGATTCTGCTGGCCGACCCGACGATTGCGCATCTGGGCGACAGATACTATCTGCTCGGAACGGAGAACGGTCTGGGCGCGCGTCCCGGGACGAAGGCATCGGGGAAGGCCGTCTTCCCGATGTACGTCTCGCAGGATCTCGTCACCTGGCGGCTGGCGGACACGCCGAACGGCGAAGGGCGTCTCCTCGCCCGAACGGACGCCTTTGGCGGCGGGAACTTCTGGGCGCCACAGCTCTTTGCTCGTGCGGGCCGGTATTTTCTCGCCTATACGGCGGACTTCCACTGGGGGCTGGCCGTCGCCGAACGGCCGGAGGGACCGTTCAAGCCGTATGTCGAGTTTCCGCGGCAGAAGGAGCAGACAATCGATCCGTTTGTCTTTCAGGATGCCGACGGGCGCGTCTACGCCTATTATTCCTGCGGCAACCTGTGCGGGACGGTCGGTGTCGAACTGTCGTCCGACCTGCGGTCGTTTGCCGGAACGCCCGTGCGGTGCGTGACGAACGACAGGGACTGGGAGCGTCTGCCGCTGGATGCCTCGGCGAAGGCCGTGAACCGGCGGGCGGGGAAGGACGAATTCCTGTGCGGCGTCGGCTATACGGAGGGGCCGACGGTCATCCGGCGGCACGGAAAGTATGTGCTCTTCTACTGCGCCAACGACTTCCGCTCGCCGGACTACTGCGTCGGCGTCGCCGTGGCCAGTCGTCCGCTGGGGCCGTGGCGGAAGGTCGGGGACGGCCCCGTTCTTTCCCGCGCGGTCACGGGGTTCGGCGGGACGGGGCATGGTGACGCCTTCGTGGGCCCGGACGGGGCGGTCTGGTATGTCTTTCACGCGCATCATTCGGGGCTACGGGTCTCTCCTCGTCGGACGGGCGTCATTCGCCTGAACGAGCGTCTCGATGACGATGGGTTCCCTCGCTATGAGGCGGATGTTGAATCCATGCGGTTACTCTAATGGAAAGGGCAGCTCGAATGAAAAAGCTGAAGATTGCGGTTTCGGTTCTGGCGTTTGGCGTGGCGTCGTCCGTCGGCGCGGCGGAGGACGGTCTGGTCGCCCACTTCACCTTTGATGACGCGGCGAACTTCATGTACGACCGCGTTCAGGGGAAGGCGATTGGCACGGTGTTCGATACGAGCTTTATGGGCGCGACGCCGGCATCACCGACGGCTTGCGAGGCCCCGCACGTCCGGGGCCTGCAGGTCGCGGGCGGATGGTGGCAGAACAACTACCTGGTCGTGGACGGGGCGTCGTTCGGCTCGGCGCAGGGCATTCCGTGCGGCAATCAGGCCGTGACCTATTCGCTGTGGGTCAAGCCGGCGAAGGGTTGGCAGAGCGGCAGCGGTCTCGGTTTGGGAAGCCTCTGCAAGCTGCTGCGTCGCGGCAAGGACGGCTACGAGTGGTGGCAGCACTACAATACCGAGAGCCTGTTCATCCAGAAGACGACGGACGATCTGCCGAAGATTGCCTTTGGCGTGGGCGTGATGGCGGCGGACGAGACGTCGGCCAGTTATACGCTCCCGTCCGGCTTTGACGGGCAGACCTGGCATTTCATCGCCGCGACTTATGCCGAACGTGTTCTGACGCTCTACTACGACGGACAGAAGGTTGCGGAGAAGACGCTGGCAGGGGATGTTGGTCTTGCGGACAACAGTCCGTTGATCCTCGGAGACGACTGCGACGGTGGCTTCAACGACTACTGTGCCTATCGGTACGCCGGCGGACTGGACGACATCAAGGTCTACAATCGGGCGTTGACGGCCGACGAGGTGCAGGCGGCCTATCAGGCGGGGGCGGTGGCGTTCGACACGGATGTCGTGGTCTGGGACGGGGCGGCCGTTGGTGGGTTGGCGACGGCGGCGGGCAACTGGGCGACGGCCTCCAACCGCCGCACGGTAGAGGAGATTCTCGCGGCGGGCGCCGTGCTGGACATGACGCCGCTGGACGATGGCGGCGTCCTGGCGCAGGAGGAGGCCGGCGCGACGCTGAAGGTCAAGGGCGTCGTCTGCACGAACGGACAGCGCGAGGTTTCGCTTCATGTGAAGGCGGGTACGTTGGAGCCCCGTCGCCCGTCCACGCAGCGCGGACTGGTCGCGCACTTCTCGTTCGACGCCTCGGACGCCGAAGGGCGGCTCGTCGATTCCGGCACGGCCGGCGTGACGGCGGCAAGCGGCGTGTGGACGCACAACGGAACGGAGTCCGGCGCGCTGCCGATCCAGTCGGTCGACGGCGTTTGCGGTCGGGCGATGGAATTCCCGGCGTCGGGGGCGTGGTCGTATTGGCCGAGCACGTACGTGAAGACGGACGCCGCGACGACGACGAAGGCCAACGGCATCCCGGCGGGCGGCGAGGCCGTCACCTACAGCCTGTGGATTCGGCCGTATGCGACGGAACGCTGGAACAATGGCATGATGGGATTGGGGGATGAGCTCGTCTGGGTCTTCCGTCGCGGCAGCTACGGCAATGGACGCGGCACCACGCTGTTCCTTTCGAAGGGGGCGGAAGGGGGAACCTCGGCGAAGCTGTCGTGGTCGATCGCCAACTGGCTGGAGGCGGGCGGCACCTGCACGTACGAGCCGTCGGACGTGTTTGACGGGAACTGGCATCATGTCGTCTGCACGTATGCGGAACAGTCGCTGGCGCTCTACTACGATGGCGTGAAGGTTGCGACGAAGGCGACGGAATTTGCGCTCGCGATGTCGGACGGGCAGCCGATCTCGCTCGGCAATTCCACCGTGGGCGGAAACGCGAACGAGAACCGGCACCGCTATCTCGGCGGGTTTGACGAGTTCAAGGTCTTCAACGTCGCGTTGACGGACGAGGAAGTGGCGGCGGAATACGCGCGGCGGTCACGCACGCTCGACGAGGCGTCCGTCGGCACCGTCCCCTCGCCGGTCACGGTGCGGCTCGACGCGGGCGCGGCGGCGGACTTCCTTGGCTATGGTCACGAGTACGGCTCGCTCGTCGGTGCGGGGGCGGCGTCCGTCGGCCCGGCCTCGGCGTTGCGGCTGGACGGCACGTTCGGCCTTCTCGGCCCGCTGTCGGGCTGCGGCACGGTCACGGTGTCCAACTGGATTCTCGGCGGCGACGGCACGGCGTTCGCGGGCGATTTCGCGGTTGAGGAGAATGCGACGATTACGGTCTCCGACGCGGACGGACAGATGCTGAACGCGGCGTTCGGCGGCAGGGTGACGTTGCCGAAGAAGGCCGTGATCGCCTGGGGCCGGCGTCCGGATGCGGGCGAGGCCGTGGTGACGGCCGCCGCGTTCGCGTGCCCGGCCGACTTCTCGGAGTGGACGGACGGCACGGGCGGGAGCGTTCGCGTGAAGGTCATTGGAAACAAGCTCAAGATCAAGGTCCGGACGGGCCTTTGTGTGGTGATTCGATAAGGACTGTCTATGCGTCATCTGTCACGTGTAATCCTGATGAGCCTGATGCTAGCACTGACCGCCGGAAATGCGGCGACGAAGCCGAACGAGAACTTGGCGGCCTTTCACGAGGCGCGCTTCGGGATGTTCATCCATTGGGGCCTCTACTCGCTTCTGGGCGGACGCTGGAAAGGCCAGTCGATGGACTACATCGGCGAATGGATCCAGAGCCGCTATCGGATTCCCGCCGCCGAATATGCCGCGCTCGCGCAGCGGTTCAATCCGACTGAATTCGACGCGGACGAATGGGCGCGGGCGGCGGCGGACGCCGGCATGACCTATGTCGTGCTGACGACGAAGCACCATGAGGGATTCTCGCTCTTCGCCTCGCGGGCGAGCGACTTCAATGTCGTCGACGCGACGCCGTTCGGCCGCGACGTGTTCGCGGAACTGGCCGCCGCCTGCCGTCGCCACGGGCTTAAGGTCTGCCTCTACTACTCGCAGTGTCTGGACTGGCATGAGCCTGATGCGGCGGACGACGTCGCCTGCCGACGCGGAAACTTCGGCATGGACTGGGGGAATGCATGGGACTGGCCCGATGCCTCGAAGAAGGACATCACGCGCTACCTGAAGAACAAGGTCTACCCGCAGCTCAAGGAACTCCTGACGAACTACGGCGAGATCTTCTACATCTGGTTTGACTGTCCCTTCGGCCTGACGAAGGAGCAGACCATCGAACTGCGGGAGTACGTCCGCGCACTTCAGCCCAACACGCTCGTCAGCAGCCGCATCGGCTATGGGCTGGGCGACTTCGGCACGTTCGGCGACAACCAGATGGACGCCGACCGCACGACCTTCCCCATTGAGGTCGCGATGACGCTCAACGATACCTGGGGCTTCAAGTGGGACGACCACAACTGGAAGAGCGGGGACCGCGTGGCCTGCGACCTGGCGCAGACCATTTCGTGCGACGCGAACCTCCTGCTCAACATCGGCCCGCGCGGCGACGGACGCTTCCCCGACGTGTCGCGCGATGTCCTGCACGAGCTGGGTGAGTGGCGGCGGCGGACGGGGTTCGTGATTCGTGGCGCGGGGCCGAGTCCGTTTCCGCAGGCCTTCGCGTGGGGCTGGTGTACGCAGGCGCCCGGCAATGTGCTGCAGTTCGTCGTCCGAAACGACTGGACGAACGACCTTGAGGTCTGCGGCCTGCGTACGCGCGTCCTGTCGGGGACGTCGGCGTTCCGGCAGGACGGCGAGCGGCTGACGGTGGCGGTTCCGCCGGTGACGGACGCGATGCCGCGCGTCATTCGGCTCACGCTGGCGGATGCGCCGGAGGTCGATGCCGCGCTGATGCCGCAGAACGGCGTGCTGACGCTCATGCCGACGAAGGGCCGGGTGCATGCGGCAGGTCGAACGGCCGTCGAGGAGACGCCCGTTGCGGGCACGGCGGGGGAACGGCTCGGCTCGGACGATTGCCGAGTGACGGCGCGCGGCGCGTTCACGGCGTGGCACCATGTTGGCGACGCGATTGCGTGGCAGGTGAAACTGCCCGAAAGCGGACGTTGGCGCGTTTCGGTCTGGACGGAAACGTGGGATCATTCGCGTCCGTGGGCGGGCGATCGCCGTGTCCGCGTCGAAGTCGGCGTGCAACGTCTGGAGGCGGATCTCGTGAAGACGCGGGATCTGCCCCACACCGTCTACGATCGCGCCGTGTCGGATCTCGGCGAACTGACCCTCCCGGTGGGGGAGGCGACGGTGCGCGTCTCCACGGTCTCGGCAGGGCCTTTGGCGCGCTTCTTCGACCTGTCGCGCGTCGTCCTGACGAAGGAGGGAGAGTGATGAGAACGTTCGTCGGAATTCTTTTCGGATTGGGATTCCTGATGACATCAGTGGCGAATCCGCTTGGCTTTGCCGAATACGAACAGGAAGTCTCGGCGCAGTTCGCGACAGCCGAAGCGGCGCGCGCAGCGACCTTGAGGGCGACCGATCTGCCAGAGGGGTGTCCGCGCATTTTCACGACGCGGTGGGACGATTCCAACCCCGCCCATGTCGCCAAGGCGGAGATGCTGACGGCGAACGGCTTTCGGGCGAACTTCTACTTGAATGGCGGCAAGGACTATTTACGGGACTGCGGAGCAAGGCTGCTGTCTCTCGGCCATGCGCTGGGCAACCACACGTCCAGTCATCCGCATTTGATGGCGCTTTCGTCGAGCGCCGCGTGGCGGGAAATCCTCGGCATGAAGATTCAGATCGAGACGGAACTCTCCACGCCCTGCGTCGCCTATGCCGCACCCTATGGCTGGGAAAAGACGGAGTCTGCCGAACGCCCCGCGTTGACCGTCCGCATGCTTCAGGCGAGTGGGCATTACGTCTGCGACGACGGGACGGTTCTCCGCCCTGAATGGGATTGCGCGCGCGAGGCCTGGTTCGAGACGTTCCTGTTTTGCGCGGATGACGTCAATCCGTCCCGTGCGATTTACGACCGTCAGTTGCGGGCGGTCGAGGCGCGGGCGGCGCAGCGGCCTGAGGTCGGGCGGCTGACGTTCGGCATCCATTCCTGGTGCGATGCTGCCGGGACGAAGCGACAGGGCGAATGGCTTGCGGAAACCCGACGGTTGCATCCCGACTGGTATTTTGGGCACGCCAACGCTTTCGGGGCCTATCGGTATTCGGCGCGGTTTGGACGCATCCGCAAGGACGGCGTCCGAGGACGGACGGCGACATGGCGGGTGACGCGATTCGATCCCGTCGAGCTGGGCGATGGCATCCCGCTGTCGCTTGTCTTCAGCGAGCAGCCGACGGACTGTGCCCTGCCGAAAGGTCGAAACGGCACGTACGCGCTGGCGCAGACATGGCCGACGACGTTTCGTTCTGTCTGCCCGGATGAGGTTGCCGTGGAACTGGAGGTCGACGAGGCGGCGGGGACGCTGTCGGTTTGCATCGTCAACAAGACGGACTGTCCGCTGTCGCGGGTACGTGTTGTCGCGTGCGTGCCGCCGGTCTGGCGGGAGATGCGGCGGGGGATCGACCTGGGGACGGTGGCGGGGCGGGCGTCCGTCCGGCGGGTCTTCCGGCTCGGCGAGAAGGCAATTGCCGCCGGTGTCGGCACGTGTCTGTATGCGGCTTCGGTCGATTTTGTCAGCGAGGGGCAGAGACGGCGCGGCTGGGGAACGTGGGGGCGGCGGTAGAAAATGGAGGTTGCAAATTCCGCTCTCCACCTCCACCTCACGTCTCCACCTTCTCTTCCCACCTCCAACTAAAACCTCCAACTTGTTCTTCCTCCTTCGCCCCTTCACCCAGTCCCCCTTGACCGTGTAAGTTAGATATAGTAAACTTATTTCAATCTAACTTTAGGAGGACATCGAATTTGGAACGCGAACGGCGCGACATTTTCTTCACGTTGCGCCTTGCGTACGTGGAACTTGCGGTTGAGGCGGCGAGTTCGCTCGTCCTTTTCTACGATCCTGTGGCGCTCGCGGCAACTCTGGAAACGCAGTCCGTCCGGCGGTGGCTCGCAGAACTTGGCTACCCGGAGACGGGGGCTGCGGAGGCCTTCGACGCGGAACTGGTGATTCTCGGTACCTCGACATGGGGATGCGGCGAGGCGCAGGACGACTGGGCGGCCGTGGGGCTTCCGCTCATGGAAGCCGTGAACGGGACGCCCCGGAACGCGCGGAAGGGCGCGTTCCGGGGTGGGGTGTCATTTCTGGACGGCGTGGGCGGCGGGCCCGCAACCGTTGCAGGTTCCCCTGTCGCAGGAGCAGTGGCGACCTTTGCTCGGCCCGAACAGGCAGCAGCCCGTGAGCGCGGCGAGCGTGAGGGCCGTCAGGGCGACGGCGAGTGACTTCTTGAGGGTCGTGTTCATGTTGCACCTCCGTTTTGCTTGACGTGGAAGGACCCATTCCTTCCGACGCCGCACATGATACGCTTTCCGAGGCGGGAAGTCCGTTGTCTTTCCAACGCATGAACTGCAATCCGGAGATGGGGCGACACTCCGGACTTTTGGACACCTCTCGTCTCCACCTCCCGCTCCCACCTCCACCTCCGCTTGTGGTATAATCTGTGTCATGGAAAAGCTCGCGACAGACATCTACACGTTCTCCGAACTCGTGAAGAACGGCTTCACCTACATCGACAAGACCG
>CAKUGW010000113.1 GCA_934654805.1 uncultured Kiritimatiellota bacterium
CGCGCGGTTCTTCGAGTAGAACAGCTGCAGGAAGTTCTGCGCGTCGGGATAGTCCCCGACCCAGCCCATGCGGAACATCTGGACGCGCCCCTCGCCCGTCGCCTTCAGGAAGGCGTCCCACGTCTTGAAATCGCATTCGAGCCGCACGCCGACCCTTTCGTAGAAGGCCGCCATCAGCTCGGCCGCCTCGCGGCTTTCCTGCGAGGCGCGCCCAATCGAGAGCGTCAGCACGAGCCGACGCCCCGTCTGCGGGTCGATGCCGCCCGGATAGCCCGCCTCAGCCATCAGCCGCCGCGCCTTGTCGAGGTCGAAGGCGTAGGGAAACGGCGTTTCCAGCCGTCCCTCGACGCCCGGCGGCACGGGTCCGTCGCCGCGCCGGATGCGTCCGTTGTAGAACTTCTCCCACGCGGCGGAGTCGAATGCCGCGTTCAGCGCCTGCCGGAGCTTGCGGTTCGGGCCCAGCACGGGATCGCGCATGTTGATGCCGACGTACAGCACGTCGAGCGCATCCATCGAATGCAGCTTCACGCCCTGCGCCGCCAGCGCCGGCTCCAGCCGCCCGTCCGAACCGACGACCGCGTCCCAGTTGTCGCGCGAGATCTCACCGAGGAAGTCGATCTCGCCCTTCAGGAACATGAGCCATTGCGTGGAGACGTCGTCAACCACCAGGTAGCGCACGACGTCAAAACCGTTCCGATTGCCCGTCGTTCCGCTTTTCCCTCTTCTCTCGAACACCATCTCGTGGTTCTTGCGCCAGCGCGTGAGCGTGTAGGGGCCTGTCCCCTCGCCCTGCGGCCCGCGCACGGCAGTCGCCGGCATCGACAGGAGCCACGGGAAGAAGTGGCACCGCCGCTTCAGCGTGACGACGACCGTCTGCGCGTCGGGCGCGGCAACCGTCGCGACGTCCTTCAGGATCCAGCCGTTCGGCGAGACGGCCTTCGGGTCGCGCAGACGCTCGAGCGACCGCACGACGTCAACGGCCGTCAACGCCCCCGACGGATGCGCCACGCGGAACGTGTAGACGAGTCCGTCCGCCGAGACGTCGGGCAGCTCGCAGAAGCCGGGCACAAGACGGTAAGGCCGCGCCCTGTAGTCGATGGCGAGCGGCATCTCGTAGAGGAGTCCGACGGCATGAGAGTCGTAGAGCGACCGCGCCTGGGCGGGATCCAGCGACGAGACGCGCTCCATCGGGCGCGTGAACGTCGCCGCCAGGGCGAGGATCGAGACGGAGGCGAGGCTCATGACGCGCGCGGCCGGCGAGAGAAAAGGAAAATCTTGTTCTCGGTGCCCCGGACGAGGCGGCCGATGTTCGCGCGGTGCTTCCAGATGACGAACAGCGCGACCAGCGTGACGAGGACGCACTGCGGCAGGTTCGCCGCGCCCTCGGCGCCAAGCACCGGGAACCAGACCGCGACCGCGAGAAAAGCCGCCGCCGAGCAGCTGCCGAGCGAGATGTAGTGCGAGGAGGCGAAGACAACCGCGAAGAGCGCGAACGCCACGCTGACGACGCCGGGGACAAGGCCGATCAGCATGCCGAACGCCGTCGCCACGCCTTTGCCGCCCCTGAACTTCATGTAGGGCGTGAGCATGTGGCCGACGACGCAGGCGACGCCCACCCAGAGGGCCGGGCCACCGCACGCCTTCGCCGCAAGCGTCGGCAGAAGGCCCTTCAGGACATCGCACGCGAAGGCGAGAAGCCCCCACTTCCTGCCGACCGTGCGGAAGACGTTCGTCGCGCCGATGTTCTTCGAGCCGACCGTCCGCACGTCCACGCCGCGCAGGCGCCCGATCAGGTAGCCAAACGGGATCCCGCCAATCAGATAGGCCGAGACAATCCAAAGCAGTTCGCGCATTTCAGCAGATTACCTTTCTGAATTCATTTGAGGGCAAAGACATTCGACGCCGGACAGCGGGCGTCCCTTCACGTGAGCGCATGATCCCTTCCGATGTATTCGCAGGGCGCGCGGTCGGCGCACAGTCCGCGCAGGAACTGGACGCCGTACCAGACGTGGCTCGCGACGATGCCGGACGCCACGAGCAGGGTGTCCAGCGGCTTCAGGCTGAACGACGAGACCGCCACCAGGACGAGGTAAAGCGCCAGCGGCGCGCTGCACGCGACAAGCGCGGACGTCGGCAGGGCGCCCGCCGCCGTGCCGGCCGCCAGCAGCGAAAGCCCGGCGAGATAGGCGACAAAGAGCGTCGGCACGAAATACGCGAACCGCCGCGAGTTCGACGGGAACCGCTTGCAGAAGTAGCCCCGGTGGAAGCCGTAGCGGCCAAGCTGCCGGAGGTGCGGCAGGAGCAGCGGGCGCCGGTGGTGGTAGACGATCACCCACGGGTCGTAGACGATGCGCTTCCAGCTGTCGATGATGTCCTTGCAGAGCAGCGTGTCCTCGCCCGGCCAGAAGTCCGTGCGATAGCCGCCGATCCGGTCGAGGACGTCCTTGCGGACGAACAGGTTGCAGCTCGGATAGTCCTCGACGTCCTTTCGCACGCCGCCCGCGCGGTAGCGGTAGCTGTAGGTCCCCGAAACGAGGAAGCTGTCGTAGACGCGGCCGCCGAGCGCCGCCAGCCGCCGGTCGTCGGGCGGCGTCACGCCAGGACCGCCCACCGCGCCGATGTCGCGGTCGCCAAAGTACTTCACCGCGTACTCGATCCAGTGGGCGTCCGGGTAGGCGTCGTCGTCGATGAACGCGACAATCTCGCCCCTCGCCGCGCGGATGCCGAGGTTGCGCTTCTCGGCGGGGCGCACCTTGCCCGTCGGGAGGTAGCGGACGCGATTGTCCGCCGGTGCCGTCGCGCCAGGAACCTGTCCGTCGGGGAGGACGATGACCTCCCAGTTCGCGTAGCTCTGCCCCCGGATCGCCGCAAGGCATTCGTCGAGCATCCGGCTCGGCTTCGGGCAGGCGATCACGACGGAGACGAGCGGCTCGTGGTCGAGCTTCTGCGGGATGAGACACTTTGAGTAGTAGCCGAGAATCCGAAGGCGGTAGAAGACGGCGAGCGTGTCCATCGCCATGTTGCGGACGGTGTCGGCCTTGAGCGCCCCGAACTTGTTGCCGAACCTGATGACGACGGGCGCCTCGGCGATCTTCGCGCCATTCTGCGCGGCGATCGACAGGAGCTCTAGGTCGAAGGCGTAGGCCTTCACGAGCATCCGTGCCAGCGCATCGCCGAGGATCTCGCGCTTGAAGAGCTTCATGCCCGTCTGCGTGTCGGTGATCCTGAGCCCGAAGGCAAGCCGCACGAGCGTGAAGTAGCAGGCGCTCACGAGCCGCCGGTGCCACGGGTACTGCACGACGGAGCGCGGGTGGCGCTTGGAGCCGACGACGATGTCCGCCGCCTTGACGGCCATCTGCTCGAAGAACTGCGGCGTCTGCTGGGGGTTGATGTCGAGGTCGCCGTCGAGGAGCAGCACGTAGCGGCCGGTCGACGCCTCGAACCCGGCCCGGAGCGCGGCGCCCTTGCCGCCGTTGCGCGGACAGACGACCGGCTTCAGCGTGACGTGCGCATACCCGGCGGTGCTGAAGCCCCGGAGGATCGCGTCCGTGCCGTCGCCGCTGCCGTCATCGACGGGCACGAGCTCCGTCTCGACGCCGTGGCGCTCGAAGAGCTCGGCGACCGTGCGCAGATTCCCCTCGGCCTCGGCGGCGAGCCGGTAGAGGGGCATGATTACGGAGAGACGGCCGTTGCCGACCGTCTCCCGCGTGAGTTTCCATTTCTCGTCGAGTCTCGTCACTCCTGAGGAGCTTCCTCGTCGAGGATGACGATCTTGAACTTGACGGTGACGCCGCGCCCAAGGTCGATCTTCGGCTCGTAGACGCCGACTTCGCGGAGCGCGTCGTCGAGCTCGAGCTGATGGCGCTCGATCTTGACGCCGCGGTTCGCCTCGATCGCCGCAAGGATGTCCGTGACGCTGACCGCGCCATAGAGCTTCTTGCCGTCCGTCGTGTGAGCGGAGACGGTGATCTCGAGCTTCTCGAGCTTCTTGGCGAGCTCGAGCGCGGCCTTCTTCTCCTCGGCGGCGCGCGCGGCGCGCTCGGCCTCGAGCTTCTTCAGGCGGCGCTTCGCGGCTTCCGTCGCGACGGCGGCGAGGCCCTTCGTGAAGAGGTAGTTGCGGGCGTAGCCGGGGGCGACCTTGACGATCTCGCCGGCCTTGCCGAGCTTCTTCACGCTGTCCATGAGCATGACTTCGATGTGCTGTGCCATTTGCCTGCTCCTTCCCTTAGGCCATGAGGCCCATGTTGCGGGCGCGCTTGACGCCCTGGCGGATCTGGCGCTGCTGCTGCGAGGTCACCCCCGTGATGCGCGCCGGCAGGATCTTGCCGTAGTCGGTGATGTAGTACTTCAGCGTCTCGATGTCGTTGACGTCGATCGCGTCGTTCCTGCGGAGCGGCGGACGCTTCCTCGCGGCGAACTCCTCGCCGGCCGAGCTGTTGGATTTCTTGAAAGCCATTTTGTTTTCCTTAGAGGTTGTTTTCTATTCGGTCATTTCTCAGAACGGGATGTCGGCAGGATCGCTCTCGGGCGTTTCGGGCGCGACAGGTTCGGCCGCCGGTTTCGGGCCGTTCGCAAAGCGGTCGCCCTTCGGCAGGAACTTGATCGTGTTCGCACGGACCTTGAGCTTCTGGTGCTTGACGCCGTCCTTCTCCCAGCTGTCCATCTGGAGCCGCCCCTCGACGAGCACGGAGCTTCCCTTCGCCAGGTACTGCCCGCAGAGCTCGGCGAGCTTGTCCCAGGCGTCGACGTCGACGAAGACGGGGAAGTCCTGCACATTGCCGTTGCGGTCCCTCCGCCGCTCGTTGATGGCGACGCCGAGGCGCGCGACCTTCATGCCGCTCGCGCCGGTCGCGCGCACATCCGGGTCGCGCGTGAGGTTGCCCATCAGGATCACTTTGTTGAAAGACGCCATCGCGGCACCCCTTTCCTGCCTCAGGCCTCGATCTTGGCGGCGAGCGCCGCGGCGGCCGCCGCGTCCTTCTTCGCCTGGATCTCGGCGCGTTCGGCGCGCTCCTGCGCGATCTTCGCCTCGCGGCGGTCGTCGACCGCGAGAATCTGCACGCGGAACACGTCCTCGACGAGGTGGTAGCGGTTGACGAGCTCGTCGACCTTGGCCGGGTCGAGCTCGAGGCGGACCTTCACGTAGGTGCCGCGGTCGCGCTTCTTCATGGGCCGCGAGAACGTGCGCCCGCCGAGGACGACCTTCTCCAGGACGTTGCCGCCGAGGCGCGCCACTTCCGCAAGGGCCTTCTCGAGCGGGGCTTCGACCGCGTCGTCCTTGGCGACGCCGACGAAGATGTAGAGAGCATCGTACTTCTTCATTACTTCTTCTCCTCCTTCTTGTCGGCCGCGCCGGCCTCCTCTTCCTTGCCCTTCTTGATGACTTCGGGCGCCTTCGCCGCGTCCGTCGCCGCGGCAGCCGCCGCGCCGCCCGCCGCCGGCACGTCATCCGGGGCCTTGACGACCGCGAGCGCCAGCTCGCCGCGCGTCACGACCGTGTACTTGTCGCCGAGCTTGAGGTCGCGCACGAACAGCGTCTGGTCAAGGTCGAGCGCCGACACGTCGACGTCGAACTTCTCCGGGATGTCCGTCGGGAGGACGTCGATGTCGATCGTGCGGAGCACCTGCTCGAGGACGCCGCCGCCGAGCTTCACGCCCTTCGCCTCGCCGACGAGGAAGAGCGGCACCGTGATGCGAACCTTCTCGGACAGCGACACTTCGCTGAAGTCCACGTGAATGGGCGTGCCCTTGAGGACGTCGTTCTGCATCTCGCGCAGAAGCGCCGGGACTTCCCGCCCGTCCATGTCGAGCGTGACGAGCACCTGCTTGCCCGTGCGCCCGCGCATCGCCATCATGAAGTCGTGCTCCGGAAGCTTCACGAGCTCCGTGCCGCCCTTCTTCATCTTCATCACCGAACCGGGAATCATCCCCGTGCGGCGCAAACGGCGGACAGCCGCCGTACCCTGTTCAGTACGCGCCTCCGCCTTGATCCTGATCTGATCCATCTTTGCCTTTTCTGGTAATTCTCCGCAATACTCTCGCGCACCCGCGCTACACTCTTGCGGCAAAAACGGCGAGTAGTATACCAAAATCGTCTCCTCTCGGTCAAACGGACGGCGGCCCATTGACGCGGGAAGGCGATTCTGCTATACTCTCGTCCATTGTTTCCCATGCATGTGTTTCCGTATAGAACACCACCCCCTTAAGGCTAACTTAAGGCTAAGGCAAAGGACAGAAAAATGGAAGTCGTAATCTGCAAGACGAAAGAGGAGGCCTCGAAGCTCGCGGCGGACATGGTCACCGCGCAGGTCAGGAAGAACCCGAAGACCGTGCTCGGCCTCGCGACCGGCTCGACGCCCGTCCTGATGTACAACGAGATGGCGAAGGCCGTCAAGGCGAAGAAGGTCTCCTACAGGCAGGTGAAGAGCTGGAACCTCGACGAGTACTACGGCCTTCCCGGCACGCACGACCAGAGCTACCGTTACTTCATGAACGAGAACCTGTTCAGGAAGATCGACATCCCGATCAAGAACACGCACGTCCTCAACGGCCTCGCGAAGAATCCCGAAAAGGAATGCAGGGCCTACGAGAAGCAGATCAAGGCCGCCGGCGGCATCGACCTGCAGGTTCTCGGCATCGGCTCCGACGGGCACATCGCCTTCAACGAGCCGGGCACGTCGCTCCAGAGCCGCACGTCGCTCGTCTACCTCACGCCCTCGACCGTGAAGGACAACGCGCGCCTCTTCTTCGGCGGCGACATGGAGGCCGTGCCGAAAAGCGCGCTCTCGATGGGCGTCGGCACGATCTGCGAGGCGAAAAGGATCGTCCTGCTCGCGTTCGGCGCGAACAAGCAGGACGCCGTCAAGGGCTGCGTCGAGGGGCCGATGACCCAGTTCTGCACGGCTTCCGCGCTCCAGGCGCACAATGACTGCTGGGTCTTCTGCGACGAGGCCGCCGCGAAGAAGCTCACGCTCAAGAAGTACTACCAGTGGCGCAGCGCCACGAAACTCGGCCTCTGACACGGGACATCGCTTATGGCATCCAACTACACGGACTTCCTCTGCACCAAGTGCCACACGGAGATCCAGGCGACGCTGGACATGGTCGGCCAGGAGACCGAATGCCCCGCCTGCGGCGCGCTGATCCGCATTCCCGCGCCGGAAGAGGCGGACGGCGTCCTCCGCCACGGCCCCAACGACGACGACCCTGACGCCATCCAGGCCATGAAGTCGCGGACGATCCGCATCGAGCTCGGCGACCTCTGACGGCAAGCGATGAAGCGGACGAAGCCACGCAAGCGGAAAGCCGGGCGCACGCCGTCCCGTCGGCGGGCCCTGAAGCTCGGCGTCGGGGCGCTCGTCGTCCTGGCGATCTGGGGCGGGTGCGCCGAGTGGTTCGTGCACCATCCGCGCAAGTGGCTCGACCGCAAGTTCGCCGAGCTCCCCCGCGCCGTCACCGTGCCGCTCTTCTGGTTCGGCAACCCGCTCGCCGACATCACGGACGCCTTTGGGTGGACGGGCCATGACGCCGTCTACGAGTACGACCTCGAGGCCCCGGCGGGGCAGGTCTTCTTCGCGGGGGCCCCGGTGCGAACCGGCGCGCCCGCGCCGAAGGACATCCGCATCCTCCGGCGCGGCGAGTTCGTCCTCGGCTGGTCCGACTCGCTGCGCCATCCCGTCTGGTGCGCCTACCACGTGAAGAAGGAGGCGAAGTTCGAGGTCGGCAAGCGCCCGTCGTTCCGCATCGACCACGCCGTCCCCGCCGCGCCGCGTCCCGACGCCTACGCGAAGAGCGGCTACGACCGCGGGCACCTGGCGCCGAACTACGCGATCGCCACGCGCTACGGCGACGAGGCGCGCCGCAAGACCTTCCTCATGTCCAACGTCGCCCCGCAGACGCCCGCCCTGAACCGGGGCGTCTGGCGCGAGGTCGAGCACCGCATCGCCGACCTCTGGACGGCGCGCTACGGCGAGATCTGGGTCGTCGTCGGCTGCATCTCGCCGCAGTACGGGCGCGAGACGCTCGGCCTGACGGACATCGACGTGCCGACCGACTTCTACCAGGTCATCCTCGCGCAGGAGGGCCTGGACGTGCGCGCTGTCGCGATGCTGTTCCGCCAGGACGTGACCTGGCGCGAGTGGGCCGCGCGCAACATCGTCTCGATCGACGAGCTCGAGCGCCTCACGGGGCTCGACTTCAACCCCGACCTGCCGGCGTTCATCCAGGACCCGCTCGAGGCCGAGACCCCTTCGCGACTCTGGCCGATCCGCTTCCGCGACATCTTCCGCCAGGTCATGCTCCGCTTCATGTGACGCCGCCCCGGCAAACGAGATCCGGACGGTCTCGTTCCGTCAGCCGCCGCGCTTCGGACTTTCGCCACGCCTCGATCTTGCGGTGGTCGCCCGACAGCAGGACGTCGGGGACCCTCATCCCCCGGAATTCCGGCGGATGGGTGTACTGCGGGCATTCCAGGAGGCCCTCCGCCCCGAAGCTCTCCGAAGCCGTCGCCGCCGGCCCCCCGCCGAGGACGCCCGGCAGCAGCCGAACGACCGCGTCCGCCATCGCCGCCGCCGCGAGTTCGCCGCCCGTCAGCACGAAGTCGCCGAGCGAATAGCGATCCGTCGCCAGCGTCCCGATGCGCGCGTCGAAGCCCTCGTAGTGTCCGCAGAGGAAGACGAGCTGTCGCAGTTCGGGCGGTTCCCCCGCCGCCTGCGCGGCGAACGCCGCCGCGTCGCGCTGGGAGAAGGCCCTGCCCTTCGGATCGGTCATCACGACCCGCACGCCCGACGCACGCAGGCGCGCGGCGTCCGGCGCCGGGCCGGCCGAACCCAGGCACCGCTCGACGGCGGCGAACCAGGGGCCGCATTTCATCAGCATGCCGGGCCCGCCGCCGTAGGGCTTGTCGTCCACCTTCTTCCAGCGGCCCTCGCCGAAGTCTCGCAGGTCGACGACGTTCACCGCACACGCGCCCTTGCGGACGGCGCGCGCGACGATGGACTCCGTCAGGAACCCCGCGAACATGCGGGGCTGGACGCTGATGATGTCGATGCGCAGCACGTTCGCGCCTATTTCGCGGCGTCGAAGTGGCGGGCGATGGCGTCGTAGCCGAGCATCATGCGCTCCGGCAGCCTGCCGTAGAGCCGGTAGTAGTCGGCGACGACGGGCAGGCAGCGCGCCTTCCACTTCGCCGCCGTGTTGAGCGCGATGGACTCGAGCTTGTGGTGCGCGAACGGGTTCGCGAAGCGCTCCAGCACCGACTCGGCGTAGTCGATCTTCTCCGTGTTCGGCAGGTCGACCGTCGGGAAGATCTCGTCGAAGATCACCTTGCGGAGGAAGAGGTTGAGCTCCTTGTCCTCGATGCACTGCGCGACCTCGGTGAAGCCGCGCTCCAGGCCGAGGTAGACGAGCGTCGTGTGCGCCGCGTTGAGGAAGCGCACCTTGCGCGTGCGGTACGGCTGCATGTCCTGCGTGTAGACGACGTTGACGCCGGCCGCCCTGAGCGGCAGCTCCGCCTCCAGGTCGAAGCCCGCCGGAAGCTCGACGACGAAGAAGTGGAACGGCTCGCCGCAGACGAGGACCTCGTCCGTCTCGCCGAGTTCCTTCGCGTAGCGCGCCGCCGACTCGGGGTCGGGACGCCCCGCGACGATGCGGTCGACGAGCGTCGAGCAGAAGACGCATTCCTCGTCGAGCCACTTCAGGACAGCCGGGTCGTCGATGTACCTCCTCGTGCAGGCCTTGAGCTGGTCGCCGTTGTGCTCGATGAGCTCGCAGGGGAGGAAGACGAGGCCCGGCAGCTTGGCCCGGCAGCGCGCCGTGACGAGGCGCGCGACCTTCGCCGGGAAGGTGTCAGCGCCCTTCACGTACTGGATGCCGGCCTCGGTCGTGTTGGAGACGACGAAGCGGATCGACGGGTCGGTCGCGTACTTCTCAAGGTTCTGCGCGACGTCCACGCCCCTGACGCAGGCGATCTCCTCGAGCTCCTCGACCGTGCGGCCCTTGACGAGCCCCCGCAGGCACGTGTGGTACTTGCCGCCGCGCGCATTCAGGGCCTTCGACGGCACGGACAGCTCCTCGCCGATGGGCTGGATGATCTGGACCGCGCCGTCGAACCCGGCCTTGTCGTTCATCTTCTGGACCATCCAGTCGATGAAACACCTGAGGAAGTTGCCCTCCCCGAACTGCAGGACTTTCGTTTCCATGTCTTTGTAGAGTAGAGACCCACGCCTCGGCTTCGCCGATGCGACTTCCCCCTCATCAAACCGGACGTGCGGATTTCCCG
>CAKUGW010000114.1 GCA_934654805.1 uncultured Kiritimatiellota bacterium
AAGGACGAAAGGCATTGTATGCGGTCTTGCGCTTCCCGTCAAGCCCCCCCCCCCCCCCCCTGCCTCGCGGAAACGCCGGATTTCGCTTGCACAGGCGCATCAGCCGGTCAAATCGCAATGAGACCCGGGCCTGTAGATTGGCCAAAATCCCCAATGGATTTTTTCACAAACCTCTGAAGAGCCTTGTTTATTGGGGCTTGAGGGCCTGGAGGCCTTCACCGACGGGGCGCCGCGCCCGCCCGCACGATCGACGCCCTCGGCGGGGAATTCGACTGCCGCTGGAACGACACGGCCCCGCTCTCGACGGGCGCCCACAACGCGCTCATGAGCGCGTTCCTCAAGGCGGGGGGCGTCTTCGACCGCCTCGTCGAGTCCTGCCCCCTCCGGCTGACGAGCCCGAACGCGCCCACGAACCGTGAGACGCTCGGCACGGCGATCGTCGGCATGCTCAACGGGTCGAGCCGGTACCGGCATTTCGACGCGCTGGCCGGCGACGCGGTGACCGCCGAGGCGTTCGGGCTGCGCAGGCTCATGTCCTGCGACTCGGTAAGGCGCAACCTCAAGGCGATCTCGGAGAGGGAGGGCCTCGAGTGGATATGGGACGCGAACCTGCGGCTCGTCGAGCCCCTGCTCGACCAGGACTACGTCCTCGACCTCGACCCGACGGTCAAGCCGGTCTACGGGCACCAGGAGGGCGCGGAGCTCGGCTACAGCCCGCAGAAGCCGGGGCGCCCCTCGCACTGCTACCACACGCCCTGCATCGCGAAGCTGAGGCTCGTCCTCGGCGTCGCGGTCCACGCGGGCGGCGAGACGGCCACGGCTGGCAGGGCGTCGACACGCGCCTCACGCTCAACGGCTGGAGCAGGCAGCGGCGCGTCCTGCTGATGAGGCGCCCCGTCGAGCTCAAGCCGCGCAGGAGGAAGGACTCCCCGAAGCGGTCGTTCGAGACGATCCTCCCGGGGCTGGAGCTCGCCACGGCGAACGACGACAGGTACGCCGACGGCTACGAGTGGCACGCGCTCGTCACCGACCTCGGATACGACCCCCGCGCGGTCTCGAGGCCCTGCCGGGAGCGGGGCGACCCGGATTGGAGCGAAGCGGAAATAGCCGTAGGCCGCGAGAACGTCTTCGACGAGATGAAGAGCCAGTTGGGCTGGGGCGGGTTCGTCACGCGGGACATGAAGCGGACGGCGATCGCGGCCGGGCTGAGCGCGTTCGTCGCCTACGCCTTCCGCAAATACCAGCTCGTCCAGAGACTCTACCCGCCCCTGATTGGTGGCCAGATCATGCTCCCGCTGTCCTGATCCGGCGGCGGGAGTGACCCTGCGGGACAGAAACTGACCGGCACGCCTGCGTCAGGCGGGGAGCAACTGCTTTTTTTTAGGATAAATGCGGCGGTTCGGTGTCCCTTTTTGCCTTCGCAAGTCAACACGAATCTCATGCAAGACAGAAAACTTGCCGGAAATGCTTGCCCACATTGACAGGCGAGGCCGCGTTGTGGTACAATTCGCGCCGCTTTTGAGAAACCGAAAATGAACAGGATCGACATTCCGGCGCTTTCCCTTCTTGGGAACCTTGACCTTGCGCTTGTTACGCGCGGGGCGCGCCTGGTTTAGCCGTTTTCGGGAACACACGACACGAAACGCAAGACAGGCGGCCCCGCTCAGACGAGCGGGGCCGTTTTCGTTGAAAGGAAGCAGAGAAAGACATGGATCAGGTCAGAATATTCGACACGACGCTCCGGGACGGCGAACAGGCCCCCGGCTACTCGATGAACATCGAGGAGAAAGTCCGCATGGCGCGGCAGCTCGAGGCCCTCGGCGTGGACGTCCTGGAGGCCGGCTTCGCCATCGCCTCCCCCGGCGACTTCGCGTCCGTCAAGGCGATTGCGGCGGCCGTGCGCGAGGTGACGGTCGCCTCGCTCTCCCGGGCGCTCGTCAAGGACATCGACGCGGCGTACGAGGCGGTCAAGGGCGCGAAGCGTCCGCGCATCCACACCTTCCTCGCGACGAGCGACCTGCACCTCGAGTACAAGCTGAAGATGACGCGCGAGCAGGCCCTGCGGCGCGCGGTGGACGCGGTGAAGTACGCGCGCAACTACTGCGACGACGTGGAGTTCTCGCTGGAGGACGCCTCGCGCACGGACAGGGACTTCATGTGCCGCGTCGTCGAGGCGGTGATCGCCGCCGGCGCGACGACGGTGAACCTGCCCGACACGGTGGGGTACGCGACACCGGCGGAGATCGCGGCGATGGTCGCGAACGTGATGACGCGCGTGCCGAACATCGACAGGGCGGTCGTCTCGATGCACTGCCACGACGACCTCGGCCTCGCCGTCGCGAACTCGCTCGCGGGCGTTGCGGCGGGCGCGCGGCAGGTCGAGGGCTGCATCTGCGGCATCGGCGAGCGGGCCGGCAACGCCGCGATTGAGGAGGTCGTGATGAACCTCCGCACGCGGCACGACGTCTACGGCGTCGGCTACGGCGTCCGGACCGAGGCGCTCGCGAAGACGGCGCAGCTGCTGCAGACGATCACGGGCGTGAAGATCGCGCCCAACAAGGCGATCGTCGGCGCGAACGCCTTTGCGCACGAGAGCGGCATCCACCAGCACGGCGTGATGGCGAACGCGAAGACGTACGAGATCATGACGCCGGAGAGCGTGGGCCTCAAGAAGGCCGCGCTCGTCCTCGGCAAGCACTCCGGCCAGCACGCCTTCGCCCAGCGGCTCGCCGAGCTCGGCTACACGCTGGAGAAGTCCGTCGAGGACAGGCTCTTCGCCGACTTCAAGGTGCTCGCCGACCGCAAGAAGACGATCGAGGACCGCGACGTCGTGGCGCTCGTCGAGGCGGTGGCCGGACACGCCCGCCGCGCGGACGGCTGGACGCTCGTCAACTACGTGGTGTCGAGCGGCAACCGCATGTACTCGACGGCGTGCGTCACGCTGGAACGCGCGGGCCTGAAGGCGACCGAGACCGCCTACGGCACAGGCCCCGTGTTCGCGTCCGTCCGGGCCATCGAGAAGATCGTGGGCCATCCGTTCAAGCTGCTCGACTACCGAATCGACGCCGTGACCGAGTCGCGCGACGCGCTCGGCGAGGTCAACGTCAAGATCGCGGACGACGCGGGCGCCTATCGCGGCAAGGGCGTCTCGACGGACGTCATCGAGAGCTCGATCCTCGCGACGCTGGACGCCGTCAACGGCATGCTCGTCGGCCAGCGCGAACGGCTCGGCGCGGGCGCGGCGGCCATCGCCCAGCAGACCTACGAGGCGGACATGCTGACGGGGGGCCACACCGACAAGTAGCCGACACGGGCCGCTTATCACAATATCATGAGGAGGAATTAGCCACATGGCAATGACAATGACGCAGAAGATCCTCGCGGCGCACGCGGGGAAAGGGGAAGTCCACGCCGGCGAGCTGGTGATGGCGAAGCTCGACCTCGTGCTGGGCAACGACATCACGACGCCCGTCGCCGTCGGCGCGTTCCCGAAGTTCGGGCGCGACAAGGTGTTCGACACGGCGAAGATCGCGCTCGTGCCCGACCACTTCACGCCGAACAAGGACATCAAGGCCGCCGCGCAGTGCGCCTGCCTGCGCGCGTTCGCCAAGGCGCAGGGCATCAGGAACTACTTCGAGGTCGGCCACGACTGCGGCGTCGAGCACGCCCTGCTGCCGGAGAAGGGCCTCGTCACGGCGGGCGACCTCGTGATCGGCGCGGACAGCCACACCTGCACCTACGGCGCGCTCGGGGCGTTCTCCACGGGCGTCGGCTCGACGGACATGGCGGCCGGCATGGCGGCGGGCGAGACGTGGTTTCGCATCCCCTCCGCGATCAGGGTCGTGCTGACGGGGAGGCCGCGCCGCTTCGTCGGCGGCAAGGATCTCGTCCTGCACCTCATCGGCCTCATCGGCGTGGACGGCGCGCGCTACCAGTCCCTCGAGTTCACGGGACCGGGCGTCGCCGCGCTCACGATGGACGACCGCTTCACCGTCGCGAACATGGCCATCGAGGCCGGCGCGAAGAACGGCATCTTCCCCGTGGACGACGCGACGCGCGCCTACCTCGCCGAACACGCCGCGAAGCCGCCCGCCGTCTACGAGGCCGATCCCGACGCGGCGTACGCGCGGACGATCGAGATCGACCTCGGCGCGCTGAAGCCGACCGTCGCCTTCCCGCACCTGCCGTCCAACGTGCGGACGATTGACGCGGTGGGCGACGTCGCGATCGACCAGGTCGTCATCGGCTCGTGCACGAACGGCCGCATCGGCGACCTGCGCATGGCGGCGGAGGTGATGAAGGGCCACGCGGTCGCGCCGGGTGTCCGGTGCATCGTCATCCCCGCGACGCAGAAGATCTACCTGCAGGCCGTGGAGGAGGGCCTCGTCGCCCAGTTCGTCCGGGCGGGCTGCGTCGTCTCGACGCCGACGTGCGGCCCGTGCCTCGGCGGCCACATGGGCGTGCTGGCGAAGGGCGAGCGGTGCGTCTCGACGACGAACCGCAACTTCGTCGGCCGCATGGGCCACGTCGAGTCGGAAGTCTACCTCGCCTCGCCCGCCGTCGCGGCGGCCAGCGCCGTCGCGGGCAGGATCACCGCACCGGAAGGAATCTGAGACATGAACGCACACGGAACAGCATTCAAGTACGGGGACAACGTCGACACGGACGTCATCATCCCCGCCCGCTACCTCAACACGCCCGACCCGCAGGAGCTCGCGGCGCACTGCATGGAGGACATCGACGCGGCCTTCGTGAAGACCGTCCGACCCGGCGACATCCTCGTCGCGGGACGCAACTTCGGCTGCGGCAGCTCGCGCGAGCACGCCCCGATCGCCATCAAGGCGAGCGGCGTCGCGTGCGTCA
The DNA here is from genome assembly GCA_934654805.1 of uncultured Kiritimatiellota bacterium. GTDB lineage: Bacteria > Verrucomicrobiota > Kiritimatiellia > RFP12 > UBA1067 > UBA1067. The sequence goes on from CAKUGW010000114.1 coordinate 4,864, forward strand.
TCGCCGCGAGCTTCGCGCGCATCTTCTACCGCAACGCGCTCAACGTCGCGCTGCCCATCCTCGAATGCCCGGAGGCCGCGTCCGCGATCGCCGCCGGCGACACGGTGTCCGTCGACTTCGAGACGGGGCGCATCGTCGACGAGACGACGGGGCGCGCCTTCACGGCCGAGCCGTTTCCGCCGTTCATGCGCGAGCTGATCGCCGCCGGCGGACTCGCCGCCTACTTCAGCCGAAAGCGTCCGGCGAACGAGGGGAAGGGAGGGACGCGCGCATGAGAAAGGTCATTGCCGTCATCCCCGGGGACGGGATCGGCCCGGAGATCGCCTTTGAGGCCCAGAAGGCGCTCGATGCCGTCGCCAGGCGCTTCGGACACGACTTCGAGATGACCGTCTATCCCGTGGGCGGCGCCGCCTACGACCTCTGCGGCGACTGCCTGCCCGGCGCGACGCTCGCCGCGTGCCGCGCGGCGGACGCCGTGCTGCTCGGCGCGGTCGGCGGGCCGAAGTGGGACGCGCTCCCCGCCGAGCGGCGTCCCGAACGCCGCGCCCTGCTCACGCTCCGCGCGGAACTCGGCCTCTTCGGCAACCTGCGTCCGGCGAAGGTCTGGCCGACGCTCCGCAGCGCGAGTCCGCTCAAGGCCGAGATCGTGGACGGCGGCGACGTGCGCGTGAAGCCGCCGGAGGGATGGGGGCTCGTGCGCTGAACGGACCGGCGGCGCCGCCGGGCAGGGCTATGCGGCGTCGTCGGCGCGGTGCATCGTGACGGGGCTGAGGTCCTGCGAGCCGTCTGGGTGGACGGTGACCGTCCAGTCGAAGACGAGCGGGCAGCCCGGCAGGTTCGTGACGTGGACGGCAACGTCGCCCGTGGGCTGGCCGTGCGCGTCGCGCACCGCCTCCACGCGGAAGGCCGCCTGCGAATGCTCCGTCGCCCGGACCCCGTGGGCGGCCGCCTGCGTCCGAAGCGGCGCGACGCACCCCTGCGCGAGGCCGAGGATGACGTTCGCGATCTGCATCGGATGCGCCTCGCCGCAGAGCCGCGTGGCGGCGTCTCGGATCTGCCGCGACACCGAATAGGGGCGTCCGCCGACCCACGCCTGGGCATCCTGCTCCGACAGGCCGTTCGCCGAGCTGTCGAGGTCGAGCGCCGTGCCGTCGGGCAGGAGGAACGAGAACGTGGAGGGCGCGTCGACGAGCCGGCGTTCGTTCGTCGCCACGTCGGTGAAGCCGTCCCGCATGCGGTGGATGTCCTTCGCGAGCTGTTCCTCCGCCTTTGCCGGATCCTGCGCCGACTGGATGCTGGTGACCGACATCGGCTCGAACGGGTTGAGCGCCCGGGCCGGTTCGGGCACGCGCCCCTCCACGATGTCGAGGGCCGTCTGCGCATCGACGCCATACTTCCAGACCATCTCGAGGCACGCCGCGAAGCTGGGCGACCGGTCCGTCACGCCGATTGCCGCCAGGCGACTGGAATCGCCGAAGTCGAGGGCCGTGAGCAGCGCCCGCGTCCGTTGCCGGGCGTCCTTGACGGCGAGGGCGCTGCGGATGTCCTGCGGGACCGGATTGCCCCATCCGGTCTTGAGGACGTTGTCGCGCGTCAGCTTCCCGCGCGCGGCGAGCGCGAGAAGGTCGTCGCGCCTGTCGATGAGGCGATTGACGACACTGGGGCTGTGCGCGCCCTCCAGGAGGGCGAGCGCGCGCACGACGCTCTCGCGGTACTTCGCCGGCATCGCGAGAACCGTGCAGCCGACGGACGCGGACTGGCGCGCCAGGCCCATGAACGCGACGAGTGGATTCGACACCGCGAGCGTGCGCGCAAAGGCGTTCGGCTTCGGCAGCTTCCCGCCCGCCTCCAGCTTGAGGGAGAGGTCGTCGAAGACGAGCCGCTCCAGGAACCATCTCGACGCCGGCGGGAATGTCCTCGCGTCGCCCGCCGTCAGCTTCGCGTAGGCCGCGTCGAAATGCGCGAGCAGTGCCGTGGCCTGTCCGTAGGTCTCCTGATCGCGCAGGAAGGCGGGGTAGTTGAAGAGGCGGCGCAGACCACTTTCCCCCATCTTCATGTGGTCGTTGAAGGCCTCCAGATCCGTGCCGCGCGCCGTCTCAAGCTCCTTCATCCGCACAAGGCGTCCCGTCTCGGCCGCCGTCAGGCCCAGCCTCTCCGGCAGGCGCGAGAAGTCCCGCATGTCGTAGTCGTGCTTCGTCGCGTCGGGGAAGGCGGTGACGCCCGTGGCGAACGACTGGACGGCGAGCGCGCCGTCCGGGGCGACGGAGAACGCGAGGTGGAGGCGCTGGGACGAGCCCGGGCCGAGCGTCTGCCGCCGGCCCTCGCCGTCGAGGATGGCCGGCAGCGGGACTTCGGCCTCGTAGGCGAAGCCGAGCGAACCGTCGGCTTCTTCCGAGAGGGTGAACGTGCGCGTGCCGCCGTTCGCCTGGGCCAGCGTGAAGCGGTCGAAGCCCTCTTCGTTCGGGAACATGCCGATCTCCCAATGGAGGGCGACCTTCTCCGTCTCCTGGCTGCAGAGCGCGACGATCCGCTCGGCGCGGGCCTTGAGATCGCGGGGGAGGTTCGCGAACGTCGCCGCGTCGTCGTGCGCGACATAGCGCGCGATCTGGTCCTTGGCCGCCGCGACGTCGTGCGCGAGACGCACCCCGTTCGGGAGGGTGACGCTGAGGCCGCGCACGATGTCCTTGTCGAAGACCGGCGTCAGGCCGTTCGGCTGTCCGCCCATCTTCGCGCGTTCGTTTGCGTAGACATCCCGCAGGCCGTCGGCGACGTGCGCGCGCACGCTTGCGGCGAAGGCCGCGTCGTCCTGCAGGACGGGAAGGCTGCGCACCTCCTGCATCAGCCGGGAGACGGTGGCATTGGCAGGGCCTATCAGGAGGCTCCGCTTCGGCGAGAGGGCGAAGGCCGCCGTCGGCAGGCGCGTCGCGTCCAGAAGCGTCCGGCCGACGGCCGTCGCGAAGTCGGGGCCGGCGGCGTCCGGCGCGCGCAGGGCATCGGCGAGGGCGCGCGCGGCGGCGAACAGCGCCGTCGTGCGCGGGTTGCCCGCCTCCTGGCAGAAACGGGCGAGCTGGAGGCCGCCCGTGGACATCAGCGCGTCGGAAAGCTCCGCCTTCGTGTCGGCGGGGAGGCCCGCGCACATCGCCTTCGCGAGCGCGGCGCGCGCCTCGTCGGCGTTTCCTGCGGCGGCGGCCACCTGCGGCTCGTCGGCGAGCGCCATCGCGTCCGCGACGGCCGTCAGCGCGCCGAGGAGCGCGGCGCCGGTGGCACGCGCCTGCCCGAGGCCGTCCGCACCGGGGAGCGCCGCGAACGTCTGCGCCGTGACGTGCGCGGCGGCGGCCGCAAAACGCGGCTGGAGGGCGTGGTAGGCGGCCGTCTTCGCCGTCGCCGCCTCGGGCGTCGCGAACGCGGCGGGGTCGGCGTCCAGATGGCGCAGCGCCCATCTCTCCGCCTCGTCATCGCCGCCCGCCGCCGTCTCGACGGCGTTGAGGACGTCGATGACGTCTCGCGCGAGGCCGCGCGAGGTGAGGGTGCTCACGTCTCCGTTCGCCTGCGCCGCGTGGGCCTCCATCAGGTGGTTGAGGAGGCGCGCCACCACCTCGGGATGCGTCTGCACGCACGCCGGGCGCGCGATGTCGTCCGCGTTGTGCAGGAGGTCGAGCGCGCTGGCGCGCAGGTTGACGGCGTGCAGTTCGCGCGCCGCGTCGAGGTCGGCGAGGATGCCGCGAATCGCGTTCGTCTGGACGAGTTTCGAGGCGTTGAGCCGGTCGAAGAGTTCGCTCGCCCGCTGCTGGACGCAGCTGAAGCGCGAATCGGTGACGACGGCCTGGCGGATGGCCGCGAGCGTCTGGCTGTTCGTGTTCGCCGCGCCGCGCGTGCCGAACGCGCTGCGGAAGCGCAGTGACAGGCCGCTGCGCTCGAGATCCTGCGTCTCGGCGTTCAGCATGACGGACTGGTTCGCGGCAAGGTTCCGCAGGGAATCGACGGTAATGGGCATGGTGGCTTCCTTTTCTCTCGTGTGTTCGCCGAACGCCAAGGCGGCGCCGTCAGGACTACGCGCCAATGGGCTGGCGGTTACAGCGGTCTCCCGCCCGGGGCGACGGCGCCTAGGCGTAGAGGCGATCCGACAGGGGGGCGTCCGCCGCCGGGGGCTCGACGGGCGTCGCGCCCGCGTCCGTGCCGACGGCCAGGCGCTTGCCGAGGGCGTCGATCTGCGCGGAGAGGAAGAGCAGCTTCCCGGCGAATGCCTCGGCCGTGAGGCCCGCCGCCGGACACGTCGTCGAAAGGACGATCGCGTTGGCGAAGAGGCCGACGTGGAGGCCGAGGGCGTCCGCGCCGAAGAGGTTGAATGCGAGCGCCCGCGCCAGGGTCTCGCGCCCGAGCGGCGCGTCGCCGCCGTCGAGGGCGACGCCGTAGCAGAGCCAGTCCGAATCCTCCTCGCGCCAGCGCAGCGTGAGGGCGTTGCCGTCGGCGACGAGTTCGGCGACGCCCTCCGGGGAGAGCGCCACGTCCGCCCCCGTGAGCGCGGCGAGTTCCTGAATCAGCGCAGTTGCTTCCTTCATCTTCCGTATCCTTTCGAGCCGTCTGGAATGAGTCCTGCGCGCCATGGGCCATCTTGGCCCGCGCGCGCCCAGTTCGCGTATTCTACCATATTCCTCGGCGGAATGGCGTGGCGGCGACCGGGTTTCGCAGGGCTGACGCATGGGAAGGCGGCCCTCCTCGCGTTTCGACGAACGCATGCGCCCCCGAACGCCGCTTTTGATATAATGTCACGGCATGAAGAGAATCGCGATCGACACGCCCGAACGGAAGGAGGCCCGGCATGACGCTGAAGCTGAACGGCCTTGAAGTCCTCTGCGTCATCGGGGAGCGCCCCGACGAGCGGCATCGCCTGCAGAAGCTGCGGATCGACGTCGAGCTGGCGATTCCGTCCGCGGCGGCCGAGACCGACCGGCTTGCGGACACGATCGACTACGCCGCGCTGACGGAGGCGATCCGCGCGGCGCTCGTCGCGGCGAAGTGCCAGATGATCGAGCATGCGGCGAAGGTCGTCTTCGGCGTCTGCGCGGCCGCATGCCCGGCGTCCGCCGGCGCGCACGCCCTGCGCGTGACAGTGACGAAGGCCGGCGCGATCCCAGGCCTCGAATCGGCCTCGGTTTCCTATCCGTAAGGACGATGTCAGGCGCAAGGACCCATCCGCGCGGCGCCGTCACCTCGCTGGCCGAGGGGGGCGCGCAGTCCTGGAGAAGCCGCGCCTCCGGCCCGTCACGCGCGCCGCGTCCGGAACTAAACTTGGATTCCAGAACTAAATCCTAACTTTGGGTGTTGAGCCGTTAGGGCCGTCCTCA
>CAKUGW010000115.1 GCA_934654805.1 uncultured Kiritimatiellota bacterium
CTCCAAGAGTGCGCGGACGATGTTCTTGCCGATGTCGTGGATGTCGCCCTTCACGGTCGCGATCACGATCGGGTATCCGGCGGAGGCCGTCCGGCTGTCGCCGCGCGCCGCCATCGCCGCCTTGACGACCGCGAACGCCTCGCCCGCCGCGTCGGCCGCCATGAGGAGCTGCGGCAGGAACACCTTGCCCGCCTCGAAGCCCTTGCCGACCTCCTCCAGCGCCGGCACGATGCCCGCGTTGATCAGCGTCATCGTCTCCGCCCCGCCCTTCAGCGCGGCCCGGGCCGCCGCCGCCGCGTCATCCCGCAGGCCTGCCTTGACCGCGACGGTGAGCGCGGCAAGCGGATCGCCCCCCGCCGACGACGCGGCCGCCGCAGGCGCCGCCGACGACGCGGCCGCCGTCTGAAGCGCAATCCACCGTTCGCAGTTCCGGTCGCGCCCGAGCAGCACGTCCTCCGCCGCCGGGTCGATCGCATCGCGAATCAGCGACGGATTCGCGATCGCCGCCGACAGCCCCGCCCGCTTCGCGAGCGCGAACATCGTGTTGTTCAGGATCGGCCGGTTCGGCAGCCCGAAGCTCACGTTCGAGACGCCGAGCACCGTGTTGACGCCCAGCTCGTCCGTCAGCCGCTTCACCGTCTCCAGCGTGACGAGGGCCGCGTTCGGATCGGCCGAGACCGCGAGCGTCAGCGCGTCGAAGACGAAGTCCCCCTTCGCGAAGCCGTACCTTTCGCCCTCCGCGAGAATCTTCCGCGCGATCGCCACGCGCCCCTCGCTCGTCGCCGGGATGCCGCCCTCGTCCAGGCACAGCCCGACGAGCGTCCCGCCGTACTTCCGCACGAGCGGAAAGACCGCGTCCATCGACGCGCGCTTGCCGTTCACGGAGTTGACGAGCGGCTTGCCGTTCACGTGGCGAAGCGCCCGCTCAAGCGCCTGGGGGTCGGCCGTGTCGATCTGGATCGGGCACGTCGCGACGCTCTGGACGGCCTGCACCGTCGCCTCGATGAGCGCGGCCTCGTCGAGGCCGGGCACGCCGCAGTTGACGTCGAGGACCTCCGCGCCCGCATCGACCTGCTTCACCGCCTCGCGCAGCACATAGGCGACGTCACCCCTCGCATACGCCTCCTTCAGGAGCCTCTTGCCCGTCGGGTTGATGCGCTCGCCGATCACAAGGCCCTGATGCGGACGTAGCGTGACGACGCCCGTGCCGCTGGAAATGAGGGATGAGGGATGGGAAGTGAGATGTGGGGGATGGGATGTGAGATGTGGGGGGGGAATGGGGGTCGCGGCGACGGCCCGGATGTGCGCGGGCGTCGTGCCGCAGCAGCCGCCGACGACCGAGGCCCCGGCCCGCACGAGCGCGGCGACGTGCGTGGCGAACTCGTCCGGCGTCTCGGGAAAGACCGTCTTCCCGTCCACGAGCTTCGGCATGCCCGCGTTGGGCTTGACGATGATCGGCTTCGTCGAGACCTGTGCCAGCCGCTCGACGAACGAGAGCATCCGGTCGGGGCCGAGCCCGCAGTTGAGGCCGTAGGCCGCGACGTCCAGCGACTCCAGCAGCGCGGCGACGCATTCGACCGAGCCGCCCGTCAGGAGCTGTCCGTTCTCGCCCAGCGCGACCGTCACGTAAATCGGCAGGTCGCACGTCTCCTTCGCGGCGAGCACGGCGGCCTTCACCTCGTAGACGTCGCCCATCGTCTCGATGAAAATGAGGTCGGCCTCCCGCCCAAGGCGGATCGCCTCGGCGAAGGCGCCGTAGGCCGCGTCGAAGTCGAGGTCGCCCGCCGGCTTCAGCAGCTTGCCCGTCGGGCCGAGGTCGAGCGCGACCTTCGCCGCGCCCGACGCGCGCGCGTTGGCGATTGCCGCCGGGATCAGCTGCGCGAGGTCCTGCGCGCCGTGGTACTTGAGGCGGTTCGCGCCGAACGTGTTCGAGAGGACGATTTCGGCGCCCGCCTCGACATAGGCGCGATGCACGGCCGTGACCGCCGCCGGGTTCTCGATGTTCCAGTCGCACGGGTCCTTGCCGACGGGCAGCCCCGCCGCCTGGATCATCGTCCCAAACCCTCCGTCGAGAAAGGTCATGGTTCTCGTCATCGTCGCGATTCCTTTTGTCAGATGCACGTCATGGCAGGGAAATGTGTCCTGACAGGCTTTCAAGCCACGCGCTCAAATCATTGAGCCACGTCTCGCACGGCTCGTCAATCGGCGCAACGTCAAGTCGCCTGCGTCCAAAGGATTCCGCAACGGCAACCAGCCATTGATGCGCAAGTTCGGTCTTGTCGGCGTCTGAGACATTGCCGCTCTGGAAGCGCGCCCATTCCTCAAATGACATCAAATGGACAGTTGTTTTTGTGGCCTGTTCGATCTTGCTCTTCCGATCCAGAATGTCCGCACGGATATCAGGCTTCCTGTCCACGACAAATCCGGCTCTGAGTACAGATGGCGTCTGGCAGAGCTTTTCCCCCAGTTCAACGAGTTCATCCCAGAGATACGGTTTTCCGTATTTCGCATCCCACGCCTCAACAATCTCGTCGTCGAAGCTTTTGACTTCGACATCGCCGATGGTTCCAGCTTTCCTGTTGGCCGTCCTCATCTGACAAAGCGGAACAATCTGGCAATCGGGCATTGCCCCCGTTTGGATCAACGCCTGCAAAAGCCCATGCATGACAACTTCAAGGGCTCGGGCGGAATAAGTCGTGCGATCAATGAAATTGGCCAGCCCCGCCCGAACCTGATCAAAGGAAAGAGGTTTCGTCGCATGGGCCAAGTGACAGGCCTTGTCGGAAAGTTTGGCAAACGCCTCCGACCTGTTCTTCAGAAGAGTCATGAGATAGGCCAATGCGAGTTCAGGGTTGAGCGCATTGAGTTCGATCCGATCGACCAGATCCACCCACGAATCTGCCGGTCCTCGGATGGATGCCTTATAGAGACTTGAGTATGGGTAATTCTCGGCGAACGAACGCGTCATCATTGCGCCGAAACTGTTCATGCTCATCAAGTTGCTGTCGCGGAGGAACTTGCTCGTGTATTTGGAGTCGAGGCTGCGCATGGAGATGCCGTCAACCCATGAGAAGTTCTTCTTGGTCGGGCCTCCCTTGTGCAACCTGACCGACTGGCGTGGATCAATGCTCTTGACGGCCAGCTGCAGAAAGCAGATGCAAACGACCGCCCGACCCTCGTTTTCCGAGATGCCATCCACAATCTTCTTCAAAAGCGCGGCGACGTCATCAGGCAGGACGGACAGATCAACCTTGCCAGCCTGGGTGTCATGAAGGAGCTTCTGCAGGTATCCGGAATCAAACGCCTCACAAATCCGCCTGTATCTTTTCTTGGTGTCCTCGCTTTGAATGCCCTCTCGGAACGTCAAAGCCGTACCACCGACGTGCAGGACAGACCTGTCCGCGTAGACATCAAGATGGTTTTCCATGTCCTTGTCCGACCCTGCCATAATCGTCTTGCCTTTCATCAGCGGATTTCCTTTCCAAGCTGTACGCTCATGTGATTCAATGTCGGGAAGGCATACGGAATGAGCCACATGCCAGGTGCGATCTGCGGGTTTGTCTTGTTGTTTCTCACCTCATAGCCGAGTCCGCGAAGTGTCGAGGCTACGTCGATGATTTCCGATTTCGGCATGTTCCAGTCACGCATCAGCTCGTCTTCTGACACGATCCGCCGAACATCCTCTCCCGCGACGATTTTCGAGATGATATCGGCGTACTTGCAGGAACGCAGGAATCGGCACTTGCAATCCAGCGCAGGGGCATACTGATAATAACCGTTCAACTGAACGAGATCGGCTCTTATCCCCCATTCGGACACCATGTTCTCGAAGGCTTTCCACGCCACGGTGAACGACTTTGCAGATTCCGAGTATGAATTCAAAAGGACGCGGGAAAACGGGACGTCCCACGCCAAGCCGCGAGAAACAATCTCGACGATGAAGTTCTGACGGGCGTTTCCCTCGCCATCATCGAAGACGCTAACGGTCAACGTATCATCCCCCTCCGCATGAACCCGAAACGCTCCCTTGGACTGTTCACACCGCTCAAACTTAAATTTGTCTGAAATGCGGCAAAAGAAGTCTCCGCGATAAGGCTTGCTGACAAGTTCGACCTTGGGAAGCTTGGAGATTTCAGACTTCGCCTTTTGGCGATACCGTTCCATCACGGCATGCTTGCGGCTGCGAAAGGTCAGCTTGTCCTCGGCATTCAGATAGGAGAGGCGAAACGGGAACGAGACGCCAAACAGCTGTTCCTGGATCGAGATCGCAAGCATGCGCGCAAGCTGGGGCGGGACGGAATTCCCGATCTGCTTGACGGCGACCTGCTTTCCGCCACTGATCTCGTAGTCATCCGGAAACGTCTGAAGCCGTTTATATTCGCCCAGGGCAAAAAACCTGTTTTCCCAGTGGAGCGGCCCCGTGTACGCGCCGCCCTGCGCCTTGATCGTCCGAACGGGCGCGTCGGGATCCGCCTTGTAGAGGAAATCGGAGAACTTGGAGCGCCAGGCAAATACGGGACGCGGATGCCCCATCTCCCTGGTGTAGTAACTGTAGTTCAACCCAGGCGGGATGCCTTCAAGCAAATGACCGAAACGGCCCCCAAGGCCAACCTTCCGCTCTTCCGCCGTCAGCTTCAGATCGCAGATCGCCGTTCCCGCGTTGTAATACGGCGTCTTTGCAGGCGAATCTGGGCCATGCGTCGGCCGGGGAAACTTATACTCGCCCTCGCACACGCCGACAATGATCAACCGCTCACGATGCTGTGGGACGCCGTAATCGGCGGCATCGAGAACCCGCGAGAAGATTCGATAGCCAACGGCCGCAAAGCTGTCTTGGATCTCCCGCCACGCATTTCCACCCTGCGCACCTGTCAGGCCGTAGACGTTCTCGAAAAGGAACCCCTTTGGATGCAGTTCACCCAAGAGGCGCACGTATTCGCGGAAAAGGACACCGCGGGCATCTGTCGTGCCCAAGACGCCATTGGCCCTGCGCCCCGCTGCGCTGAACGTCTGGCATGGTGGTCCGCCAATGATGAAATCGATCTCTCCGATCTGACGGCCCGAGAACGCGCGTATGTCGATGCAGTTTACCCTCGAGTTCGCGAAGCGCTTCCCCCTGCCCGTATTCAATTCAAGCGTATCGCAGAACTTCCGCTCAATTTCGACGGAATCCACGATTTCAAACCCGGCATCCGAAAAGCCGATGTCCAATCCGCCCGCACCCGAAAACAGGCTCAACGTCCGAACCTTCCGAACGTGCTGCGTGTCAAGAAAGCCCCTGAGGGATCGGCCAAACGCATCCGGCCATCCGGGCAGACCGTACCTGCAACCCAATGCGTCACAAATGTCTTCCGCCATTGTCGAAGGAGGCCATTTCCCAAACAAGTCGCCACAATGCGTCTCCACGGGAAAGCCCCTCCTACCCGCCTTGGCAGGAGTGCCTGACGCTTTGACTCTGTGCGCGCTCTGCTCGCTAAAATCTTGAGACATAACAACCCCTGAACAGTAGATTCCTGCTATTATACCAAAATCCGAAGTTCATGGCGGAGGCTCCGTTCCGTCTGTACGCTTGATTTCGCAGATGGCCGTCACCGACTTGGTCGGGACGAGCGACAGGGAGTCGGTGAGCGCGACGCCGATTTTCCGCGTCGCGTCCAGCCGCTCCAGGATCTCGCGGCTCTGCGCGAGCGGCATCTCGCCGTAGCCCGGCGACCGGCGCGGCAGCAGACGCGTGCGCCCGTCGGCCTCGACCTCCCGCCGGGCCGCCGCCTCCAGCTCGTCCATCAGCCGCTCGACCTCGACGAGTCCGAGCCGCTGGGCCTCGTAGGCCTCCGCCGCGCTGACGGCCGCGCGCGCCCGCTGCCAGCGGTCAAACGCCGCGCCCAGCGTCCCGCAGAGGTAGACCCTGTCGCCGTCACGCCGCCAGAGGCCGCGTCGTTCAATGGGCGCGGACGATGCCATGGAGGTTCTGCATGATCCGGATGGCGACTTCCGGCTTGTTCATCGTGTAGACGTGGACGTTGTTCACGTCGTTCGCGAAGAGGTCGACGATCTGCTCGGTCGCGTACGCGACGCCCGCGTCCAGCATCGCGACCGGGTCGTCGCCGAACCGGTCGACGATCGCCCGGAAGCGCGGCGGCAGGTACGTCCCCGACAGCGCGCAGATGCGCCGGATCTGCCGGCCGTTCGTGACGGGCATCACGCCCGCGATCACCGGCACCGTCACGCCCGCCGTCCGCAGCCGCGCAAGGTAGTGGAAGAGGACGTTGTTGTCGAAGAACATCTGCGTCGTGAGGAAGTCCAGCCCCGCCTCGACCTTCTCCTTCACGTGCGCGAGGTCGTCGGCGAGATGCGCGCATTCGGGATGCCCCTCCGGGTAGCACGCGCCGCCGAGGCAGAACCCCTCGCCCTTCAGCGCGCGCACGAGATCCGCCGCGTGGCGGAACGTCGGGTCGCCGGGGAACTCCGTGTCGGGGGGACAGTCCCCGCGCAGGCAGAGGACGTTCTCGATCCCGGCGGCGCGGAAGCCCCGCACCTCGTCCGCCACCTTCGCGCGGTCGGCGGCGATGCACGTCATGTGCGCGAGCGCGGGCACGCCGCAGCCGTCCTGCACGAACTTCGCGAGCTCGCACGTGTTTGCGCCCGTCGTGCCGCCGGCGGCCCCGTAGGTGACGGAGATGAACGCCGGCTGTGCGGCGGCGATCGCGCGGACGACGCGCTTCGTCCGCTCCATCGCCGCCTGTTCCTCGTCCGCCCCGGACGCCGCGCGGCGCTTCGGGGGGAACACCTCGAAGGACAGGCTCGTCCGTCCGGCGGCCATGATCTCTGAAATCTTCATGACCGCAGATTATACCATATTCAGACGCCCCGAACCTATGGGCGAGCAAGCATGTGCGGACGTCGGAGCCCCGCGCCGCACCTGAACCGGCATGTACATGTCCGACTTCAGGGCATCAACGTGCCCTCGAAGTCGAAGCCCCTGACCTTCGTCAGCCGGATGTCAACGAATTCGCCGACCTCCGAGCCTCTTCCTTCTTCCTTCGTCCCTCTTTCCTCAAAATACGTCACGCCGTCCACGTCCGGCGCCTGCGATTCCATCCGTGCGACGCCGGGCGCGATCACGAGCGCGCGGAACGTCTGCCCGAGCAGCCGCTTCGCCTTCAGCTTCCAGACCTTCGCCTGCTGCTCCATGACGCGCCTCTCGCGCGCCTCTGCGACCGCGCGGCTCGGACGCCCCTTCATCGTCGCGCCCTTCGTCCCCTTCTCCGGCGAATAGGCGAACGCGCCCAGGTGGTCGAACTGCATCCGCTTCAGGTCGGCGAGCATCTCCTCGAAGCGCGCCTCGGTCTCGCCCGGAAAGCCCGTCATGACCGTCGTGCGGAGCGTGACGCCGGGCACGACCTCGCGCAGGGCCTCCGCCGCGCTGCGCGACGGCTCGATCGCCCGCTTCCGGTTCATCTTCTCCAGGACGGCCGGCACGGTGTGCTGGATCGGGATGTCCACGTACTTGACCGCATGCTTCGCGGACGCGAGCCAGACCGCGAAGTCCTCCGTGATCTCGCTCGGATAGCTGTAGAGGACGCGCACCCAGAAGTCGCCGGGAATCTTGTCGAGCGCCCAGAGCAGGTCGGCGAGCCGCTTCTCGCCCTCGCGCCAGAGCATCGGGTCCTGCGCGACGATGTTGAGTTCGCGGCAGCCCGTCGCCACGAGCGCCTTCGCCTCGCGCAGGATCGACCGCATCGGACGCGAGCGGTACTTGCCGCGAATCTGCGGAATCGCGCAGTAGGCGCAGCGGTGCGCGCAGCCCTCGGCGACCTTCAGGTAGGCGAACGCCTTGCCCGTGAGGCGCAGGGCCGGAACCTTCGGCTCTTCCCACGCCTGCGGCACGCCCACCCAGTCGTCCACGCCGGGAAAGGCCTCCTTCAGCTGCGGATAGCGCTGGGGGTAGCACCCCGTAACGACGACGCGCCCGTACTGGCCGCGCCGCTTCAGCTCCAGCGCGCGGCGGATCTCCGCCTCGGCCTCTTCGCGGGCGGAGGCGATGAACGAGCACGTGTTCACGATCACCGTGTCGGCGCGGTCCGGGTCGGGCGAGAGCGCCCACCCGGCCTTCAGGAGCGCGCCCGCGCGCACCTGAAGGTCGACCGCGTTCTTCGCGCAGCCGAGCGAGACGAGCGCGAGCGAGCCCTTCGGACTCCGGCTCATGACGCGAGGTCGCGCATCGTGACGGGCTTCGGGTCGATGCCGGGGTTCGTCATCGGCTTCAGCGCCCGCGTGTCGAACGCATAGCCGTCCGGTCCCAGCGGCCACACGACAGGCGCCGTGTTGAGCACCGTCGCGCGGAAGCCCTGGAGCGTCGCGCCCATGTTGCCCGTGTGCGAGGAGTTGACGCCCTCGTTCTCGATCACGAACGGGTGCGCATACCCCTTCGCCATCAGGTTCTCCAGGAACTTCGTCCAGTCGCACGAATCGCTGCCGCCGAAGCCGGGGAGGCGCGGCTCGTAGCTGAGGCGGTCCCACTCGCCGCCCGGAAGCGGCACGCCCGCCTTCTTCGCGAGCGCGGCGTTCACGGACTGCTGCGGATAGAGCCGGCCCCAGTGCACGGCCTCCGCGTCGTTCGCGAAGTTGCGCGTGCCCTTGATGTGGACGCGGCGGAGCTTCCGGAAGTCCATCGCGTTGATGACGTCCGTCGGGTCGATGTGCTGCCAGACGTCGTGCGAGGGGTCATACGTCTCCTGCAGCGCGCTGTCGTCGTCGAGGATCGCGTACATGAGCTTGCGCGCCGCGAGGCAGCCGGGCAGGTTGTTGTAGGCGTCCGGCGCCGTGACGGGCTGCCAGCCCTCCATCGGGCAGTTCTCGACGCAGACCGTCACGCCGAGCGACTTCGCGTAGTTGAGGATCGGCTGGAAGACCCTCTTGAACTTCTCCAGGTTCTTCTCGAAGCCGCCGTCCTGGCGGCCGAGGACGTGGTCATAGCCGACGAACGTGCCGCAGACGACGTCGTTCGCGTCGCCGCCGAGCATCGCCGCGATGCGGATGAGCTTGAGGATGTGGTTCTGGTTGACGACCTGCAGGTCGGGCCTTCCGCCGATGAGGTTGTCGTAGGCGCCGACGGAGACGCGGATGTTCTCGCGGTTGCAGAGGTCGATGACCTGCCGCGCGCGCTCCGGCGTGAAGTGGTCGTAGTCGAGGTGCGTTGCGATGTGGTCCTGGCGGTCCGTGTCGCGGCGGAAGACGCAGAGCTCCAGGCCCTGCGCGCCGACGGCCTTCGCGCGCTTCACGACCGACTCGAAGTCGGGGTCCTTGGCGAATGCGCTCGTCATGAGCCAGATCGGGTTGTTGTTGGGTTTCGGCTTCGCGGCGTGCGCGAGCGCCTCGCGCGCGCCGAGGCCGCCGACCGCGGCGAGAGCCGCCGCGCCCTTGAAGAAGTCCCTTCTTGATGCGTGTGTCATGTTTGTCTCTCCTTGCTTGATAGGCTTTTGAAGAATGTCCGAATTATACCATATTCGGACGCGGATGGTTGCGCGCCCTGAACCTGCTGACCCCTTACGGCAGACGCGCCAGACGGCTCGCGGTCTCCAGCACCTGCCGCGCGCGCCAGCCGCCCCAGACGAAGAGCCGCCCCGGCCGGATGTCGCGCACGACCTTCACGACCTCGCCCTTCCGGCCGAGAAACGTCGCATCGATCGGAAAGCGCATGAAGAGCGTGTGGATCGCATTGCAGCGCGGAATGAGCAGCCCCTGCCCCTCCGGCAGCGCGCGGCGGCCGATAAGGCCCTTAGCCCGCTCCAGGAAGGTCTCGGCGACTTCCGCGTCGATGCCGTGCAGGCGCGTGCGTCTCATGCGGCGCGCGCTTTCCCGAGTTTGCCAGTTGGCTGACTGACTAATCTTCAAAATGTTGCGTACCCTATTGACTGAAGTGCACCTTCCATTGTATAACAATATCGTTATCCCGTCATTTTACCAAAGGTCAACATGTCGCTACACATCGAAAAACTGAAGTCGGGCAACAACGAGTACATACGGCTCGTGTCGCTGAAGCGAATGAAAAGCAGCAACGGAAAGCTGATGATTGGCAAGAAGACCATCGTCAGCCTCGGTGCGATTGCGAAGCACGACGACGGCAAGCCGGACTACCTGAAGCGGCTGCGAGAGTCCTTCTCCGATGGCAAGCCGCTCATC
>CAKUGW010000116.1 GCA_934654805.1 uncultured Kiritimatiellota bacterium
TCAGTATGCCATTATCCTTACTGAGTAGATTCCTTTCATTCTACAAGTTCAGCCAAGCTTGCTTGGCGCACCATGACATTGCTCCTTTTAGGGGTATTCGCTTGAAACGAGCCTTTCCGTGCGGACGCCGAAGCCGACCGAAGCCGAGACGAGGAATCCCAAGACGGACACCACGACGGCGAGGCCCGCGAGCGCGAGCACATATTCGAGAAGAGCCTGGCCTTTCCGCATGGGGTGTATTATAGCACATCTGCCCGCGTTTGCGGAAGGGCCACCGCCAGATGAGGCGTTTGACCATGTGTCTGCTCCTTACGCGGCCTCTTCAGGCGGGAACGCCGACCAGGATCTGCGGATGCGCCTCGGTGATGCGGATGCGGACGAGCGAGCCGATGGCCGGCGCGCGCAAGACGCAGGCGGCATCGGCCGGCGGCTCCCAGACGACGATGCGGTTGCCGGAGTCGCGCCCCGACAGGCGCGCCTTGTTGCGCTTCGACGGCCCTTCGACCATGACCTCGCGCACCGTGCCGACAAGCGCGTCGTTGCGGCGCTGGCCGCGAACCTCCTGGTCGGCGAGAAGCACCTGGTCGCGCCGTTCCTTCTCCGCCGTCGGCACGTCGTCCGGCCGCGCCGCGCTGCACCAGTAAGGCGCAACCAGGATGTCGCCCATGCTGTAGGTCCCCCTGTCCAGCGGCGTCGCGAGTTCGGGGAAGACAAGAGCAACGTTCGATCCGGGCGCATTCAGGTACATGACCCCGTTGTCGAAGCACACCGCCTTCGACATCAGGCTGCCAAGGACCGTCAGGCCGTCAGGCAGTGAAGCGACCGCAAGCGCTCCCCAGTAGCTGTGCAGGCCATCTCCGTATGAGGTTCCGTAGACCGTCGCCCAGCCCGTCGTGTCGTACCACTCGAAACCGTCCGCCTTGACAACGCATCCCGTCTCGGCTCCGTCCACAACTCCATCCCCGTCGGTGTCTGCGCCCAGGGGGTCTGTCTCCAGGGCAACCTCATCGCCGTCGCCCAGCCCGTCCCCGTCCGTGTCGGGGTTCGCGGGGCCTGTCCCCAGCGTCCACGCCTCATAGGCGTCCGAGAGGCCGTCGCCGTCCGAGTCGTCCTGCGTGGCGAGCCGGAAGAACGCCATGCGTTCCATCGCGTCCGTCGGGAAGCTGCCCACATCGATCTCGACAGCCGCGGGGGGCTGCGCGCCGGACACGTCGACCTGCGCGAGGCGCGTCCAGCCGCCCGATGCCAGCTGCCAGTGCCCAAAGACGTCGAGACGGCCGTTGGGCAGGGAGTGGGCGTCCGGCCACGCCACCCCCAGCGTCACCGCGTCAGTTCCCTTCTCGATTCCATAGAAACAGGGGTTTGTCACCGAAGACAATGTGAGGTTGCTGTCGCTTAACGCGGAGTTGTTGGAGGCGGGGAGGCGCGGAGGGTCTTTGACAGGATTCACAGGATTTGAGGCGTTTGGCGTATCCGTCTCGGCAATCCTGTCAATCTTGTCAATCCCGTCTAAAAAACCACCCGCCGCTTCGGCGCACCGTTCCTTGTACGTCCGCGTCACCGAGCCCTCCATCGTCGCATAGGCCATGAAGCCGCCGAGGACGAAGACCGTCGGCCCGCCCAGCCGCCGGACCGCCGCGCGCACACGGGCGGAACAGCGCGACAGGCCAAGCGCCAGCGCGGCAAGGGCGACACCGCCCAAGCCAAGGCAACAGAACCACAGCACGACCGAGTCGAAAGCCGCTCGATCCATCGTCACGGATCAATCACGGGAACATTGAAACTCATGCCCGTATTATACCATACTCATGTCCGTCGATTCTCTAAGGCCCGATGGATGACAATCACAAGTCCACGGCCTTGGACGGCCTGATCTCATCGGCGAAAAGGGAAACGAAGCCTGTCGCAAACGCATGGCAGCAACTTGCCTGCGGCGCGTCATGTTCCCACAGTGTTCCGGTTCGGTCTGCCATGTCCGCATAGTAGGCGAGGGCTTCCTTTCGGGCGAGTTCGGGCATTCCCGCACGCGCAAGGCAGAGGAAGCGCAATTGCATGCCGGGGAAGAGGCCGGCCTTCTTCAGTGTGCCGCGTTCGCCCCGCACCAGACGCCCCCAAAGTTCGGCGTCGCGGACAGAGTCTGCCGTACCCGTGAAGAACGCATAGTACTGACACGTCTCTGTCGCTTCAGGACGCACGGCAAGTGCGCCATCCTTCCCGCGCACCGCATGGTCGCGAAACTGTGCCCCGTCAAATGACTGCGCACGGACAGCGGAACGGATCGCATCCGCACGACGGACGCAGCGCTCCCATCCGTACAGTCGCCCGACCGCATCCAATGCGGCGGCATAGAGCATGTTCGCCGGATAGTTCACGTCCTGCACATAGCCGTTTGACGCATCCCAACCGACGAATACCCATGACGGAAGCTTTTCAAGAAGTCCATCTGCGTTGACATATCCATCAAACCACTTCAACAGCTCCCTCACGCGTCCCTCCAGCAGCTTCGCCGTCTCGCGATCTCCGGTTCGGCGCACATAGTCCTCGATTTCAAGGAGGAACCACAGCGCATACGTCGGAATGTAGAGCCCATCCGTATGATCCGACGGATAGCACATCGCCACCATGCCCTTCGGAAGATTCGGAAATCCCTTCGCAAGCGCATAGTCGCGAAGGAACGCACGCTCTACCGACGCATTGCCTGCAAGCAACTGCAGACTTGGGCCCGAAAAATAGGAATCTCCCAGCCAGCCGGCGCGTTCGCGGCTCGGGCAGTCCATTGGCACGTCCGTCGCGCACTGTGCAAGCGTACGGGCGGCCGCCGCCAAGACCTTGGCGGCCACGGGATCCGCCCCCACATAGACGTTGTTGAAAGCCTCGGCATTCCGATAGCGGCGCACGACAGGCGCCTTCCACGTCGCCTTGCCGGAGAGCATCGCCAAGCGGGCAAACTTAAACGTCTGCGGCTCGAAGAACTCCAGCACATATCGCCCTGGGCGCCTGATGTCCCATATTGCGCCGGCCGCGATTTCGATGCGTAGCGGGTTCACGTCTCCATCAGGCGTACGCAACTCGTCCACGGTCGCCATGAACCGCCCCGGCTCCGTACACGCCAGCTCGACCTGAAGGAATCCAGTGGTGTTATGCTCTCCGGCATAGAGCTTCGCCGGGACCTTTCGCCCGGAGACGCCCGGCGCCACCTTGCGCCATTTTGCCAGTTCGTGCCACACGTTCACGTCGCATTCCTCTGCCTTATACCCGCAGAAGACAGGCGGCGCGACATTCTCGAAGCATCGCGTCCTGGGCAAAGGCGTCGATTCGTCGCAGACAATGTCGTAGGCATCGACCTCGACGAACGACCTGTCGAGGCTGAAGTCGCAAGGCGGCACCTCCCGCGCGATGAAGCGCGGCGCGGCAACCGCCTCAAGTTCCCGCGACGGAGCCGGCGCACCGCCGATCAGGTACGCCTCCGAGAAGCCTCTCTGGAAACTGGCTCGCGGCGTCTTGATTCTGCGTTCGGCCGCCCGCGCCGTCCAGTTCGTGCCACCCGTCGCGGAAAGGACGCGTCCGTTTTGCACGACTTCCGCCGCGAGAAACGGAGACTGGTCCATGTACACGAAGTTGTTGCACCGATACGCGTTCACTTCGACGCGCAGACGGTTGCGCCCCGCATTCAGCCGCACCGGAATCGCATCGACACGCGCGAAGCCAGTCGGCGCACGCGCAGGGCCGGCCGAGACAAACGTGCCGTTCAACTCGGCCTTGTAGCAGGACGCGGCCGCAATCCGCAACTCCGCCAGGCCATCCTCAGCCGTCAGTTCCGTCTCGAATGCGAACGTCTCGTTCATCGTGTCGCCCGCGCCCTTTGGCCACACCGCCTGTGCGGCAAGGAACAGGTCAGGCGCATTGAATTTCTTGTGGTTCAGGAACTCCCAGACGCGATCCAGCCACGTGTAGCTGCCCGTACCCGGTGCGGCGGCGTTCATGAAGCAGTGATCCCTCTTCGCCAGCGTATGCAGATCGCCCTGTACCCCCATGCGACGCAACTGTTCCCAGCACTTGACCGAATTCATCGCCGCCCAGCCGTCCGCATCGCCATGGAGGAACAGCATCGGACAGGTCGAAAGGTCGAAGGAGAACTCCGGCGCGAGACGCGCCGCATCGTCGTTGCCGCCCGTGCGATTCGGCTCGTCAAGACCGTCCGTCAGTGCATAGGCCGGATACAGCGCAATGCCCCACTGCACATTGCACGGAATAAGATCCGTCTCATCGACCGGCCAATATGACTTGCGCCGAGAACTCGTCGCCCCCATGATCGTGAGATGTCCACCGGCGGACGCACCCATGATCCCAATGCGGTTCGGATCGAGGTGACGCGCCTCCGCTTCGCGGCGCACGACGCGAACCGCACGCTGAAGGTCCTGCCAGGCGCTTGTGTGCTTCGCGAGGCCTGTCGGACGCGGTGTGCGGTATTTGAGCGTGACGACCGTCATGCCCTTTTCGTTCAGGTAGCGTCGCGCCGACGTTACGCCATCCCAGGAATCCGGACGGTTATCGAAGTAGCCGCCGCCCGAATAGATGATCTGGATGCCCTTGGTGCGGAGCGTCTTCGGAATGTGCCATTCGAGATACGGAACGCACTGGTTCGTCTGTGCATTCGGCATCTTGCCTTCTGGCCAAAGGGGCATCCGTTCGTAGCCACCCCGATCGGCATCATCCGGGAAACGCACGGCAAGGCCGACCTCATCGCCGAGCCGTCCATCGAAGTTCATCTGGCGGATGAACTCAAGCGCGCGGTCAAACCAGTGATCCCATGCCGTGCCGTCATCGCCACGGTTCATGTCGCCGTGAAACCCATGCCAGCGATCCGCGAAAAGATGCAGCTCGGCAGGAATCTTCATCCGGCGGAGCTGACGGTATACCTGCGTCGAACCCAAAGGGGAGAAATCGTCCGCCCCCCCGTGGAACAGGCACATCGGACAGGTCTTGCCGTCAAACGCAAGCTCCTTCACGAGCGCGACGTCGGGCGCATCGCCCTCACGGGCGTTCGGCACGCCCTCGCCGTCCGTCAGCACGTATGCCGCGGCCTGCGGCACGGCGAAGAGCAGGTTGCACGGCAAGGCATCGAGTTCGTCGACCGGGGCATACGCCGCCGTCTCCGACGATGTGGCCAGAAGGAGGACGAGCTTGGCGCCGGCCGATATTCCCGTGGCGCCGATCTTCTCCGGGCGGAAGCCCCATTTCGGCGCATTTGCCCGCATGAACCGTACAGCCCTCTGCGCATCCTCCCAGCCGGACTGGTGCACGGCAAGCCCCTTCGGACGAGGTGTGCGATACGTCAGGTTCGCGACCGTCACGCCCGCGCGGACGAATCTGTCAATGGCCGGCTGCAGGCGTTCTGCGTCGCAGCAGGACGAGAAGCCGCCGCCAGAGACCACGAGCACGGCAAGGTCTGTCCGATTGGACGGATTCGGCGCGTACCAGTCGACGTACGGTCGCCGAAAGTCTTCCGCTCGAAACGTCAAGGCGCGGGTCTCTTCCGTCGTCGCGGCGATTTGGTGCGCCTGTTCGTCTGGCATCTTGCCATCCGGCCAGATGTATTCGCGCAGGACTGGCCTTGCCGAAGGCGTCAGGGGTCCGAACGACGCACGGTCATCCGGCGAACCCCATGTCCCAAACGCTCCTGCCGATGCCGTCGCCACAAGGCAGACGAGCGACACGGCACACTTTCGTGCGCATTCAGCGTACATACGTGATCCTCTCCCCATCGGCTTCGATGAAGGGCACACCCTCCTCCGGCATTCCGGCCTTCACGCCCGGCCCCTCGATCCACCAGCCATACGGTGCCAAGCGATGCCCGTCAATCGTCCGAGGCACATCGCCAAGGTTCACGAGGAAGCGCACGCCACCGTATGTCGCCACAACGGTTCCGTCGTCGGACGGCGTGGCCGGATCGATGCCGCGCGCGAACAAAGACGACCGATCGTGCACAAACTCCGTGACGCGGCCACCGACAGTCCGCGCAAGCACACGGGACTGTAGGGCGTGCAGCCAGGCATACCAGCGCCGAATGCCATCATCCTTCGTCAGCTCATCCGCCTTGTACGCCACAACAATGTTGTAGCCGAGCGCGAGAACCCACGCGAGAACGCGTTCGTTTCTGGTGAAACCCGCGAGATCGTGATGGTAGAAAAGGAGCTTGTCCCTGAAGAGTCGCTGGGCCACAGGTTCGAGAACCCACGTGTCGGCGGGGAAACGCTTCTCCTTGTGAAGTTTCCGCCCAACCATGTCCTCAAGCGGAACAGTCCCCCAGGCGCAACCGGTCAGCCCGAGTTCTGAATCCGCCACCATGTCAAAGCCGTCCTCCGTGAAGAGCGGCATGTGGCGGCTGTCCTCCTCCACGATCGAGATCATGCCCTCCTCATGCGCCGTGACGGACGGGGAATGCGGGCTGAAGTCGCGAAACCACGGCATGGAACCGCACTGATCCTGGAACAGGATGTCAGATCCATATGTCTCTTGTGCCGCATGTCGGGTGGCGCGATTCGCCGCCTGCACGACCGGATGCCAGTACGTGATGTTGTAGCCCTTGTGCGGTCCGTACTTGAGCGTGATCGGACTTCCGTCGCGCTTTATGGCGATCGGCTCCATGCCGGCCTTCTTGAACACCTCCGACTTAAAGGGTTCGGAACCCCACCAGCATGGATTCGTGTACGGCATGAACAGTCCGCCACGGGCATGGATGGCCGCCACCATGTTCTTGAAGTCGTCGGAGCTGCCAAACGTCTTCCGGGGCGGGAAGAAATCGGGATATGCGTTGTCGAAGCCATGCGGCATGTAGTCGTGGATATGGACGAGCGTCGGCATCGGCAGGTCATCGGCAAGTGTGGCGATCCTTTTCGCGTCGGCCGCGAGGACAAGCAACAGCGGAGAGGCGGCAAGCCTGCGCAGAAACGCCGCCCCGTCGCGCGGCGGCAGTTTCGACGAGAGCGAACGGCCGAGGCCATTTTCCTTCAGGTACGCCGAGAGGGACGAATCGACGGTTCCGCCCTCGACGATCTGCACCTCTGGCGTCTCGACCGATTCGCCGGGTTTCAGCCAGTATGCCGATGCATGCGAATAGTAGCCGCCACGGCCATCTCCGGCCACGGTCGCCGATCCCGGAACGAACGGATGCGGATTCTTCCAGGGCGCGAAGTTCCCGCGACGCTGGACACCGTAGACCTGGATGGACGCGCCGGATTTCGTCTCCAGCCGCGCCCAGTCCGCAAAGAGCGGCGGGTAGGGGACGGAGTAGTTGCACTTGGACGTGAAGAATTTCTCGTTGAGCGCCATGCCCGTCGTCTCGTTGCCGCGACCCGGGTAGACGAACCTCGCCACATCGGCTGGACGAAAGCGCAGGTTCGCAGGGAAGTGGAATTCCTCGACGATGCCCTCCTTCGCCGTCAAACGGGCTTTCATCGTCAAGGATCCGTCGCGCGGACGCACCGTCGTTACCGTGACATCCAAGACGGGAGACGACCATTTCGAGACAACCGTATCGCCGCGTCGCGTCTCTGTGAATCGTCCGCCGATGCGGTCCTCCCGTTCGACCTGCGCCGCAGAAAGCCTATTCGTCTCGGCGAACTTCACGCGCCACAGGCCGTGTTCGCCGGATTCAAGATAGGTCTTTCCATGGACATCACGGGCCACGATACGCCCCTTCTCGCACCGCACCTCGCCCTTGGCGACCAAAAGCGCACCAACAATCGCCGAAACAGCAAGCCAAGATCTCATCCGTCCCTCCCAGCTTTCAGGCATCACGCCATTCAGGCCAACTTCATCCAGTTAGACGCGACGGAACGCCCTTCATTCCCCCAGCAGTCTGCCGGCGTGACAACGAACCGCACGCTCCGGTTGCGAGGTATCACGTCACCGAAAAACGCACACGTGCACGGCCTCTTCTCACGAGACTCGGCCTGCATGCCATCCGGCGGGAAAACCCGGCTCTCGGCTGCCGTCCGCACCGTATCCGCATCGCGCACCTCGCAGCGAACGCCAAAATCGTAGGCCCGTACCGGCGAACCGGCAAGCGTCGTGACGGGCGGGAACGAAACCACGACCTGCTCGCGCGGCGTCTTGTCGTCGCTGTAGCCGTCCTTCGCCCGGCGATGTCCATCTTTCACGCGCTTTGCCGTCACCTTCGCGCCCGGCGCGAACTGGGGAGGCGTGGCCTTCGCAGCCTCGGCGCGGCGGCGGAAGTCGAACGTCGCCACGCCCTGCGGCGGAACCGTGCGCCCGCCGTAGAGAGGAATAATCCAGTCCGGTCCAAGCGACTGGTCGTGCGTCCACTCGCGCCGCTCGAATACGATGCGGTCTCCGTAGACCGACATCAGCATACCCTGCCGGACGCTGTGCACGTCCACCTTCGGCATCTCCTGCGGCGGCGTGCGGTTGAAGTCGGCGCAGTTGAAGCCGTTTTCCCTGCCCGGAACGGTGAACTCGTGCCCACGCGCACAGGAACATCCGACCGAGGTGAACTCACCCTGCCAAACGCACTTCTCGTCCGTCAGCGACTGGTGCTCGTGCCCCGTAAGCGCAAGGCAGTTGGGATAGCCGTTCAGGGCCTTGCGCGTCAGGCCCCTGTCAAAGGACTTGATCCACTTTTCGCCGCGCAGGAGCCACGTTGCGTATGTCGTGTCCTCCACGTACTCGTGCTGGACGTAGAAGAACGGACGATCCTTGGGGAGATCGAGCGTGGGCAGGAACTCCGGCAGAGGCGTACGCTCGTTTCCGAAACCCTTGGCGTACTTGTGGCCCTGCTCGTCGCCGAGGATGCTCATCCAGTTGCGCAGAATGAACGTGTACCCCTTCACGGTCTTCGCGCAGATCGGCTTGTAGTCCTCGCCGAAGCAGCTCTGCCAAACCTCCTGCTTGCGCCAATGGAACGCTTCGGCCTTCGACTCGTCAAACGTCTTGTACCAGCTTCCGGCGAATGCGTCCTCGTCGTGGTTTCCGGTCACGAAAAGCTTCTCGATGCGTACGCCGTCCGAACGTCGGTCATCCGGGAAGACCTTCCGCCAGGTACGTGCCACCGACTCGAACTCGCACCTGCGGCTCGTGGTCGTGAGATCCCCGGCGATCAGCACGGCGTCGACCTTGCGGCTGTCGTAGAAGCGCAGCGCTTTCTCGAAGAAATTGGCGTTGTCGTCCCGCGTGATGTGGATGTCCGAAAGGACTCCCACGACCAGGTTGGGCCTTGCGCCCTTCGGCAAGGAGGCCAACGCCGTGTGCGCCGTCTTCGACATGGCAGACGGCACAAGCGTCGCCCCTGTCGCACCGAAAAGGAATTCGCGTCTGTTCATTTTTATTCCTCTCTTTTGTTCATGGTTAACGAATAATCAGGCAGAAGCCAATACCCAAAGTCACCGAACCGAGACCGTCCACCCAGTCGCAGTCCGACGCCGTCCATGTGCCGCGCCGGAAGGTCTCGTCCGACACGGTCGCGCTGCGGAGAACGGCCGACACGCCCGGCGCAACAGACAGTCTCGCCCCGCGCGAAAGCGCCACACGGGTTTCTCTCGCGACCTTGTCGTTGCGGTCGATGCCGAAATCCACGGCATCGAGCGACAGGATGGAACCTGTCGGCAACGACAGCACACCGTCCGTCACAATCCCGAACCGAAGGTCTGACGCATAGGCGACTTCAAGGCCATCGATCAAAACAGATGTCGTGCGACCGCCGGTGGCAGAGGTGAACGCAAGGTAGGCCTTTTCGCTACCGCAGATTTCCGTAAGATCCACCCCCGTCCACATGCGGGTAAACACGACAGGCTCAACCTTGTCGTCCTGCTCCTGCTTGAGCGTAAGCGTCACCGTCTTTGCGACCGTATCGCTTTCAAGCGCAAAGTCAAAGGTGCGCGTCAACAGGACGTCCTTGCCGTCCGCATCCTTCTCCCCCGCATACGTGTTGAAGTAGATCATCGGGTCTGTGATGTAGCGGTTGTCCGGGTTCTTCTTGTCAAAGGCGTCCTCCCATCGGCCGTTTCTCCCGAAGCGGTATTGTCC
>CAKUGW010000117.1 GCA_934654805.1 uncultured Kiritimatiellota bacterium
TGGACGTCGGCGGCGAGGTGAAGACGAACGAGGGGCGGATCGACATGACGGCGGAGACGCCGGAGCATGGCTACGTGATCGAGTTCAAGCTCGGCGCGTCGGCGGCAGCGGCGATCGCGCAGATCAAGGCGAACCATTACGCCGACCGCTTCGCCGGCAACGGCAAGACGCTCACGCTCATCGGCCTCGCGTTCTCGAAGGAGAGGCGCACCATCGTCGACGCGGCGGTCGAGCGGCCGTGAAGACGATCCTCTATTTCCAGTCCGGGCTGAACGAGGACAACCTCGCGAAGCTGGAGGGCGTCTGCTGGTACGCGAAAGCGGCCCGCTGGCGCGTCCAGACCGTCCTCTACGCGGACGCGAGCTTCGGCCGGATTTCGTGCGGCGGAGACTGCTCGGACGTCGCGCGGCTCATCGACCTCTGGAAGCCGGCGGGCGCCATCGTTGAGAGCGGGTCCCTGCGCACGCGGCTGACAGCCCAGGAGTTCGGCGGTCTGCCGCTGGTGTTTCTCGACCGGGACGCGGAGCCGGGCGCGGTCTGCGTGACGAGCGACGCGCGCGCCGTCGCGGAAGCGGCGGCCCATGTGCTTTTGCCGCTGGGGTGCGCGGCCTACGGCTACGTGCCGTTCACGGCGGACGTCTACTGGAGCCGCGATCGCGGCCTCCGATTCGCCGAGCTGGTCCGGCTCAACGGACGGGACTGCCGGATCTTCCGTCCGGAGGCCGTGTGCGCGGACGCGGGGCTGTTCAGCCGACGGCTGACCGACTGGCTGAAGGCGGCGCCGCGTCCGTTCGGCGTCTTCGCGGCGAACGACTACATGGGGGTGATCGTGCTGGACTGCGCCCGCGCGGCCGGGCTTAAGGTCCCGGGCGACGTGGCCGTCCTTGGCGTCGATGACAACAGGACCCTTTGCGACCGTTCCGTTCCGACGCTGTCGAGTGTCATCCCCGACTTCGGACGGGCGGGCGCTGTGGCGGCCGAGCTGCTGGACTGTCTCCTCTCGAATCCGCCTCGGCGTGTCGTGAACGCCACGTTCGGCGTCCTGGGCGTCAGCCGCCGCGCCTCGACTTTCTGCTATCGGCGGCATGACGTCCGGGTGGCGGCGGCGGTCGAGTACATCCGGCGGCACGCCTGCGGGCGGATCACCTCGGCGAATGTCGTCGCGCAGATGAGCTGCGCGCGGCGCACGGCGGAGCTGCGCTTCGGCGAGCTTGTCGGCCACAGCATCCTCGACGAGATCCACGCCGTCCGGCTGGAACACGCCAAGAACCTCCTGCGGCAGCCCCGCGCTTCCGTGCGCGAGGTCGCCGCCGCCTGCGGCTATCGGACGACCGAGCAGCTGCGCCGCCTCTTCGTTGCGTCGGAGGGGCTTTCGCCCCGTGCCTGGCGACAGCGCTTCGGTGCGGAACGGTAGCGAAAACTGTTTGCGGAATCGTAGCGATTTGTGTTGTGCCGCGAACGGTCGTTTTGCTATACTGTGCCTCGCCATGACACTTCCGACATTTCTGCTGGCGGCGCTTGTCGCATCCTGCGGGGCCGGCCCGCTTGCGGACGAGGCGGTTTCCGTCGTCCGTGTGCGGTCGACGCCGGGCGGGCCGCAGGTCTTCGCGGACGGAAAGCCCGTTCCGCCCCGGATGTTCTGGGGGCGGCGCGGCGTGCGGCCTTTGCCGATGGGCTCGGGCCGCTGGACGCGCCACGAGCTGACGTTCGCCGCGCCGGTCGATGCCGAGCGCGTGAACGTCCATTTCCGCTTCGAGCCGGTTCCGGGCGGCGCGGCGGGACTGCGGAACGTGAACCTCAAGAAGGGCGGCGCGGCGTGCGGGCCGGGCTTTGCGGACGCCTTTGCGGACGCGGCGGCGTTTCGGAAGGCCTGGCGCGTCTGGCCGCCGGGCGGGGGCGAGGCCGTGACCGTCTCCAACGGCGTCTGCGCGGTGCGCCTGCCGAAGGCGGCGGGGCGTTCCGACTTTCACCTCAGTTCCGTGCCGTTCGCCGTCCGGGCGGGCGAGACGCTGACGCTCGCGTTCGAGGCGCGGGGCGTCGGCGCCTGCCGGTGGGTCTTGCCGAACGTCTACCGCATCGCGGCCGACGGGCGGCACGACTCGCTCGTCTCGGGCGACGGCAACACGCTTCTTTCGACGGCGCGCAAGGCGGCCGCCGCCGGCGTCGATTTCGTCTCCTACAGCGCGCCGTGCCCCTGGCGCGCCGAGGGAATCGATTTCTCGGAGGCCGA
The DNA here is from genome assembly GCA_934654805.1 of uncultured Kiritimatiellota bacterium. Lineage (GTDB taxonomy): Bacteria > Verrucomicrobiota > Kiritimatiellia > RFP12 > UBA1067 > UBA1067. Next base: position 2,231 of record CAKUGW010000117.1, read on the forward strand.
CGCGCTGGCCGATGCGCTCATCGCCGTGAACCCGAACGTGCGCCTCGTGCCGCGCGTGAGCGTCAACGCCCCCGCCTGGTGGCTGAAGGCGAATCCCGGCCATCGCATGCGCCTGGACGGCCCGGCGGGCGAATGCCCGGAGATGGCGTCCGTCTCCAGCCGCCTTTACCGTCAGGCGGCGATCGGCTACATCACCCGCGTCTGCCGCCATCTGATGGAGCGGTATCCTCGTCATTTCGCCGGCATCCACCCGACGGGCCAGAATACCGAGGAATGGTTCTACTTCCGCTCGTGGAGCCGGATCAACGGCTATGACCCGCAGACGCGCGCGGCGTTCCGCGACTACCTCGGCGATCCGTCGGCGGAGGTTCCGTCCCCGGACGAACGCGCGGGCGGCGACGGCTCGCGTCCGCTGCTTGACCCGGTTGTGCAGGCGCGCGTGCTCGCGTTCAACCGCTTTCAGCAGCTGGAGATGTCCGGCTTCGTCGCCGAACTGGCGCGCGCCTGCCGCGCGGCGACGGACGGCAAGAAGCTGGTCGTCCTCTTCTATGGCTATGGCTACGAGTTCGCGGCGCATCGGCTGGGGCCCGCGAACGCCGGGCACTACGGCCTTGCCGACCTGCTCGCGAAGGCCGGCGGGTCGATAGACGTCCTCTGTTCGCCAATCTCCTATTTTGACCGCACGTGGTGCGGCTCGGCGCCCAGCATGAGCGCGAGCGAGACTGTCATGCGTCACGGCGTCCTCTGGCTCAACGAGGACGACACGCGCACCTTCCGCGACCTTCGCGATGCGGAAATGGTCGGCGAGGGGTCGAAGGTGGACGTCGCGCAGTCCCGCGAGGTCCTGCTGCGCAACACGGCGGAGGCGGCCGTGCGCGGGTTCGGCAGCTGGTGGATGGATCTTCTCGGACAGGGCTGGCATGACGCGCGCGAGCTGTGGGCCGTCCAGTCCGCGCTCCAGCCGCTCGAACGTCGCGTTTGCTGCCGGGCGCGGCCCTATGAGCCGGACACGGCGCTCGTGCTGGACGAGGAGTCGATGCTGCACGTGCGTCCGAACGCGCAGGCTCTCGCGGGGCCGCTTGTCCGCGAGGCCCGGCGGGACCTCTGCCGCGCGGGCGTCTCGCACGGGCAGTATCTGCTGGCGGACGTCCTGAAACGTCCCTTGATGGCGAAACTGCAGGTCTTTCCCAATGCCTGGTGCCTTTCGGACGCGGCGGTCGACGGGCTGCTTCGGCAGAAGCGCGAGAATCCGGCGGGACGCGTCTGGTGCTGGGCGCCGGGCGCGTATCGGGAGGACGGGGCGGAAGACCTGCCGCGCATGAGCCGGCTTGTGGGCTTCCGGATGGCGCGGCGGGGCGACGGCACGGTTGGCGGCCTGGTCGCGCACCCGACGCCGCCGGGCGTCGCCGCCGGCCTGCGCGCGGACGCGGCCTTGGGCGACCCCGCCCTCCGGGTCCCGTCCTACACGGTGGCGGACGCGGCGGAGACGGAGGTCTGGGCGCGCTATCCGAACGGCGACCCGGCGATCGTCGTCCGTCCGTCGGCGAACGGCGGAGGGGACGTCTTCTGCGGGCTTGCGCAGCTGCCGCCCGAATTCGTCCATGCCGTCGCGCGGCGTTTCGGCGCGCACGGCTACTTGGCGCGCGCGGACGTCGGCAAGGCGAGCGTCTATGCGGCGCCGGGCGCGCTGGACGGAGGGAAGACGGGTCTTGGCGTCATCCAGGCGATGGAGGACGCGGCCGTGACGCTGACGCTTCCGGCGCGCGCGGACGTCCGCGACGCGCTTTCGGGAGAGGCCCTGGGCGTGGGCGCGGCGATTCCGCTCGCGCTGCGGCAGGGCGAGGTGAGGGTTTTCACGTTCGGCGAAGCCGGACAGGAAACGCGACAGGCACGAACCGTGCCGTAAAACGAAACAGAACCAACAGGAGAGTCAAGACGATGAAAAAACTCATGATACTATCCGCACTGGCCCTTGGCGCGGGGCTGGCGACGGCCGAGCTCCGCTATGAGTTCCAGGACACGTCGAAACGCGTCGAGGTCGTCCCGTCGCAGGGCGCATCCGAGGTCGCGCCCGGCTTTTCGGCGCGACTTGCCGACCGCGAGCAGTCGGAATCCGTCCTGCTCTCGCTCTGGCGTGGGCTGATGGTTCTCTTCAGGTAAGGAGGCCCGGCAATGAGAAAAATGGTCCTTTCCGTCTGTGTCCTGTCGTCCGCCCTGGCGACGCAGGCCGTGCCGAGGGTCGTCGATTCCAGCGTCACCGTCGACGGGGCGCGTCCGCGCGCCGTGAAGATCGACTACACGCTGGCCGACGAGCCGGCGGTCGTCACGGTCGAGGTCTTCACGAACGGCGTCGCCGTCGGCGCGTCGGGGCTTTGCGCGCTCAGGGGCGACGTGAATCGTCTCGTCCAACCCGGACGGCGGCGCATCGTGTGGAACGCCCGCGTCGGCCTTGGCGGCGTCGAGGGCGAGATCTCGGTCTCGGCGGAGGTCACGGCGTGGTCGACGAACTGTCCGCCGGACTATCTCGTGGTCGATCTTGTCGGACACGGGGACGAGCCGCGTTTCCGCTACTATGTCTCCGAGGCGGCCCTGCCGTTCGAGGGCGGCGTGCAGGACGCGCGCTGCAAGACGGACTACATGGTCTTCCGCAAGATCCCGGCGGCGGGCGTGACGTGGCGGATGGGCGCGGGGCCGAGGTCCACGAAGGAGGGGGAGGCGCGCGAGTGCGACGGCTCAAGGGAGAGCCCCCATCTCGTGACCCTTGAAGAGAACTACTACCTGGGCGTCTTCGAGGTGACCCAGCGGCAGTACACGAACACCTACCCCCACGCGGCCGGCCTGTCGAGATTCACCCGCGAAGGCGACCTGCGGCCGGCCGAAAGCACGGAGTACAACATCGTGCGCGGCGGCGCGGACTGGCCCGTCGGCGGGCGCACGTGCGGCGCCTGGGGCTATCTCGCCACGCTCCAGCAGGCGCTCGGCGTGCCGCCCGGGACATTTGACCTGCCGACCGAGGCGGAGTGGGAGTACGCCTGCCGCGCGGGCTGTGACAAGGCTTACGGCAACGGCGGCCTGTCGACCTGGGCGGACGAGAAGTCCCCCATGACAGCCCTCGGACGCTTCCGCTACAATGCGACGCCCTCGCACGACGTAACGCGCTATGACGATACGGTGTATCCGACCATCGGCCCGGCCGACGGCGGAACGGCCGTCGTCGGTTCCTACGCGCCGAACGCCTGGGGGCTTTACGACATGCACGGCAACGTCTCGGAACTGTGCCTGGACGGGTTCTGCGAATACACGGACGCGGACTACGATCCGCGCGTCGGGAAGGTCCCGGCGGACGACGCGGCGGCGACCGACTTCCCGCGCGTCTTTCGCGGCGGCAGCTGGAACGCGAACGGGCATTGCTGTCGTGCGGCGCGGCGCGACAAGGTCGGCAAGCAGAACCAGCGGCCATCCGTGGGCTTTCGCCTGTGGGCGCCTGCGCGGGCCGTGAAGTGAGGCTGATGTCAAAAGGAAAGGAGATCTCAGGCATGAAAGCAAGACAAGCCTTTTTCGGATTCCTGGCCCTGGCCGCCGCAGGCGCGTGCGCGGCCGCGCCGACGGTCGAGAACGTGCAGGTGAGGCGCGAGGCGAACCGCCTGGCCGTGTCCTACGTCCTGAAGGACGAGCCGGCGGTCGTGACCGTGCAGTTCCAGACGAACGGCGTCGATCTCGCGGCGACAGACTTCTCCGAGGTCGTCGGCGACGTCGCGACCGTCGTTTCGCCGGGCGCGCGCGCGTTCGCGTGGTATGCATCGAAGGCCGCGCCGGACCTGACCGTCGGCGAGGCGGTCGCGGTCGTGGTCAAGGCCTGGCCGACGAACGCGCCGCCGCCGTTCATGACGGTCGACCTCACGTTCCCCGGGCTCGCCGACCGCGACGACGGACTGACGAACTACGTGGACGCGGCCGGGCGCGTCGTGCGTCCGCAGCTGCGCGACTCAGTCCGCTTCTACGCCTCCGAGGCCATGCTGCCCGGCGGCGCGGGCGGCAACTGCGACCGCTACAAGACGGACTTCCTGCTGCTGAAGAAGATCGGCGCGGCGGACGTGACGTGGTGGATGGGGACGCCGGACGGCGTGACGCTGCACGACGCGGAATACGTCCGCAACACCGACGGCTCGCGTGAGACGCCGCACCAGGTCACGCTCAAGGACGACTACTACGTCGGCGTCTTCGAGGTCACGCAGGCGCAGCTCTCGCGCTGGAGCCCGGGCCGCACGTACCGCTCCTCGTGGGCGGGCGTCGACACGACGCGCTTCCCGGCGGACAACATCAGCTACAACGAGCTGCGCGGCACGTCCGTCAGCTGGCCGTCGGGCGGGCACGCCGTCGCGGCCGCCTCGGTGCTGGGCCAGCTGCGCGGCAAGGTCGGTGCGCCGGGCGACTATCCGTTCGACCTGCCGACCGAGGCGCAGTGGGAATACGCGGCGCGCGGCGGCTGCGGCGCGGCGTTCCAGAACGGCGTCCTGGGCGTCGGCTGGGTCGAGAGCCTTCCGGCGATCGACGGCATCTGCCGCTACAAGGGGAACGGCGGCGACTGGTCGGCCGGCAAAAACCCGAAGGACGATGCCGAGGCCATCGGCCGCACGACCGCCGTCGTCGGCTCGTACGAGCCAAACGGCTTCGGGCTTTATGACGTGCACGGCAACGTCGCCGAACTCTGCCTCGACTACTACGTGCAGGACGCCTACGCGCAGGACGGCTACGACGCCGAGACGGGACCGTCCGCGCCCGACGCGCCGACAGTCGAAGACCGCTGCCTGCGCGGCGGCTTCGCCGGCAACGACTGCAACCCGCATGGTCTCCGGCTCGGCAAGCGCGGGGCCGTCAACTCAACGATCGGACGCCATTACTTCGGCTTCCGCCTCTGCTGTCCGGCGCGCGCCGTCTACGCGCCCGTCCCGACCTACTGAAGATGATGAGAACGAACATCCTTCTCGTTGGCGCGCTGGCGTCGCTCGCCGTCTCGGCGGCGGACGTGCGGCAGGTGTTCCGCGAGCCGCGCCTGACGCGCGGCGACACGAACGTCCGCCGCGTCCAGCCGATTGACGACGCGGCCTGGATCTGGGCGGACGTGCCGCCCCAATGGGGCGTCGCGACGGACGGCGACGCCTGGCGGACGAAGGTGACGGCCTCGTCCTGCCCGTTCTTCCGCTTCCGGCGGCGGTTCGTCGCGGACGGCGCGCCGCTGCGACTGGACGTCAGCGCGGACGAGCGGTTCGTCCTCTTCCTCGACGGGCGACCCGTCGCGCGCGGGCCGCATCGCGGCCTCGTCACGCACTGGTACTACCAGACCTACGAAATCACGGGCCTCGTCCCCGGCGAACACGTGCTGGAGGCCGTCTGCTGGCAATTGGGCCGCCACGCGCCGCTCGCGCAGCTGAGCTATCGCGGCGGGTTCGTCCTCAAGGCGGAGGGAGCCTACGACGCACAGCTCACGACGGGGAAGGCGGCCTGGGAAGTCGGCGCGCTCGCGAACACGCGAATGACGGACATCGGCACGAGCCGGACGTTCGGCGTCGGCTCCCAGTGCGAGATCGACGGCACGTCGTTCGTCAACGAGCGACCGGCGCACTGGGCGGCGGCGACGGTCGTCCGTCCGCCGCTCGCGCCGTCGCCCTGCGGCGGCCGCGCCCCGGGCTGGATGCTCTTCCCGACCGAACGGCCGGACGTGACGTACGCGGCGAAGACGCCGGGGCGGGTCGTGAACGCGGCGGCGGACCTGACGCGGCCGCTTGTCGTGCCCGCCCATGCCGAACGGGACTTCTGGTGGGATCTCGGCGACTACTACTGCGCCTATCCCGAACTGGAGACGGCGGGCGGGCGCGGCGCCGTCGTGACGTGGGGCTGGACGGAGTCCCTGCGCGACGCGGACGGCAGGAAGGGCGACCGCGCCGCCTGGCGCGGCAAGTCCTTCTCCCAGACGCTGACGGACACCTTCCGCTGCGACGGGCGCCCCGGCGCCTTCTTCACGACGCCATGGTGGCGGTGCGGACGCTGGTGCCGGCTTACGGTGAAGACGGCGGACGAGCCGCTGGAAATCCGCCGCGTCGCCGTGGGCGAGACGGGGTATCCGCTGGCGGCCGACGCCGCGTTCTCGTGCGACGACCGGGAGCTTGCGGACGTCGTGGCGATCTGCCGCCGCTCGCTTGCGGCCTGCCTGCACGAGATGCCCGTCGACTGCCCCTACTACGAGCAGCAGATGTATCCGGGCGACACGCGCATCCAGCTGCAGATCCTGAACGCCCTGACGCGGGACGCGCGGCTGAACCGCTTCGCGATGTCCGTCTTCGACTTTGACCGCCGCGACAACGGGATGGTGGCGATGAACTTCCCGACGCGCGCGACGCAGGAGAGCGCCACCTACACGCTGTGCTGGACGCTGATGTTCGGCGACTACCTGCTGTGGCACGACGATCCCGCGTTCCTGCGGGCGCGGCTGCCCGGCGCGCGCCACGCGCTGATGGGGATGGCGCGCTACGAAAATGCGGACGGCCTTCTCGAAGACCTGCCGGGCTGGAGCTTCATGGACTGGATGCCGCGCGGCAGCGCGTTCGCGAAGCGCTGGCGGATGGGCACGGCGCCGTGCGGAAGCCCCGGTCAGGGCGTAAGCGCGCTCAACAACCTCCTCTACCTGCACGCGCTCCGTTCGGTCGCGGCGGTGGACGAGGCGCTGGGCGAGCGTCACCTCGCGGCGCATGGGCGCGCGAAGGCCGAACGGCTCGGGCGGACGCTCGTCGCGCGCTTCTGGGACGAGACGCGAGGGCTTCTCGCGGACACGGCGGCGAAAGACGCCTTCAGCGAACACGCCCAGTCCCTGGCGATTCTCGGCGGCATCCTCTCGGAGGGGCAGCGCCGCCGCGCGTTCGAGGGTCTCCTTTCGGCGCCGGACCTTGCGCCGGCGAGCTCCTATTTCGCCTATTACCTTTTCAGCGCCTATGCCTCGGAAGGCCGCGCGGACCTCATCCGCCGCCGGCTGGACACGTGGAAGAACTTCGTGCGCCACGGCGCGAAGACGGCGTTCGAGACGCAGGAGGTCGAGGCGCGCAGCGACTGTCACGCCTGGAGCGCCTGCCCGCTCTTTTTCCTGCAGACGGCCTTTGCGGGCGTCACGCCGGCGGCGCCGTTCTTCCGGCGCGTGCGCGTCGCGCCGCAGCCCGCCGGATTCGCGTGCGTTTGCGCGAAGACGCCCTGCCCACAAGGTGTCGTCGAGACGGATTTCACGTTCGCGGCGGACGGCGGCGTGTCGGGCACGGTTCGCCTGCCGGACGCCTTGTCCGGCGAATTCGTCTGGCGGGGACAGACCCTGCCGCTAAAGCCCGGCGTCAATCGGATTCAACTGACACAAAAGACAGAAAGAGAAAAGGAGTAGAGAAGAGAGATGACACTCGCGATGATCGCAACGCTGGCCGTGAGCCTGAACGGCCCGTGGCAGTTCAGGTTCGAGGAGGGCAAGGCGCTGGAGGAGACGCCGC
>CAKUGW010000118.1 GCA_934654805.1 uncultured Kiritimatiellota bacterium
GAGGACAGCCCTAACGGCTCAACACCCAAAGTTAGGATTTAGTTCTGGAATCCAAGTTTAGTTCCGGACGCGGCGCTCGCCGGGCCGGAGGGCCGTCGACGGGAAGTCGGGGCGGTTCGGCGAGTCGGGCGCGTGCTGCGTCTCCAGCGCGACGCCCGCGTACTGCGGCAGCGTCCGCCCCGCCGTCTTCGTCGGGAGCGTCCCGTCCATGTTCTGCGCGCCGTACATCTGCAGGCACGGCTCGGTCGTCCAGACCTCCAGGCGGCGGCCCGACACGGGGTCGCGCAGCGTCGCCGCCGGATGCAGCTCGCCGGGCGTGCCGCGCAGGACGAAGTTGTGGTCGTACCAGCCGTCCATCGGCCAGTTCGCCGGTTCGGCGGCCATCCAGGCGGCCCGCGCGCCGATCGGGCGGAGCGCGGTGAAGTCGAAGCCCGTCCCCTTCACCGGCGCGTTCTGCGTCGGGATCAGCCCCGCGTCCGTCTGCGTGTAGTTGTCCGCGAAGATCTGGAGTTCCTGTTTCAGCACGTCGCCGCTCGCCTCGCCCGCAAGGTTCCAGTAGCTGTGGTGCGTCAGGTTGAGGACGGTCGGCTTGTCCGTCGTCGCCTCGTAGTCGACCGTCCAGACGTTCGTCGGGAGGACGCGGTACGTGACCTTGCAGTTGACCGTGCCGGGGAAGCCCATGTCGCCGTCCGGCGAGACAAGCGACAGCACGAGGCCGACCGTCTCGCCCTCGACGAACGGACGCGCCTGCCAGACCTTCGTGTCCCAGCCGTCCGGCCCGCCGTGGAGGTTGTTGTGGCGCGGCGGCTTGTCTTCGCTGATCGGCAGCTGGTACGCCTTGCCGTCGAGCGTGAACTTGCCGTCGCGGATGCGGTTGCCGAAGCGGCCGATGAGCGTGCCCATCGAGAAGCCGTTCCGCTCGTATTCCGCCGCCGTGTTCCAGCCGAGCGTGACGTCCGCAAGGTTGCCGAACCGGTCCGGCGCGTAGCAGCGCACGAGCCGCCCGCCGTAGTCGGCGACGTCGAGGACGAGCCCACCCGCGCCGCGCAGGGTGTAGAGCGTCGTCTCCGTGCCGTCCGAAAGACGCCCGAAGCTGCGCTTCGTCGGTGCCTCGACCGCCGCCACCAGTGAACCGACCGCACACGCGGCCGCTGTCGTCAGGAGAATTCGTTTCATCGTTGTCATTCCTTTCTTTTTGTTCATGCCGTTCGCGAAGGGGTTGTCAATCGCACCTTTCCACCTTTCCGCTACCCGACCGCCAGCATCGCGTCGATCGCGCGCTTCGCCCGCGCGGCGACGTCGGGGTCGACCTCGACCGGCGTCTTCATCTCGCGCAGCGACTCGGCGAGGTTCTCGAGCGTCGTCTTCTTCATGTTCGGGCAGACCAGGCCTTCCGACACGGGCACGAACGTCTTCTCCGGATTCTCCTGCCGCAGGCGGTGCAGGAGCCCCACCTCCGTGCCGACGAGGATCGTCCGCGCCGCGCTCTCCCGCGCGTAGCGGCACATGCCGCCCGTCGAGAGCCGCTCGTCCGCCGCGTCGCGCACGTCGCGCGCGCATTCGGGATGTACGAGGACCGGCGCGCCGGGATGCGCCGCGCGCGCCGCCGCGATCGCCTTCGCCGTCAGCCGCGCGTGGGTCGGGCAGTACCCCGGCCACAGCACGTACTTGCGCCCTTCCCGCGTCGCGATGTGGTCGCCGAGATGCGAGTCGGGCACGAAGATGACTTCGCGGTCGCGCGGGACCGTCGCCATCACCTTCTCGGCGTTGCCGCTCGTCACGCAGAGGTCGCATTCGGCCTTCACCTCGGCCGTCGAGTTCACGTAGCAGACGGCGACCGCGCCGGGATGCTGCGCCTTCAGCGCGCGCAGCTGCTCGCCCGTGATCATGTCGGCCATCGGGCAGCCCGCCGCCGGGTCGGGTATGAGCACCGTCTTCGCCGGGTTCAGGATCTTCGCCGTCTCGGCCATGAAGTAGACGCCGCAGAAGACGATCACGTCCGCCTCGACGGTCGCCGCCTTGCGCGCAAGCTCCAGCGAGTCGCCCGTGAAGTCGGCGACGTCCTGCACCTCGCCGCGCGTGTAGTTGTGCGCGAGGATCACGGCCTTGCGCGCGGCCGCGAGCGCGCGGATCTCATCCGAGAGCATGGAAGATCGCCTCCAGGAACTCGTCATAGGTCTCGAACGCCGGGATGTCGGGGTTCGCCCGCCGGATCGCGTCCGTCGAGCGGAAGAGGAAGCCCGCCCTCGACGCGCGGATCATCTCCAGGTCGTTGAAGCTGTCGCCCGCCGCGATCGTCTCGAAGCCGCAGCCCTGCAGGGCCCTGACGGTCGTGAGCTTCGTGTGCGGACAGCGCAGCCTGTACCCCGTCACGCGCCCGTCCGCGTCCGCGAAGAGCGAGTTGCAGAAGAGCGACGGCCAGTTGAGCTTCCTCATGAGCGGACGCCCGAACTGCTCGAACGTGTCGGAGAGGATGAGCACCTGCGTCCGCGCGCGCAGGCGGTTCAGGAACTCGTGCGCGCCGATGAGCGGCTCGATGCGCTCGATGACCTTCACGATTTCCCGGAGGCCGAGGCCGTGCTTCGCCAGCAGGTCGAGCCGGTAGCGCATGAGCTTGTCGTAGTCGGGCTCGTCCCGCGTCGTGCGCGTGAATTCCGGGATGCCGGTCTCCTTCGCGAACGCGATCCAGATTTCGGGCACGAGAACGCCCTCAAGGTCAAGGCAAACGATGTCCATAGCTGTCAAGAGTTGCGGATGTGTGAATTTCCTTTTCCGCGTATTATACCAAATCCGACCGCGTTCCGGCTTGCCGCCTGATCGGACACCCCTATCCCAATCCCGGTCTTCTCGGGACGGTTTATCCCGACCTCTCGCCGAACCCCAGCAAATAATGAAAGGCACGGTCGCGAACGACCGTGCCTTTTCGCTTGAATGGCAATCTTTACGATTACCAGCGGGTCTCGCGACGCGGGCCGCGGTCACCGCCGCGGAAACCGCCGCGACCGCCACCGAAACCGCCCCGGCCGCCGCCGAAGCCGCCACGCCCGCCGCGGCCGCCGCCAAAACCGCCCTCGCGCTCTTCGCGGGGCTTGGGCTGCGACTCGTTGACGCGCACGGTCCGGCCGTCGAGCTCATGTCCGTTCAGCGCGTCAATCGCAGCCTGCGCCTGAGCGGCGTCGGGCATCGTGACGAAGCCGAATCCCTTGCTGCGACCGGTCATGCGATCGGTGACAACGCGAACGGCGGTAACTTCGCCATATGGCGCGAACGCCGCCTTCAGACCGTCGTCGTCCGTCGCGTACGCGAGGTTACCAACATAGATTTCCATCTGATCTTTCCTTGTGTTTCTTTTTTGCACCTGAACGCGAAAGCACCCGCCCTCTTCATCCAAGCACGAAATCGTTAGAAGTTGAACGTCACGCCGACGCCGCCCCAGGCGTAGTCCTTCGCATACGCGCCGTAGGCGTCGCTCAGCAGGTGGTCGACGTTGTCGCGGAGGTCGGGATCGACGATCGAGCAGTAGGCGACTTTCGCGAAGAGCCCGAAGTGCTCGCTGATCTGGTAGTTGAGGTCGAGCCCGAGCTTCATCGTCGCGATGCCGGAGTTCTTGTTGCAGTCATACCCGTTGACCTCGCCGTTGAACGCCGTCGGGAAGCACCAGTTGTACTGGCGTTCGCGCCAGACGCCCTCGAGGTACGGCGTCAGCGATAGGCCGTCTGTGACGGCGACCGCCTTCTTGAGGCCGAAGATCAGGAGGTTCGCGCCCTTCGAGTATTCGCGCACGACCGTGACGTACGGCACGACGTAGGGGTTCACGAGCGCGAGGCTGTGGTCAAAGTCCCATGTCGTGTGGGTATGCGCCGCGCCATGGTAGTTCTTCGGCGGATAGTAGAACCACACGACCGTCGAACGCCAGTCGAGGCCCCAGGACCTGTCGTCGTCAAGCCAGAACGTGCGCCCGAAGTGGACGTTCGGATCGTATTCGTTGAACGCCTGCCCAAGCCCCCCATCGCGGCGGCGCTTCGTCAGGTCCGTGTTCGACCAGAGGCCGACGCCGACATAGCCGATGTCGCCGAACTGGACGTTCGCGTCGACGTAGCCCTGCGCCGTCGGCTCGTTGTTCACGAGCGACCCGTAGAGCTGGTAGCCCGAATAGATCCCGTAGTTGCCGAAGCCCCAGACAGAGAGAAAGCTCTGCTCTTCGGTTTTGGCCTTTTCCTCTTCTGCGAACGCAGACAACAACGATGCCGCGCACACGGCGGCCATCAGCTTCTTCATGTGACTCCTTATGTGGTTTTGCAGTGAATTGGAAAGTGGTTGATTCAAGATTTCGCGTATTATAGCATTTCGGCGCGCATCCCCGCAAGAGGGGGAGGTACGCCCGGTTCTCCCGGGGCGGGGAGTCATGAGGGACGTTTCACAGGGACGAGCGGAATTTTGGTATAATGCGCGCTTCATCCAGAAACTCATTTGGACTGAAACAGCCATGAACCGCATACTTTCCAAGAAGCAGCTTTCCGACAGCGTCTACCGCATGGACGTGGAAGCCCCGCTCATCGCCCGGGAGCGCAAGCCCGGCCAGTTCATCATCCTCATGGTCGACGACCGACTCGGCGAGCGCATCCCGCTGACCATCGCCGACGCCGACCCCGACCGGGGCTCGATCACGCTCATCTTCCAGACGGTCGGCGCGACGACGCTGAAGCTCGCGCGGCTGAACGCCGGCGACAGCCTCCCGGCCGTCCTCGGCCCGCTCGGCAAGCCGACGTCCATCCGGGGCGCGAACGGCGAGATGCCCGGCCGCGTCGTCTGCGTCGGCGGCGGCATCGGCGTCGCGCCGATGCACCCCATCGCCCAGGCCCTCAAGGCCGCCGGCAACGAGGTCACGATCGTCATGGGCGCGCGCAACAGGGGCCTCTTCGTGATGGAGGAGGAAATGCGCGCGATCGCGGGCGACCGACTCATCCTCATGACGGACGACGGCTCGTCGGGCCGCAAGGGCCTCGTCACCGAGCCGCTGAAGGAGCTCTGCGAACGCGGCGCCGTCGACGAGGTGATCGCCATCGGCCCGCCGATCATGATGAAGTTCTGCGCGCTGACGACGAAGCCCTTCGGCGTGAAGACGACGGTCTCGCTCAACACGATCATGATCGACGGCACGGGCATGTGCGGCGGCTGCCGCGTCTCCGTCGGCGGCAAGACGAAGTTCGTCTGCGTCGACGGCCCCGAGTTCGACGGCCACGCCGTCGACTGGGACCTCATGCTCACGCGCATGGGCGCCTTCAGGCCGCAGGAAAAGGCCGCCAAGGACCACGTCTGCAACCTGTTGAAGGTGGAAAAGTGGAATGGTGGGAAGGTGGGAAGGTAAAAAGCAAGAAGAACCCCTCCCATCATCCGACCATTCGATTACTCGACCATTCGACCATTCAATTATTTCTTTAATTCTTCAACAACCCCTTTAATCCCATGACACCCAAAGAGAGAATGGCCCTTCCGCCGCAGGAAATGCCCCAGCAGGAGCCGACGGTCCGCGCCCACAACATGAACGAAGTCGCCCTCGGCTACACGGCCGAGATGGCGAAATGCGAGGCGTCGCGCTGCCTCCAGTGCCCCGCCAGGCCCTGCATGCAGGGCTGCCCCGTCGCGATCGACATCCCCGGCTTCCTCGCGAAGGCGGCGGACGGCGACTTCGCCGGCGCGCTCAGGATCATCAAGGAGACCTCCCTTCTGCCCGCCGTGTGCGGGCGCGTCTGCCCCCAGGAGAAGCAGTGCCAGAAGTTCTGCACGATGGGCAAGCTGAAGAAGGACGTCGAGAAGGCCGTCGCCATCGGCCGCGTCGAGCGCTTCTGCGCCGACCTCGCCCGCGAGCGCGGCACGGAGGAGCCGGTCGCCTGCGCCCCGAAGACCGGCAAGCGCGTCGCCGTCATCGGCTCCGGCCCCGCGTCCATCACCTGCGCGGCGGACTGCGCGAAGGCCGGCCACGCCGTCACGCTGTTCGAGGCGTTCCACAAGTGCGGCGGCGTGCTCGTCTACGGCATCCCCGAGTTCCGTCTCCCGAAGGCCATCGTCCAGCACGAGATCGAGGGCCTCGAGAAGCTCGGCGTCACGATCGACACGAACTTCGTCGTCGGCCGCACGCGCAAGCTGAAGGACCTCCTGGAGAAGGACGGCTTCGACGCCGTCTTCGTCGGCACGGGCGCGGGCCTGCCGAAGTTCATGGGCATCGAGGGCGAGAACCTGAACGGCGTCTTCTCGGCGAACGAGTACCTGACGCGCGCGAACCTCATGAAGGCCTACCTCGAAGGCGAGGCCGACACGCCCTTCTGGCACGGCAAGAAGGTCGCCGTCCTCGGCGGCGGCAACGTCGCGATGGACGCCTCGCGCATGGCGCTCCGGCTCGGCGCGGAGAAGGTCTACCTCGTCTACCGCCGCAGCGAGGCGGAGATGCCCGCCCGCCGCGAGGAGGTCCACCACGCGAAGGAGGAGGGCGTCGAGTTCCACCTGCTGGAGAACGCGAAGCGCATCCTCGGCAACGAACAGGGCGCGGTCGCGGGCCTCGAATGCCTCAAGTACGAGCTCGGCGAGCCGGACGCCTCCGGGCGCCGCAGCCCCGTCGCGATCCCGGGCAGCGAGTTCACGCTCGACGTCGACACCGTGGTCGTCGCGGTCGGCAACGCCTCGAATCCGCTCATCCCCGCGACGACGGAGGGCCTTGAGGTCAACAAGCGCGGCAACATCGTCGTCAACCCGGAGACGAACATGACGTCGATCCCCGGCGTGTTCGCGGGCGGCGACATCGTGCTCGGCGCCGCGACGGTCATCCTCGCGATGGGCGAAGGCCGCCGCGCCGCCGCCGGCATCAACGCCTACCTGAAATAAACCTAACTGCCGCAGCTGAAGCCGCCAAAATGCGGCTTCAGCCTTTATTTGCAGGGATCTGGGCGTGGCGATGGCTTCGCCATCCGGGTGAAACGCGGCTTCGGCGGGATTTGGGTCTCTGCGCGACAGTCGGTGTGTCCGAACGGCGCGCGACGGGCAGCAGCCCGCTCCGAGGCCTTTCGCTTGCGGAAGCGCATTCTGTCGAGGGGAATGGCTTGCCACGCCCCCTTGGCTTCAACTGCGATTTTTAGGATTACCATTTTCAGGCACCCCGCATGCAGGGCACGACTTGGGAATGACGCGAGGTTTTATGGTATACTGATGGGCACCCGACACACGAGAAAGGACTTTGCTGATCATGGTAGACGTCAACGAGCTGAAGAGGAAATTCCCGGCGAAGAGGCCGACGGGCGACGCGCACAAGCCGCCGCTCCACCGCAAGTCGACGAAGGCCGCCGTGAAGGCCATCGCGCGCGAGTACGAGATGAAGAAGGCCGAACTGCAGGGCGCGGGCGCGCCCATGCTTCGGCGCGGCCCCGTCTTCTACGGCACCGTCATCCTCGTGCTCGTGGCCGTCGGCGGACTCGTCCTCTCCGCTGCGAAGGACGGCATCGGCCTCGGCAAGGCGCGCATCGAGCGCAAGCCCCTGCAGGCGCAGAAGGCGATGCGGTCGCTGTCCGTCGCGCTCGGCCGCTACAGGTTCCACGTCGGGGCGTTCCCGACGACGGAGGAGGGGCTGGACGCGCTCGCCTTCCGGCGTCCGAACGAGATCCGCCGCATCCGCCGCCAGCATCCCGGCTGGGACGGCCCCTACGTCAACCACATCGTGCCAGACCCGTGGGGGAACGCCTACGTCTACGAGACGCGTCCCGAAGGGGGCAACCCGGTCCTCTACTCGAAGGGGCCGGACGGACGCGCCGGCACGACGGACGACGTGCTGCCCGATCCGCAGGCGTTCGACGAGCCGTTCCGCGACACGACCTGGACGAACGGCTGGGCGCCGTGCGAGCTGCGCGGCATCGTCGTCGCGCCGGACGAGGCGACCCGCCGCCGCGTGCAGGACGAGATGAGGAAGTACGACGCGCCCGGCGGCGACGCGGGCAGGGAATGATCCGCGCCGCCGACCCTCACCGGCCGCACATTCAGCAGCCGCCCTTCGCGCGGTTGCGCGCACGGCAGGGCATCAGGACCCCCTCGGCGCCCGTTCCTGAAACTGGCAGGAATCAGGCGAGGCCGTCGATGCGTTCGAGGATGAGCGGTCTGGGTTCAGGGGCGGTCGGCGCGATCTGGAACGCCTTGTAGAGGTCGGCGGCGGCCTTTTCGAGCCCCTCGGGCCCCGTCGACCTCTCCAGCGTCGCGAGCGGCGCGCCGACGGCCACGCGGTCGCCGACCTTCACGGCGAGCGTGACGCCCGCACGCGGATCGATGCGGTCGCCCGCCCGTTCGCGGCCCGCGCCCAGCGCGAGCGCGACGCACCCGACCTTCTCCGCGTCGATCGCCGTGACGAAGCCGGACTTCATCGCCTGGATCCGGAACTTGAACGTCGGCCTCTTCAGGCGCGCGCCGAAGCGTTCGAGATCGCCGCCCTGCGCCGCGACCATCCGCGCGAACGTCGCGAACGCCGTGCCGTCCGCCAGCTTCGCGCGGCACGCCGCGCGCGCCGCGTCGAGCGGAATGCCGCGCGCGAGCGACACCATGAGCGCGGCCTGCTCGACGCAGAGATCGACGACGGCGCCCGTGAACTCGCCCTTCAGCATCGCAATCGCCTCGGCGACCTCGTTCGCGTTGCCGACGGCGAAGCCGAGCGGCGCGTTCATGTCCGTCACGAGCGCGGCGGCCTTGCGCCCCGCCGCCCGCGAGGACGTGACGAGCGCCGTCGCGAGCTCGTGCGCCTCCTCCGGCGTCTTCATGAACGCGCCGGAGCCGGCCTTCACGTCGAAGACGAGCGTCCCCGCGCCCTCGGCCCACTTCTTCGAGAGGATCGACCCGCAGATGAGCGGGATGGACGCGACCGTGCCCGTCACGTCGCGCAGCGCGTAGAGCTTCTTGTCCGCCGGACAGATCTCGTCCGTCTGCACGGTCATCGAGACGCCGACGTCGGCGACGACCTTCCTGAAGGCGTCGAGCGAAAGCGCGGCGTCGTAGCCGGGAATCGTCTCCAGCTTGTCCGCCGTGCCGCCCGTGATGCCGAGGCCGCGCCCCGTCAGCGAGGGGACGGCGACGCCGCAGGACGCCGCGAGCGGCTGGATGACGAGCGAGAGCTTGTCGCCGACGCCGCCCGTCGAGTGCTTGTCGGCCGTCGGCCGCGCGAGATCCGACCAGTCGACCGTGACGCCCGACCGCATCATCGCGTCGGTGAGGTCGGCCGTCTCGCGCGCCGTCATGCCCCTGCAGCAGATGGCCATCGCCAGGGCCGCCATCTGGTAGTCGGGGATCTCGCCATTCGTGTAGCCCTCGACGAACTCGCGGATCTCCGCGCTGCCGAGCGCATGGCCTTCGCGTTTCTTGTCCAGCAGAAGCTTTGCGGCTATGTAGAGTAGAGACCCACGCCTCGGCTTCGCCGATGCGACTTCCCCCTCATCAAACCGGACGTGCGGATTTCCCGC
>CAKUGW010000119.1 GCA_934654805.1 uncultured Kiritimatiellota bacterium
CGCGAAGCGGCGGCGCAAGCCGCCCGTGGCCCGCCGGAGCCGACAGTCGCACGGGAGGAGCGAAGGGATCGCCTGTCGCCTCGGCTTTCTCGCTTGCGGAAGCGCATTCTGCCGAGGGGAATGGGTAGGTCCTTCGGACATTGCTTCGCAATCGGCCGCGTCTGGTTTGCTGACGTGCGGCGACAGGTGCGACTCCCGGAGCGACCCGGATCGAGGCCGCAGGCCGACATAGACGGAGCGCAGCGACGTCCGCGCGGGCGATCTGTCGGGCCGAAGGGCCAAGATCCGAACGACTGTCGCGCAGAGAGCTGCCCGCAGCGCGCCGTTCGTCCGCACCGACTGTCGCGCAGAGAGTTGCCCGCAGCGCGCCGTTCGTCCGCACCGACTGTCGTGCAGAGAGAGGGTAGCCACGCCCCCTTGGCCTCAACTGCCGCGTTCTCCTTGAGGGAGTCGAGCAGCACGAAGTCCGCCGTCCCCACGTCCACAACCGAGACGAAGCGCCCTCTGTTCCTTCTGTTCCGTTTTCGTGTCTTTTCATGCGGCCATGACATCAAACGCGACGGGGCCCGTCAACCCCGCCACGGACGACAGCGCGGCGGACGGCTACAGCCGGTAGTCCTGCATGAAGACGCCGAACTTGCGCTGGCGCTCGGCCAGCTCGTCGCCGGCGGGCGGCGCGGCGGGACGGTCGGCCGCGCGCAGCTCGTCCGTCGCGGCCCGGAAGTCGAACGCGGCCTCGTCGTCCTCGATCGGCGGCAGCCCGCGCCGGCGCAGCTCCTCGTTGACGACGAGCAGCTGGTCGCGCGTGACCCTGAAGCCCAGCACCTGCTCGCGCGTGAGCCCCTGGCTCGCGAGCAGCCGATCCGTCTCGGCGATCCGGAGCCGCGCCTGCTCGACCAGGGCCTCCGAGTCGGCGATCGTCTTGCGGATCCCGGCGAGATAGTCCTTCACTTCAGCCTCGTTCACGTCGCACCTCCGATGAGCAGCCTGACGGGCGCCAGGATGTCGCTTTCCTTCGTGTACATGAGCCGGTCGATGACGAACGGCAGGTAGATGACGAGCATCGCGACGCCCAGCGCGCTCTTCACCGGCATCGACAGGAAGAAGACGTTCAGCTGCGGCGCCGTGCGGTTGACGAAGCCGAGGCCGACCGTCGCCAGGAACATGAGGATCACGACCGGCGCGCTGATGACCACGGTCGCCTTCAGCATGCCGTCCAGCGTCCCCAGCATCTTCTCCGGCGCGTGCGGATGGAACGACACCCAGTCGCCGAAGACCGGCCAGAGCGTGTAGCTCGCGTAGAGCGCGCCCAGAAGCAGCAGCACGGCCCCCGAGACGAAGAAGACGGCCGTGACGAGCTGCGTGAAGAAGAGGCCCGTCGTCGAGACCTGCGCCCCCGACAGCGGCGAATAGACCTCGCCCATCGTCGCGCCGCGCTGGTTGTCGATCAGGTTGCCGACGTTCTCCGCCACCCAGAACGGAATCGCCGAGAAGAAGCCGATCAGGAAGCCGACCAGGGCCTCCTTCACCGCGAGCAGCGCAAGCAGCGCCCACGAGACGCCCGCCGCCGGCATCGTCCGCTGGACGACGGGCACGACGAGAAACGCGAACGAGAGGATGACAAGCCGCCGCGCGAGGCCGGAGATCATCCCCTCGCCAAAGGCCGGGCAGACGAGCAGGGCGGCGCCGATCCGCACCGCCGACAGCGCAAAGGCCGTGACCCAGCACCCGAACTCGCCGTAGCCGCTCAACGCGCCGAACCGGAATCAGAGGTTGTTCACGTTGCCCGTCATCACCGTGTAGAGGGACTTCAGGACGTTCGAGACGAGCGAGTAGGTGTCGTCGCGCTTGGAGGTCAGCGACTGGATGTCGATGAGCTTCTCCTGGCTGATCGTGTTGAGCGAGTCCATCTGCTCCTCGGTCTTCTGCATGATCTCGTCGACCTCGTCGGGCGACCAGCTCGTCTGGGACGCGCTCATCCCGATGTCCGAGAGGAACTGCGCCCGCTTCGTGGCGTCGCCGAACGCGGCGTAGAGGTCCGGGTAGGCGGCCGCGTTCGCGCTGATGACCGCCAGCGTCAGCGTCGCGTTCGGGTTGTCCTTCTGCCAGTTCGCGAGATCCGCCTCGACCCGCGAGTAGCGGTCGAGCCGGTCGGTCGTCTCCGCCATCTCCTCCATCTCGACGAGGATCTTGCTTTCGAGTTCGGTCGCGCGGCTCAGGCAGACGGCCATCACGAGCTGGCCGACCGACATCGGACGCAGCGAGCCGTCCGCGTTCGTGACGCCTTCGAGCGTGTAGACGTTCGCGGCGAGAAGAGCCCCCGTCTCGGGGCTCTTCATGGAGAGGCTGATCGGCTTGGTGTCGAAGAAAGTCGTGGACATGTCGTTTTCTCCCTGTAAATCAGAAGTTGCTCGCCGTCAGGCTCATCGTCGTGCCGAGCTTCTTGACCGTCGAGGCGGAGGCGTTGTAGGTCGCGTCGCGGCGCGAGAGGAGCGACTGCAGCGCGATCATCTGCTCCTGGTTGCTCGTCGAGGCCGCACTCATCGCGTCCGTGAGCTGGCGGTAGAGGCGCGTGCGGTCGTCCGCCGTCTTCAGCCGCGCCGGCACGGCGTCGTAGCCGAGGCCGACCTCCCGC
This sequence comes from uncultured Kiritimatiellota bacterium, assembly GCA_934654805.1. GTDB lineage: Bacteria > Verrucomicrobiota > Kiritimatiellia > RFP12 > UBA1067 > UBA1067. The sequence continues at coordinate 2,636 of CAKUGW010000119.1, forward strand.
GCGAGGAAGTCGCGGTAGGTCGTCACCGTCGGGACCTTCGTCGGCACGTAGGACGAGCGCGAGAGGTTCAGCGTCGCGTTCAGGGAACTGCGGCTCAGGACGCTCTCGCCGACCTCGGCCAGGACCTGCAGCCAGGCCGCCGAGGCGTTGATCTCGTTCATCTTCAGGACGCTCTGGCTCTCGATGACCGAGGCCCGGCGGATGCAGACGGCCATCATCAGCTGGCCGAGCGTCAGTCCCTCGGCGCCGTGGAAGGCGTAGAGGTCGATCTCGTTCGCGCCCTCCGGCGCATAGGCGTTGACGCCGATCTTCTCGACTTGGATTGCGGACATGGCCCTTACATGTTCTTGATGGTGTTCGCGCGCGTGTCGCCGACCGCCTGCATGAGCGAGGTCGCCGTCGAGTACGACTCGTCGCGCTTGTCGACGAGGGACTGCAGGCGCGTCATGTCCTTCGAGCTCGCGTTGTTCAGCGAGTCGAGCTCCGTCTTGAGCATCTGCTGGTAGTACTCGGCGGTGGACTTGTTCATGGTCAGCGTGCCGCCGACCGTGCCGCCCGTGTAGCCGACCAGGCCGAGCCCGGCCTTCGCCTCGGCCGTCAGCGCGAGGGTCGACGTCTTGTTGCCGGTGTCGTCGGCGTCGGTGAACTTGGCCTGGATGTCCGCGACGATGGCGAGCGCGGCGCCAAGGCTATCGAGCTTGCGGTTGCGCGTCGACATGCGCGTCGACATCGGCTCGATCTCCTTCTCGACCGTCGCCGCGCGCTGCTCCGAGACCTTGACCAGGAGATCCTGGAAATCGACGCGCCGGCCGTTCAGCTCGTAGTCCACGACCTGGACGCCCCACGCCTTGAGATTATCGCTGTTCACTTCGATCTTCGCAATCGCCATCTTCTTTGCCCTCCACTGTCAACGTTACGCGCGCGCACGGACAAGGTTACGTTCACTTGCGCTTCGCGAGCATCTCGTGGTACTCGGAGTACGAGCCCTCGAACCACGTCGTCCTGCCCTTGCCCTCGAACGCGAGGATGTGCGTCGCGATGCGGTCGAGGAACCAGCGGTCGTGCGAGACGACCATCACGCAGCCGCCGAACTCCTGCAGGCCCTCCTCCAGCGAGCGCAGCGTCGCGACGTCGAGGTCGTTCGTCGGCTCGTCGAGCAGGAGCAGGTTGCCGCCCGCCGCCAGCAGCTTCGCGAGGTGCACGCGGTTGCGCTCGCCGCCGGAGAGGACGCCGACCTTCTTCTGCTGCTCCGGCCCGCGGAAGTTGAAACGGCTGCAGTAGGCGCGGCCGTTCATGAGCGTCGTCCCGGCGAGCTTCACGAACTCGCCGCCGCCCGTGATCGCCTCGTAGACCGTCTCGTCCGGCTTGAGCTCCGAGCGCGTCTGGTCCACGTAGGAGAGCTTCACCGTGTCGCCGACCGTGAACGTGCCCGCGAGCGGCTTCAGGCTGCCCGTGATGAGCTTGAAGAGCGTCGTCTTGCCGGCGCCGTTCGCGCCGATGACGCCGACGATGCCGCCGCGCGGCAGGTCGAAGTTGAGGTCGTCGTAGAGGACCTGGCCGTCGAAGCCCATCTTGACGTGCTCGGCGCGGACGACGAGGTTGCCGAGGCGCGGGCCCGGCGGGATGCGGATGACGAGGTCGTCCTCGCGCGTCGAGACCTCCTGCTTCTGCAGCTCCTCGTAGCGCTCGACGCGGGCCTTCGCCTTCGCGTGGCGTCCCGACGGGTTCGTCTGGATCCACTTGAGCTCGTTCTCCAGGAGCTTCTGGCGCGACTTCTCGACCTTCGCCTCGCGCTGGAGCATCGCCTCCTTCTGCTTGAGCCATTCCTCGTAGTTGCCCTTGTAGGGATAGCAGACGCCGTGGTCGAGCTCGAGGATCCAGTCCGTGACGTCGGAGAGGAAGTAGCGGTCGTGCGTGACGACGATGAGCGTGCCCTTGAACGTCTTCAGGTACGCCTCCAGCCGGAACGTCGTCTCGGCGTCGAGGTGGTTCGTCGGCTCGTCGAGGAGGAGGACGTCGGGATTCGAGAGCAGGAGCCGCGCGATCGCGACGCGGCGGCGCTCGCCGCCCGAGAGGACGCCCACCTTCTTGTCGCCCGCCGGGCAACAGAGGTCGGCCATGCGCCGCTCGACGAGGTTCTCGAGGTTCCAGTAGTCGTTCGCGTCGATGACCGCCTGCAGGCGCTCCATCTCGGCGGCCGCCTTCGGGTCGTCGAGCTCGCAGCAGAGGTCTTCGTAGCGCGTCACCATCGCCTGCGCGTCGGCGACGCCCTCCATCACCGTCTCGAGGACGGTCTTCCCGTCGTCCAGCGCCGGCTCCTGCGGCAGGTAGCCGACCTTCGTGCCCTTCGCGACCTGCACCGTGCCCATGAGCTCGGTGTCGAGGCCCGCGAGGATCTTCAGGAGCGACGACTTGCCCGCGCCGTTGCCGCCGATGACGCCGATGTGCGCCCCGTAGAAGAAGGAGAGGTTGACGTCCTTCAGGATCGTCTTCGTGCCCTGCTGCTTCGTGACGTCGATGAGCGAGAACTGGTATTCGCCCGCCATGTCTTTGCCTTTCTGCCTGAAAACCGCCCGTCAGGCCTGAACCGGCGTCACGCCCTTCTTGAGGATGACGTTGCCGTACTTGCGCGTCTCGCCCGTGAGGACGATCGCATACGCCCTCTTCGCGCGCTCGTAGAACGCATACCGCTCAATCTGCTCGATCGGGCCGTCGTACCGGAGCGCGGCGCGATAGGCCTTCTCGACCGCCGGGTCGAGCGTGTCGCCCTTCACGGCCTCCATCATGACGACGGGCGTGGCGTAGCTGTCGAGCTCGAAGAGCGGAATGACGCCCGCCAGCAGCCTGTCCGCCGCGAGGCCGTCCGCCCGCAGCACGAGCGCACCGGCGCGCCCGAACGCATGGGCCGGGAAATGCGCGTCCGAGAAGACGATCTCGTCGCCGTGGCCCATCTCGGCCAGCGCCTTGAGAAGCTCCGGCGAGACGACCGGAGAAATGCCCTTCAGCATACCTGTTTCTTTCCTTTCCTTGTCTTTTCCGTTTTCTCCATAAAACCCAGCCTTCGGCCCCATGCACCCGGCCAGGACTGTCGCAGACGCCCCGACCGCGAACGCGCGCCGCGTTACCGTCAGCCGCACGCCGTCAGTGCCCAGGCCAGCCTTCAACCGCCATGCCCGATTCGGGATCGCCATCTTGGTTTTCCTTTTCCAGTTGTGCCTTCGGGAGAACAGACTGCCGTATTATAGCAAATTCCCCGCACGTGCGTGAGGGCGGCGCCGCGTCCCGGCGACCGCCGCCGCTCCGCCATCGCCTCCGGACGCGGGGACCGACCACGTGTACGTCTTTCCCGTCACGGGATGCGTGAAGACGAGGCGGACGGCGCGCAGGTGCAGACGGTCGGCTTTCTTCGCGCCGTACTTGACGTCGCCGACGACGGGATGGCCCGCTTCGCTGAAATGGACGCGGATCTGGTTCTTGCGCCCCGACTTGAGCGCGACCTCGACGAGCGTCGTGCCCCGCTCGACCGCGAGCCGCGTCCACTCGGTGCGCGCGAGCTTGCCGAGCTTCGGGTCCTTGACGCTCGAGACCTTCAGCGTCTTCGGGTCGTCGCGCAGGTACGACTCGAAGACGCCCTTCGCCTCGGCCAAGACGCCCTCGACGCGCGCACGGTACGTCTTCTCGGTCAGCTCGTTCCAGCGGTCGCGAATCGCGTCCGCGAGGCGCCCGTCCTTCGCGAACATCATGACGCCGCTCGTCTCCCGGTCGAGGCGGTGGACGAGCCAGACGCGCTTCGAGCTGCGCCGCTGGCCCTTGCGCACGTAGTCGTTCAGGTAGTTCTCGGCCGTCGCCTGGGCCTCGCGCGCGGTGCGCCCGACGAGCTTCGTGTGCGTCGTGAGAAGCCCCGCCGGCTTGTCGATGACGATCAAGTCGCGGTCTTCGTGCAGAATCTCAAACGGCAGAAAGCGCGAAAGCATATGGCGGTCCCGAATCCTTCTCCTTGCCGCGAATTACACCAAAGACGCACCGGAACGGATCCCCCTCCAGCCCCTGTGCGTAGTCAAGGCAGCTGCAGTCGCTCGGCGTCATCACGACGTCAGGGCCCGCGCCATGCTGCCAAGCCGCCAGCGCATGCCCATCGCCGACTTCGGAATGCCCTCGCCGGGCGGGCACCCGCCCCGCCCCAGCGCACGCCTGCTGCGCACGGCGACGAGAAGCGGAAGCACCGTGACCGGCCTTCTTCAGTTCGCGTAGGTGACGACGCCCGTGCCCTTGCGGCAGACGCCGATCACGCTGTAGGGCTGGTGCGCGGCCTTGAGGATGTTCGTCGCCTTCGCGAGGTCGCGCTTGGCGACGATCACGACGAAGCCGATGCCCATGTTGAACACGCGGTACATCTCGTCGCGGTCGACCTTGCCCTGGTTCTGGATGAACTTGAAGATCGTCGGCACTTCCCAGGCGCTGCGGTCGATCTCGGCGTTCACCGACTTCGGCAGCACGCGCGGGATGTTGTCGGGGAAGCCGCCGCCCGTGATGTGCGCCATGCCGTTGACCTTGATCTTCGACATCAGCGCCGAGACGGGGCGCAGGAAGCTCTTGTGGACGGCGAGCAGCGCCTCGCCGAACGTCTGGTTCGTGCCGGGCAGCTTGTCCTGCCAGCTGTACTGGCAGAGGTCGAAGATCACGCGGCGCGCGAGCGAGAAGCCGTTCGTCTGGAGGCCGCCCGACGGCAGGCCGATGATCACGTCGCCCGCGCGGATCGACTTGCCCGTCACGAGGTCCTTCTTCGCGACCGTGCCGACGATCGTGCCCACGAGATCGTATTCGCCGACCGGGTAGAGCCCCGGCATCTCGGCCGTCTCGCCGCCGAGGAGGGCCATCTTGTTCTCCCGGCAGGCCTTGCAGATGCCGGAGACCACGCTCTTGAAGACGGCGGGATCGACCTTCGCCGTGCCCACGTAGTCCATGAAGAAGAGCGGCTTCGCGCCCTGCACGAGGATGTCGTTCACGCAGTGGTTCACGATGTCCTGCCCGACCGTGTCGTGCCGGTTCATCATCGCGGCGACCTTCAGCTTCGTGCCGACGCCGTCCGTCGAGGCGACGAGGATCTGGTCCTTGCCCGCCGGCACCTTGTGCAGCCCGCCGAACGCGCCGATGCCGCCGATGACGTTCGCCGTCTTCGTCGCGGCGACCATCTGCTTGATCGAGCCGACGGCGCTCATCTTCACGTCGATGTTCACGCCCGCCTGCGCATATGCGGACTTCCTCTCGCCCTTCAAACCCTTCGCCATGACAGGGACTCCTTAAGCTTTCTTTCTCTTGAATTGAAATCAACTGTGCCTGAAACAGGACACGAAGGGCGCGTGTCGTCGCACGCGCCCTTCGTCCGTGACGTCGCTCTTAGAGCTTGTCGTTGGATCCGAGCACGTTCACGATCTTGTGGATGTAGAGCTTCTTCATTTCCTCGCGCGCCGGCGAGAGGTACTGGCGCGGGTCGAACTGCTCCGGATGCTCCGCGAAGTGCCTGCGGATCGCCGCCGTCATCGCGAGACGCGAGTCGGAGTCGATGTTGATCTTGCACACGGCGCTCTTCGCGGCCTCGCGCAGCTGCTCCTCCGGGATGCCCACCGCGTCCGGCAGCTTGCCGCCGAACTTGTTGATGATGTCGACGTACTCCTGCGGGACGCTGGACGAGCCGTGGAGGACGATCGGGAAGCCCGGAAGCTTCTGCTCGACGGCCTTGAGGACGTCGAACGCGAGCGGCGGCGGAATCAGCTTGCCCGTCTTGGGGTCGCGCGTGCACTGCTCGGGCTTGAACTTGTAGGCGCCGTGCGACGTGCCGATCGAGATCGCGAGCGAGTCGCAGCCCGTCCTCGTCGCGAACTCGACGACTTCCTCGGGCTTCGTGTAGTGGCTCTCCTCGGCCGCCACCTCGTCCTCAACGCCGGCGAGCACGCCGAGCTCGGCCTCGACCGTCACGTCGTGCTGGTGGGCGTATTCGACGACCTTCTTGGTGAGGGCGATGTTCTCCTCGAACGGAAGCGAGGAGCCGTCGATCATGACGGACGAGAACCCGCTGTCGATGCAGCTCTTGCACGTCTCGAAGCTGTCGCCGTGGTCGAGGTGGAGGACGATCTGCGGATGCGCGCAGCCGAGCTCCTTGGCGTATTCGACCGCGCCCTGCGCCATGTATCGGAGGATCGTCGGGTTCGCGTACTTGCGCGCGCCCTTCGACACCTGCATGATGACGGGCGACTTCGTCTCGACCGCCGCCTGGACGATGGCCTGCATCTGCTCCATCGTGTTGAAGTTGAACGCCGGGATGGCGTACCCGCCCTTGACGGCCTTCGCGAACATCTCCTTCGTGTTGACGAGACCGAGTTCCTTGTAGCTGACCATTTTCTTTGCTCCTGTTTGGTTTCGGGCTCTCGCCCTGAAATTTCCGCGTATTATACCACAATTCGACGGCCCTGTGTGCGCCCAAAAGCCCGTCGGCCTCACTTGCCGACGTTCAGCACCTTGAAGCCGATCTCGCGAAGCTGGGCCGCGTCCAGGCAGTTGCGCGTGTCGAAGACG
>CAKUGW010000120.1 GCA_934654805.1 uncultured Kiritimatiellota bacterium
TGGTCGGGCTGGACGATGCGCCGGAGGCTTATGCGCTTTCGCGCACGTTCACCGTGCCGGCGGACTGGACGGACGGCGACGTCGAGCTGTGGGCGGTCGGCATGTACCCGTTCCTGTTCGTGCGGGCGGAGCTGTCCGTGCGGCTGGACGGACGCGAGATCCGCCGCCCGCTGCGCGAAGGCGTCTGCGGACTCGCCCTGCCGGTGAAGGCCGGCGAGACGCATGTGCTGGAGCTGTCCGTCCGGGGGGATGCGCATCCGCGCGTGCGCGGCTTCGGCGGCCCGGCCTACCTCTACCGCCGTCCGCGCCCGGCGCGGACGCTTGACCTCGCCGGCGACTGGGACGCGCTGACGGACTTCACGGGATCGGCGACGCGGCCGGTCACGCTGCCGGGCCAGTACGCGGGGGCTCTCGCCTTCCGTCGCCGCGTCGCCGTGCCGGCGGCGTGGAAGGGCCTTCGCGTGCGCATCGACTTCACGAGCCGCGGCGACCGCCTCTTGGGCGCGATCGTCAACGGACGCTACGTCCGACGGCATCACCACCGCTTCGGCGACCGCACCGACCTCGACGTCACGCCGTTCGTCCGCTTCGGCGAAGAGAACGAGATCGTCCTCGTCGGCAACGGCAGCCCGACGCAGACGGGAACGGTCGAGTCCGTCCGCCTGACGGCGCGCCCGGCGCCGGAAAAGCAGGAGAACGCGAAACGGGAGAACGCGAAATGAGAACAGGCGTCGGAATCCTTTTGGCAGGCGCCCTGGCGCTGTCCGCGCCGGCGGAGCCGTTTCGCGCGGGTGACCGCGTCTGCTTCTTCGGCGACTCGATTACGCATGGCGGCGTCTGGCATCGCAACGTCATCCTCTACTACGTGACGCGCTTCCCGGATCGCGACGTCGCGTTCATGAACTCCGGTTCGGGCGGCGACAACGCCGCGAACGCCCTGAAGGTGCGGCTGGAGCCGGATGTCGTGGCGCGCAAGCCGACCGATGTCGTCGTCATGTTCGGCATGAACGACTTCGGCTTCCGCGAATACGGCACGAACGCGACGCCCGCGCAGGTCGCCCGGCAGGCGCAAAGGCTGTCCGAATACGCGCGGAACATGGACCTGCTCGTCGCCGGCCTGAGGCGCCGCCTGCCGGGCGTTCGCCTGTGCCTGATGACGCCGACGCCGTTTGACGACGCGGCCCTCTACGGCAAGCCCGTCAACGAGCACCTGGGCGCCAACGGCGGCCTCACGTGCGCGGCCGACATCGTGGCGCGGCTGGCCGGTCGTGCGGACGCGACGCTCGTCGATCTGAACGCCGCCGTCAAGGACTATTACCGACGCGTGCGCGCGTCCGACGACCGGGCCGTCTTCGCGGCCGACCGGATCCACCCGGACGCGGCGACGCACTTCATGATGGCGCATCGGTTCCTCGAGGCGCAGAACGCGCCGCGCGTCGTCTCGGACATCATGCTGCAGGACGGCCGCGCCGTCGGCGTCCGCAACGCCGCCGTCTCGGACATCTCGTGGTCAGACGGGACGGTCTCGTTCAAGGTCCTGGAGAAGTCCCTCCCGTGGCCGGTCGGACCGGAAGAGGGACGCGGAGGGGAGCTTGTCCGTGCGGCCGCCGCCGACTTCAACGGGGAAACGCTGGCGTTTGCGGGCCTCGCAGACGGAGACTGGACGCTTACGATCGACGGGGACAGGATCTGCACGGCGTCCGCGCGCCAGTGGGCGATCGGCGTCGATCTCGGCGGCAACGCCCAGACGCCGCAGTATCGCCAGGCGCTGGACGTCTGGCGCGCGACGAAGCGCCTGCATGAGCGCATGGGGCAGGTCCAGGCGGACAACGTCCTGTTCATCCGCAGCGCCGCCGCGCAGATGCGGCAGCAGGGGCTGGACCCGTCTTCGCCGGAAGACCGGGCGCGCTATCTCACGGAATGGCTTCCGAAGGCCCAGCCGTGGGACGTGGCGAAGATGAGGAACGCGATGCAGGAATGGGACGCGAACGACCGGCTCATCCGGGACGTGGACGCGTTCTGGCCCAGGCTGCGGGCGCTGGCGACGCCGCGTCCGCACCGCTATGCGCTGACGCGCGAGGCGTCCAAAGCCGGGGGCGGGCTGGATCTTGCCTGGGCAGGCGGCGACCTCCGGCTCGTCGACACCGCGCGCGGCGAGACGCTGTTCCGCATTCCCGAAGGGCGACTCATGACGCCGTCCTTCGCGGCGGATGCGCGGGCGACGGTCGTGCAGGAGCCGGACGGCGTACGCATCGTCTATTCGCATCCGTCGCTCGTCTCGGGCGAAGTCCGGCTGAAGAAAGTCGCGACAGGGCCGTGGGGACAGGCCCCCGTTCGAGTGACTGAAATTGAGGAATGTGGGTGAGGAACGCAGGGCGCACAATAAATATGATATACTATGCGTATCTAAAGATACTAAATAACGATTTCGTTTAGTATTCGTAAATACTAACATTTGAGACGATATGGAAGATGCAGATACGAACATAAGAACGCTCTTGGACTCTTCGGCGCGTCTTGTTTCATCGGTGTCGATGAGGTTTCGTCGATACTTGCAGGCCAGGATAGACTGGAGGGATCGCCTCATCTGCATCAAGGGGCCCAAGGGGACGGGCAAGACGACGCTGATCCTTCAGCATATCCGCGAGACGTTTGGCGCGCAGAGCGAACGTGCGGTCTATCTTGCGGCTGACCACATCTGGTTTTCGTCGCACGACATCATGGAGGCCGTCGACTACTTCAATTCGCATGGCTACACGCACCTGTTCATCGATGAGGTCCATCATCTGCCGGAGTGGTCAAGGGTCATCAAGACGATCGCCGACTTCTATCCGCAGCTGAATGTGGTTTATAGCGGCTCTTCGATACTCAAGCTGAGCAAGGGGAGCGCGGACTTGTCTCGGCGACAGGCCGTCTACAACCTGAAGGGTCTGTCGTTTCGCGAGTTTCTGTCGTTCACGTCGGTCTTGGAGACAGATGCGGTTCGTCTGGAGGACATTCTCGTGTCACACCGCAAGATGGCCGGGGACATTTGCGCACAGGTGAAGATACTGCCGCTCTTCGAGAAATACCTGGTCTCGGGGTACTATCCGCTGTTCAATGACGTTTCCGCGCAGTTCGCGGAGCGGCTTGTCGCGATCGTCAACACGGTGCTGGACGTGGACTTCCCCGCCGTCGAGGACGTGACGGTCGCAACGATCCGAAAGACGAAGCGGATGCTGATGGTCTTGGCGTCCAGCTGCCCACAGCAGCCGAACATGTCGGCGCTGTACCGGGAGCTGGAGACAAACCGAAACTTGGGATTGAAGATGTTTGGCGCACTGGAGCGTGCGGAATTGGTGGCGTCGCTCTCGACGGGAGCGGACAAGCTCAAGAACCTCTCCAGACCAGAGAAGATATTCTTGGGGGACACCAACCTCATGTATGCGCTGGAGGGTGCCCCACAGGCGGGTGCGGTCCGTGAGACGTACTTCCTCAATCAGCTTCGCGCGGCAGGTCATCAGGTGTCCTGTCCCCCAGCGGGCGATTTTCGGGTCGATGACCGGTATCTCTTCGAGGTGGGCGGAAAGGGGAAGGGCTTTGACCAGATTCGGGATGTGCCGGACAGCTTTGTCGTCAACGACGGAGTCGAGGTCGGATTTGGCAACAAGATCCCGCTGTGGCTATTCGGGTTCCTTTATTGAATGCTTTCTGTAGGACAAACGAGAAGAAAATGAAAATGAGAACACGTATCGGAATTCTTTTGGGAGGTGCCGTGTCCCTTGCCGCGTGCGGGGCGATTGACGGGTTCGATGCGGATGGGTTGCCGTATGCACGGGAGGGGTTCGGCGTGCGGCGCGGGTTCTACCAGTCGGGGCGCATCTCGGCGAAGGTCGCGGACATCGCGGGGATCTTCGAGCTGAACTACGTCGGGCGCCAGCCGTTCACGCGGCAGCGGGCGTTCTCGTCCGCCGCCGAGAACTGCGCCTGGACGCACCAGTTCACGCCGTATGCGCTGGTCGGGGACAGACCCTACCGGCTGACGTTCGCGGACACGGTGCACTACCCGTTCGGCTACCGCAGCACCTGCACGCTCGACGGCGTGACGCTCCGCCACGAGCTCGTCCTCGACCGCAACGTGGCCTTCCGCCGCGTCACGGTCGTCGCGAACCCCCAGAAGAAGCCGGTCAGGGTCGGCGTCGCGCACATGAACGCGGGACTCGCGACGGGCGCGGCGTGGCGGATGGACGCGGCGCGGAACGCGCTCGTCGCCGAATGGCGGGAGGGGGATGTCGCGATTCCGATGGAAGTCGGCTCGGCGCGCCCCGTCGACTTCCCCCTCGACCGGCGCGCCGCGCCCTCGGAGGCGGGCCTGAAGGACGGTGGCATGCAAAGTTTCCGCCATGACCTGGTGTCGTCCGAGCCGGGCGACAGCCACCTCTTCTGGTGGGCGTTCGACCGGGCGGCGGACGAGGACCTGTCCGCCGCGCGCGTCGATCGCGTCTTCGCCGACTTCGCGGCGCGGCACGCGAAGGACGCGCGCTTCGAGACGGGCGACGCCCTCGTCGACGGCTGGCTCGGCTACGTCGCGCCGCAGAGCGCGGCCTACGAGGTGGACGGCCTCGGCGCGTTCCGCGCGTCGCCGACCTACTGGGTCTGGGGGTGGGACGCGATGGTGCACGCCGGCGCGCTTGCGCTCTGCGGCCGGGCGGATGAGGTGAAGCGGATGCTCGCGTTCCACCGCGACGCCGCTGACCCGGCGCACGGCATCCTGCACGCCTACAACACCTCCTTCGGGGTCGGACAGGCCATCGGCGGCGCAACGCTCGCGCCGTCCGTCCAGCTCTTCTGGGTCATCCTCCTGAACGACTACGTGAACGCGACGGGCGACGCGGCCTTCAAGGCGGTGTGCCTGCCGTTCGCCCGTACGCTCGTCGAACGCGCCAAGGCCTCGGTGCGCCCGGGCGAAGCCCTGCCGCGCGGCGTCGGCTACTTCCCGGACTTCCCGGGGACGGTCGGACAGCGCGAGGACGACATCGCGCTCATCAACTGCGCCGTCTACTGGCAGGGGCTGCGCGCGTGGACGGAGCTGACGGGTGAGGGCGCGGCGGACGCGGAGGCCGTCGGTCGGGCGGTCGTCGCGACGCTCTGGGACGCGCAGGCGGGTCGCTGGGCCGACTCGTTCGACGCGGCGCGGGGCGCGCGCCGTCCGCACGAGCCGCTGTACGGGCTCTTCCACGTCTCGGCCTTCGCCCGCGACCTCGCGCCGGGCGACCCGTCGGCCTGCGCCGCGCACCTGAAGGACGCGTTCCTCATGGGCGACCGTCTCGCGATGTTCCCGTGGCGAACCCCCGCGCACCTCGCGGACGGCAACCAGTACGGCTCCTACTATCCCGTGACCGACCGCACCTACTGGAACGCGCAGAACGCGGCGGGGCGCACGGACGCGCTCGCGGACTTCCGGCGCATCGTCGGGCGGCACGCGCGCGTCCTGACTTACCCGGAGGGGCAGACGGCGGACGTCGTGAACGCGGATCCGGCGGACGGCTCGGACGAGCTCGGCAACAAGCAGTTCTTCGCGGCGAAGGGGTGGCTCGCGGACGCGCTCGACCTCTGGCTCGGCCTGCGCCTGTCGCGCGACGGCATCTCCCTGCGCCCGATGAACGACGGCCGGCCGTTCGCCGTGCGCGGGCTCGCGGTGCGCGGCGCGACGCTCGACGTCGAGATGACGGGTGTCGGCACGAACGCGGCCTGCGAACTCAACGGCGTGCCGCTGCCGCGCGCGTTCCTGCCGTGGTCGGCGATCCGCCCCGGGCGCAACGCCCTGCGCATCCGCCTCTCCCGGAAGGGGCCGGTGGAGACGGGGGCCTTGGCTGAAGGGGGGCTGGTCGTGCCCCTTCCGTCGGCGCATCTGCGCTTCGTGTCGTATGATCTGCGGGACCGGACGGACGGCCATGACGAGCTTGCCTACCGGACCGAATGGCTGGCCGGAAACTGCGAGCGCGCGAAATCGCTGCGCACGAGCGTCCTTGCCTACGAGGACGTCATCGCGGGGACCGGCACCGTCTACGTGAGGCTGGCGCCGCTTCCGCATGCGCGCGTCAATCCGGATGCGGCGGACTTCACCGTGGACACCCGCAGCCGGAGACTGACGGTGCACGAGACGGGCTATCCGTTCGTGGCGCTGCCGTATGCCGACGGGCGAGTCGGGCGCATCAAGGCTCTGCAGGGCTACCAGCGCACGGTTCGGCCGTATGTGGCGGGGCGCGACGGGCTCTTCCTCTGCAACACGTGGGGCGACCGGAACCGGGACACGCGCATCAACGAGACGTTCCTGCTTGACGAGATCCGGGCGGTGGCCGAACTGGGGGGCGAGGTGATCCAGGTGGATGACGGCTGGCAGTCGGGCAAGTCGAGGAACTCGGCCTTTGCGGACGGGGCGGGCGCCTGGAACGGGTACTGGGCCGTCTCGCCGGATTTCTGGACGCCGGACCCGAAGCGGTTTCCGCACGGCTTGTCCTTTGTCGCCAGGCGCGCGGCCGAGCGGGGCGTCCGCTTCGGCCTCTGGTTCGGGCCGGACTCGTCGAACGAGGCGGCGAACTGGGAGAGAGACGCCGACTGGCTGCTGAAACTGCACCGTGAGTGTGGCGTCGACTACTACAAGCTGGACTCGATGAAGACCACGAGCCGGCTTTCCCTTGAGCGCCAGCAGCGGCTCTTCGACGGGATCCTGCGCGAGTCGGACGGGAAAATCGTGGTTGACATGGACGTGACGGCGGAACGGCGTCCGGGCTATTTCGGGATGATGAAGGCCGGGCCGCTGTTTGTCGAGAACCGCTACACGGACTGGAAGACCTATTGGCCGCACCTGACGCTGCGCGCGCTCTGGTCGCTGTGCGAGGTGATTGACCCCATCCGCCTTCGCATGGAAGTCCTGAACCCGCTGCGATGCGCCGACCTGTACGGAAAAGATCCCCTGGCGCCGGCGGCCTATCCGGCCGAGACGCTCTTCGCGATCGTGATGCCGGCCAGTCCGCTCGGCTGGTTTGAGGCGCAGAGCCTGAAGCCTGAGACGGTCGCGGCGTGGAAGCCCCTGGTGGCGGCGTGGAAGCGCGAGCGCGACGCGATGGCGGCGTGTTCGGTCATCCCCGTCGGCGCACGCCCGGATGGCGTCTCGTGGACAGGCTTCGTGTTCGTTCCGCGCCAGAAAGGCGCGCCGGGCTATGGCCTGTTCTTCCGCGAGCTCTCGGAAGACGGAACGTTCCCGTTTGACTTCAGGCGGTTCTTCCCAGACGAGACGAGCCTGAACGTCCTTTCGCCAAGGGGGAGCGCGAGCTTCCGGCATGTCGGCTGCGAGGCCATGCGCGATTTCGTCTGGCTGAAGTTCGGCAGGTGAAGGGCAAATATGGTATAATAGCCGCCACTTTTCAAGGAGAGTTCAAAACATGTCACAGTTTTTCGATTACACGGGCGTCGTCGAGGACGTCCATGAGATGCAGAAGTTCGACTCGGGGTTCACCAAGCGCGAGGTCATCATCGGCAACGACGTCGATTCGCCGTCGAAGTACCCGAACCCCGTCAAGTTCACGTTCAAGAAGGACAACTGCTCGCTGCTGGACGGCATCAAGAAGGGCCAGCGCGCGAAGATTCGCTTTGTCATCGACGGCCGCCGCTGGGAAGGGCCGCGCGGCGTCCAGTTCTTCGTTGATCTCACGGGCCTCAAGATCGAGGTTCTGAATGCGGACGGTTCGTCGACCGAGCCGGTTCCCGCGCCCGCCGAACCCGATTTCCCCGCTGACGCCGGTGACGTGGACGACATGCCTTTCTAAGGCCTCGGCCTTTCTCGACGCGAAGGGCGTTCCCGACGCGCACGTCGCGGCCGAACTCCTGATGGCCCGGCTGCTGAAGACGGGGCGGGGGTTTCTCGCGTCCGCCCTCGGCCGCGAGGTCTCCGACCGCCAGCTGGAGGCGATGCGGCGCGGTCTGGCGCGTCTCGTCAGGGGCGAGCCGATCCAGTACGTCCTCGGCGAATGGGATTTCCGCACGCTGACGCTGGCGTGCGACCGCCGTGCGCTCATCCCGCGTCCCGAGACGGAGGAGCTCGTCACGCGCGTCCTGCGCCACCTTGCCGGCCGTTCCTCGCTTCCCGTTCCATCGGCCCCCTTCATCGTCGATGTCGGGACGGGCACGGGCGCGATCATCCTTTCGCTTGCGAAGGAGTTCACGGGCGAGGCGGCGTTCCTCGGCACGGACGTGAGCGAGGACGCGATTGCGCTTGCGCGCGCGAACGCCGCGCGGTGCGGCCTCGCGGAGAAGGTGAAGTTTGCAGTGGCGGACGGGCTGGACGACTTCGACGAGCCGCAGAGCGTGGACGTGATCGTCTCCAATCCGCCCTACATCGAGAGCGCGGCCTGCGAGACGCTTGATCCGCGCGTCCGAGACTTCGAGCCGCGCCTCGCGCTGGACGGCGGCGCGGACGGTCTCGCCTTCTACGACCGCTACCTCGGCGATGCGGTGAACCTGCTCAAGCCGGGCGGGGCGGTCTTTTTCGAGATCGGCGAAGGCCAGGGCGGCGCCCTGCGCAAGCTGATGGCCGATTACGGCTTTGACGACATCGTCGTCGAAAAGGACTTTGCGGGCCACGACCGCTATGCTTCTGCAACGCTGTCCTGAAGAGGCCATGCCCTGAAGGGGTGCTGCTCATTGCCCGCACCTCGACGCGCGTGTCCCTTGCCGAGAGTGGAACGGAGAACCGCCAGGAAGGCGGAGCGGTCTTGATGAAGTGTTCTGTCTCATGGCCGTGCCGTGCCTAAATCGCCACGCTCAGCCGGCGGACGTCATTTTCACGTACCGCGTCACGGTGCCCGGCAAGACCATATATGGCTTGGGGACCCCGTATGGGTTGGGGACAGACCCCAAGGCCGGCTGTCGAAAATGCATATGGCTTGGGGATCCCAATGCCGGTTGCCGAAAACGCAGGTAAACGTCAGTTTTTGCGCGGTTATCGCCCACCCCCCTTGGGGACAGACCCCGCCGTTTCCTGGGGACAGGCCCCGCCGTTTCCCGCCGTTTCCGGCTGGCTTGCCGTCCGTCGGTGGGGACAGGCCCCGGCGCCGCCCCCTGAACCTTAAGAAATCTT
>CAKUGW010000121.1 GCA_934654805.1 uncultured Kiritimatiellota bacterium
CTCCATCCTTCAACAACAGCCAATCTTTACAGGGGGTAAACCATCAACGAAATCAACTTTACCTCTGGAAGCGGCATATACGGCTTTTTGCCGTTCGGGCGGAATTTTTCAGAATTTGGTGGTATACTTTAAGCCATACGAATGAAAAAGGATAAACTCATGCGTTCGTTTTGCCTTGAAGCCTGGTGTCTGATGGTCACGCTTTTCCTGTCGTTGCTTGCAGGAGCCGTCGGTGGGGCGGAGGAGTCGCACGAACTCATCCCGTTCCCTGTGAAGGTGCCGACGGGCCTCTCCGTCGCGGCGAATGAATTTGCCGGGAAGGCTCCGCGCGTGCGTTCGCTTGATTTCGCCGTGGGCGCGGCACGCTTCGCGGGCATGTCGGCGTTCGGCCTCGACGGTGCGCTCAAGATCCGCATCCGTGCGACGGATCCGCAGACGGACGCCGTGGAGATCACCTTTCACCAAAGCGACCGCAAGGTGTGGGGCTGCTCGTCGCTGCCCATCGGTCCCGACTGGAACGACGTGATTCTGCCGCTCGCCGAGCTGAAGTATTTCAGCCATTGGGGCAACCTGCCGTCCGTCCAGGACGGCGACCGCCCCGACCCGAAGCGGCTGTGCTCGATCCGCTTCTGCTACGGCGCCTGGCTCTGCCGAGGTTCGCTCGACAAGCCACACGGTTTCGAGGTGGCGTCCGTCAAACTCGTCCGGCTGTCGTCTGGGGCATTGGGGGACGGGAAGGATCATTCGCTTGATGAGTTCCCGCGCCTCGCGGGCGAGACGGACGACACGGCGCGCTTTCGTCGGGCTGTCGCGGCGACGCCCGCCGGCGTTCTCACGGTGCCGCGCGGCGAATACCTGATTGCCTCTCCCATTTACATCCTGAACCGCTGTTCGCTCGACCTGAACAAGAACGCGATCTTGCGCGCGACGCGTCCGATGCCGTGTGTGCTGCGGATTGACGGACGTCTGGTCGGCGCGGCGCGTCCGCACGACTACAACGTCTTCTTCCGAGGTGGCGTCGTGGACGGTAACGGGCTCGCCTCGTGCGTGAACGTGCGCAACTTCACGCATTTCACGCTCCGCGACTGCACCTTCCTGAACGGCCGGGCTTACGGCCTTCGGGTGGACGGTGGCTGCGAGACGATGGCCGAGAACGTCTACTGCAAATGCGTGAAGCCGGGCCTCGCCGGAAACTCCGGCTTTCTCGTGAACGGGGGTGACAGCCATTACACGGACTGCATTGTCGTCGACTACACGATTGGCTTCAACCTGCTGAAAGGTGGCTCGAACCGCCTGACGCGCTGCCACGTGTGGGGCGGTCTTGTGCCGCCGCCGAAGCCGGGCGAGCTGCCCGAAATGCTGAAGGACTCCATCAACTTCAAGATCGACAGCGATGTCGCCATCTTGCGCGATTGCTATGCGGACACGGGCGAGACCGGCTATCTCGTGAGCGGCTGGGAGACGCGCCTCCTCGGCTGCTCCTACTTCAACAATCCGCACTTCAAGCTCGGTTCGACGACGATTATCCGGCATCCGCGCGGGCGCTTGCTGGTCGCGGACGGGAGCTTCGTGAAGACGACGCCGGACTGCACGGTCTACGACGGCTGTGGCGAGGTGGAGTGGCGGAACATGATGTACGCAGGTGCGGGGCTCGACCCGAAAGACGACTGCCCCGGTGCGTTGCTGTTCCGCAAGAAGTCCGTCCAAACCAAGTCCGCACCGGTGCTTGCGGAGTGAAGAAAAACTTTTACCCCAAACAGATTATAAGGAAAATGAGTCTCATGCACATTCGACACAACGAAAGGAACAGATCCATGAAAATGAAAACCATTCGCTGGGCGGCCATCGGTTTGATGGCGTCGCTGACGAGCGTGGCGGCGTCCGGCGACGCGATGCGCACGCCGCGTCTGCGCGACGTGCGGCTCGGCTCCGTGCCGGGCGCTAAGCTGGCGGCGTTCGCCCGCGCGCGCATGCAGAGCCCGTTTGCGCAGAAGGAGATCTTCGGCGAGGCGCGCCGCGCGTTCGAGACGCGAGACGACGACATCCTCGGCTACGGCGGCCTCTGGCGCGGCGAGTTCTGGGGCAAGCTCATGCTGAGTACCGCGCGCGTCGCCGACTACCAGCAGGACCCCGCGCTTCTCGCGTTCGTGCGGGAGGAATGCCACCGCCTGATGGCGCTCCAGGACGCGGACGGCTACCTTGGCTCGTATCGCGACAAGGAGCTTGTTTCGATCACCGATCCTGCGTGGACGATGAAACTCTACGGCTGGTATCCAGTCTGGAACCTCTGGAACCGCAAGTACGCGATCTGGGGCATGCTGGCGGCGTACAAGGCAACGGGCGACAAGTCGATCCTCGATTCGGCCGTTCGCCAGATGGACCAGTGGATCGGCATGCTGCGCCGGCGCGGGCTGCGTCTGCACGACACGGGCACGCTCGGCATGAACGGGCTGCCGTCGATGTCCGTCCTGAAGCCGCTCCTCCTTCTCCATGCGGAGACGGGCGACCGCAAGTATCTCGACTACGCGGCGGAAATGCTGCCGGACTGGGATCGCGAGGACGGCGCGAGCCCGAACTTCTTCCGCAACGCGGCGAACGGAAAGGCGCTCACCGACTGGTATCCGAAGCCGTGGGACTGGGCCAAGTGCTACGAGCTGATGAGCTGCCTGGACGGGCTTCTCGAGTACCGCCGCGCCACGGGGGACACGCGCTGCCTGGAGACGGTCGCGGCGATCCGTGACAACCTCGCGGCGAGCGAGGCGAATCCCTTCGGCGGCGTCGGCTACGGCGACAAGTTCATCCACGCGGCGAAGCGCCTGAATGCGCTCTCCGAGGTCTGCGACGCGATTCACTGGATCCGGCTGAACCTCGACCTCTTCGAGATCACCGGCGACGGCCGCTACATGGACAGCGTCGAGACGGCCTACCTCAACAATTTCCTGCCGGGCGTCTTCCGGCGCGGCGACTATGGCGCGTTCTTCGTGCGCGGACAGTGCCGCCACGAGAACCAGTACCAGTGCGGCTTCGCCTACAACCACTGCTGCGTCAACAACATGGCGCGCACGTGGATGGACGTGGCCGAGGGGACGGTCACGCGCGACCGCGCGGGGACGTTCCACGTGAACCTCTACCCGGACGCGACCGTGACGCTGGACGGCGTCCGCTTCGAGATCACCGGCGACTATCCGGTCGGGAACGTCGTGACAGTGATGCTCTCGGAGAAGGCACCCGTCGCGTTCCGCAAGCCGGGCTGGTGTCGGCAGATGGACGTCGAGCCGCTGTCGGACGACGGGAAGGCGTACCGCCTCACGTTCGCGATGCCGGCGCGGCTGGTCGAGCGCGACCTGCCGCCGGAGCGCCCGACGGGCGAGGATCGCCTCGCCTGGTGGGCCGAGACGCGCTACACCGACGGCTGGGACGGCAAGAAGGGGTGGGACGTGCGCCGCCGCTACCTCAAGACGGCTGCCGCGACGCTCTGGCGCGGCCCGCTGCTGCTCGCCAAGGCGAAGCGCGTCGGCGACACGGAGGCGGAAATCTTCTCCGACCGGACGGTGAACCTGAAGGGCGCATCCGTTGCACTGGATCCGTGCGGAAAGGCCAAGGCGGAATCCTGGGGCGTGTGGGGCGCATGGACGGCGACGTTCGCCGTGCCGGGCGAGGCGCCCGTGCGCGTGAAGGTCTGCGACTTCCAGAGCGCGGGCGATGACCCGCGCGGCGAGGAGGCGGACGCCTTCTCGATCTGGTTCTGAGCGTCGGCGGACACGTCGGCGACAGGTATGCTTTGCGTAACGAAAGCAAAACCTCAAAAGGGAGAAATCCATGAGCAAGAAAAAGACAAATCGGTACACAGACAGAATGAGAGGAAGAGTTCGCCTGGCGAGCGCTTGCGCGCTTGGCCTGTGCCTGACGGCCGGCGCGGCGACGGATGGCCTAACGGTCGCCGCATCGGAGACGGCGAACGTCACGGCCTCGCAGGCGAACGCAACGGTCGATGTGCACGGCTCGCTGTCGGTGCGCGGCGGCACGAAAGACGCAACCGTCCAGCTGTCGGTCGCGACTGCGCTGAATGTCGGCCGTGCGGAAGGCGACAACGCCTCGGTGACGGTCGGCGACTACGGGCAGATTCTCGGTCAGGCGTCCGTGACAATTGGCGGACTCAACGGCGCAGGGCTCGTGACGCTGGGCGGCAAGCGCAAGGGGGACATTGACACCGCGAACGAGAACTCCTATTCAGGCGACAGTGCTCATCTCTTCTGTGGCGTCATCACCGTCCCGGAGAATGCGACGGCCGCATCGGGGACGTTGGACATCCTCCATCTCGACGAGAACGGTGCGCTGGTTCAGAGCGGTGCCAAAGCCAAGATCCAGAACCTCAGTTCGTCTTGCGATGCCCGCATCCGCTTCAACGGCGGCAGCCTCTCGGATGCCAACGGCTGGGGCGGGGCGAAACAGTTCGCGTCAACAGGCGGCAAGGCGCTCGTCCTTGAAAGCGAGAACGCGAAGCCGATTTCGTTGCGTTACCAGTATGGCGCTGTTTGTGAGCCGACAGAGGGCCTTGTGAAGACGGCGGGCGCGGGCGATGTCGTCGTCACCGGCAAGACCTGGACGGAGGGTCAGGGTCATTACGGCTGGCGGTTGACGGATCAGGGCTTCGTCTGGGGGCATACGGGCGATTTGCGCCTCTCCGCCGCCATGTGCCTCGTCTGCGCGTCCGCGAACGTTCTGCCCTGCTTGGAAAACGGTGGGGACGTGGTGCTGGACGGCGGTCGGCCGGACAACTGGCTCGACCTCGCTGGCACGGCACAGGCCGTCAACGGGCTGACGGTCGTTGCGCCTTCGGTCGTCTCCAACAGCGCGGCGACGGCGGCGACGCTGACGTTCGGCTCGGCGCGTCCCGATGGCACGCTGAACGCGCCCCTCGTCCTTGGGCAGGTCAATGTCGAGAAAGTCGGCACGGGGACGCTGACGATCACGAATACGCCGACGCTTGCCGCGCTCACGGTCACGGGCGGAACGGTTCGCTTCGCGCCGTCGGACGGCCTTGTTGTCAACCTGTCGGCTTTGACGGTCGCGGCGAACGCGAAGGTGGTGATTGACGGCGTGACCGTCCGCGCGAATGCGCTCGCCTTGGATCCGTCCGCGTCGATTGACGTCTTGAACGGCGGACGGCTGGCGTTTGCCGAGGACGCCACGACCGCGCGCACGTTCGTGGACGGCGGACAGATTCCGGCGGGCTCGTCAATTGAGAAGACAGGCGCCGGAACAACGGTCTTCGTCGAACCCGGCCAGACGGAACTGAAGGATGTCCATGTGCGCGGAGGCGTCCTTGCGCTTGCCGCACGCGGCACGACGAACGAGTTCTGGCGCGTGACGATCAAGGAAACGGCCGTGGCCGGCGTGAACCTGAACGTGGGGCCGTTCCGCCTGTTTGACGCCGACGGGGCTTACTGCGACGGCGGCATCATGGACGGTTCCTTCGCTTGGTCGGACGGACTGTTCTACGCGAAGGTTGACGTTGCCTCGGCAACGGCGCTGGGGCCCAAGCAAATCATGTTCTCTTCAGATGATTTCATGGAGGGAGACTATAATGAAGTGAAGCACGGCAGCGATGCGCAAATGCCGCCTCAGAAGGCCATGTTTTCCGACTCGACTATTTGCAGCTGCTCGTTCAACTTTGCGTCCGTGATTTCCGATCCCAGCACCTGGCTAGTCGCGACCTATCGCATTCCCGCATTGGGCGGCAAGGTTGTCGCGGGCTATAACGTGAAGTCGCAGTGGGACGATCCGACACGGAAGTTCCCGGGCGCGTGGACGGTGGAGTCGAGCCCGTCGGGCGAAGACGGCACATGGGAAGTCCTGGACGAGCAAGTCGGGCAGAAGGCCGCCAACGGCAATCGCTGGTATCGGACTGCACCCTACCCGGTGCTCGCGGACATGCCGACGGCGGGACTGCCGACGGGCGCGAACGTGCAGGTCGATGCCGGCGCGACGCTCGACTGCGTGCGCGTCGCGGGGAAACAGGAGATTTCCTGCCTGACGGTCGACTGGTTGTCGTCGGGCGTCGGCACGCTGAAGGGCGTTCGGCTGGCGACCGTGGGGACGCTCCACGTGACGGGCGTGACCGGCAAGAAGGTGCCGAAGGGCATGTTGCCGCTCGCGTTCGTCGACAGCGTGTTGGGCGAAGACCTTTCGGGCTGGACGGTGTTCCTGAACGGCGTGCGGGTCAACCGCCGCCTGATGGGACGCGGCGACGCGCTCGAACTCGTGGCGGGCGGCTTTGCGGTGATTCTGCGCTAGGAGAATCGTCATGATGAGAGGAAACGGGATTCGTCTGATGCTCGGCGGCGCGTCGGCGGCCCTGCTGTCGTGTACGCTGCTGGCGGAGGCCGTCGACCCGGCGGCGACGGTTGCCTCAGCCGTCTCGCCCGACGGGCGCAATGAAATCCGCCTGTATTCCGCCCCCCCTGCGCTACGAGGTGCGGCGCGATCAGGCGGTTCTGGTCGCGCCAACACCCGTGAACCTGCGCGTCGGCGGACGTGAGCTGGCGTCCCGTGACGCCCGCCCCCTGTCGGTCGTCGCGCGCGCATCGGCGGGCACGCTGACGACGCCGGTCTACAAGAAGGCGTCCATCGACCTCGCGGCGAACGGATGCCGGGCGGACTTTGGCAACTGGCACTTGCATTGGTGGCGCGCGATGACGGTGTCGCCTACCGCTTTGAGCTGAAGTTTCCTGGGAAACATGGGGACAGGCCCCCGTTTTGAAGGGCCTGTCCCCATGTCTTGTGCTTGAAAACGTAAGACAGCAGAATGTTTTGCGCAAATATCGATAGGGGGACAAAAAGTGTCTGACCCCATTGGGGGGGGGGGGGGAAAGTGGTGGGGTTGCGAGGTCTGTCCCCATGTTGAGATGACAAAACGCGCAGAAACAGTCTGTTTTGTTAAGTTATTTTGAGATGAGAATATATGCGGAAAATTCTCGGTTGCCGCGAACCGGCGAATGTGTCCACGGATTAACACGGATTCGCACGGATTGAGGGGGTGGCGTCCACGGATTTCACGGATTGGCGATTGGAGGGGCGGCGGGCGTCCGTCGTGCGCGGCCCCGTCACCTACTTCGCCGGTCTCTTGGCGCCGGGCTGGATGCTCTTCCCCTCGCCCCTGCGCGACCAGCTGCACGAGACGAAGGTGCCGGGGCGCATCCGGCGCGGGCCGGACGTGCTGAAGGCGGGGACGGTCATTCCCGCCCGCAGCCGGGCCGTCGTCTTCTGGGATCTCGAGAACTACTACTGCGCCTATCCGGAACTGGACGTGTCCGGCGGCGCGGGCGCGGAGATCCGCTGGGACTGGGCCGAGTGCCTGACGGGGCCGGACGGGAAGAAGGGCGACCGCGCGGCGTGCGAGGGGCTGGACATGCTCCGCCCCTTCGGCGACGTCTTCCGCTGCGACGGGCGCGCGGCGGCGCGCTTCACGACGCCGTGGTGGCGGTGCGGCAAGTGGTGCCGGCTGACGATCACGACGGCGGACGCGCCGCTGACGCTCGACCGCGTGGCGATTGCCGAGACGCGCTACCCCGTCGAGCTGGCGGCGACGTTCGCGTGTGACGACCCGCTGGTCATGCGGATGCAGCCCCTGTGCGCGCGGGCGCTGCAGATGTGCATGCACGAGATGTTCTTCGACTGCCCCTACTACGAGCAGCAGATGTATCCGGGCGACAGCCGCGTGCAGTATCTCGTCGCGGGCCTCTTCGACACGGAAGACCGCCTCGTGCGCAACGCGATCACGCTCTTCGACGCCGACCGCCGCGAGAACGGGCTCATCCCGATGAACTGCCCGACGCGCGGCACGCAGGACGCGCTCGGCTTCACCACGTGCGCGGCGATGATGCTCGGCGACTACGCCTGGCAGCACGCGAACGCCGACTGGCTGAAGGCGCGGTTGCCGGGCCTCAACCACACGCTCATGGGCCTCGCGACGTACGAGCGCGCGGACGGCCTCCTCGGCCGGACGCCGGGCTGGAACTTCGTCGACTGGGTGCCCGAATGGTACGCGCAGAGCAAGGAGGGCGGCGTGCCGCCGGACGGGAACGGGGCGCGTCCGAACGGCGAGATCAACCTCCAGTACCTGCACGCGATCCGTTCGGCGGTTCTCGCCGAGGAAGCCGTCGGCGAACGGGAGCTCGCGGCCTACTGGCGCGCGAAGGAGCGGCGTCTCGCGGCGGCGATCCGAAAGGCGTTCTGGTGCCCCGCGCGGAGCCTCTTCGCCTCGGACGTCGCGCAGTCGAAGTTCAGCGAGCACGCGCAGTGCCTCGCGCTCCTCGCGGACGTCGTGACGGGCGAGGAGGCCGCGCGGTGCTTCGCGGCGCTGACGACGGCGGACGACCTCGCGCGCGGGACGATCTACTACAAGCACTACCTCTACTCGACCTACTTCAAGTTCGGGCGCGCGGACCTCTTCTTCGGCAACCTCGGGTTCTGGAAGGACTGCCTCGACTGGAATCTCGCGACGGTCCTGGAGACGCCCGGGACGACCTCGCGCAGCGACTGCCACGGCTGGGGCTCGCATCCGCTCTGGCACCTGCACACGGGCGTCGCGGGCGTGCGGAGCGCGGCGCCGGGATACGCGAAGGTTCTGGTCGCGCCGCAGCCGGGGCACCTGAAGTTCATCCGCTCCTCGACGCCGACGCCGCGCGGGGCCGTCAAGCTGGACCTCCGCTTCGGCGCGGGAAAGGTCTCCGGCACGGTCACGCTGCCGGACGGCCTGCCGGGCGACTTCGCCTGGCGCGGCGTGAAGATGCCTCTGACGGGCGGCATGAATGCTGTGCGGCTGGGCGACTGACAAAAAAGGAACTAGGAACATGAGGGACAGGCTCCCTGTCTTCGTTTCATTGACGTAAAATTTTTACGAATTTTTGGTTCTATTGCCAAAAATTTTTGGTATACTATCCGTCGTTGAGTTCAAGAGTTGACGGATGTCGTCGACAGGTCGCGGACGTGAAAACAATGTGCGGACAGCACACGAAAACGAAGTTAGGAGCAGACGATGGTGCGCCAAGCAAGCTTGGCTGAACTTGTAGAATGAAAGGAATCTACTCAGTAAGGATAATGGCATACTGAC
>CAKUGW010000122.1 GCA_934654805.1 uncultured Kiritimatiellota bacterium
GTGCTTGACCGCATGCAGTCTCCTTTCTGTCCCTGCTATCGCCGCGATGGGGTCCCATTGCAGAAAAATGTCGATAACTCACCGCCCGTAGTCACTTGCCCCTGCACGCCAGGCAGTCCGCATATCCCCGAACCAGTTCCTTGACGGTGTGCCACCGGACGGACGCGAGACGCTTCACGTCCAGCGACAGCCGCATCCGCTCCGTTTCCGCTGCCGCGTCCCCGACGGCGGGCAGCGCGCCGCGCCGGCGCTTCAGCGACTCGATCCACAGCGCGCGCACGAAGTCCTGCAGGATGTCCGTCGCCGAGAGCGCGCTCGCCTGCGACCGGTCGGACGCAAGCCAGATCGCGCCGAACCACGTGCGCGCCTGCGCGGGCAGCGCGGCCTCAAACGCCGCGAAGAGGTCTTCGCCCTTCGCGCACTCCTGTCGCCACGTCTCGACGAAACGCACCGTGAAGTCGTGCGTGAAGACGGACGGCGGCAGGAACTCGCCCAGCATCCCGTCCAGCGTGCGGTCATACTCGTGCGCGAGCAGGAACGAGCAGAGCGCGCGTTCCTTCGGGGGCGGCGGCAGGGCCGTCGCCGCATCCTGTCCCGGCAGCGGCGCGTCCGCCGTGCCGCCGTCTTCTGCCGGCGCCAGGGCGTCGGCGCGCCCGGCGCCGTCGGGCGCCTCGCCGTCGAAGTCGTCCGCGTCGGCGAAACCGTCGCCCGGCGCCGGCGCGGCGCGCGGCATGCGCTTCGGCTTCGCCTGGACCTTGCCGAGCTCGTCGGCGAGCGCCGCCGTCGGCAGCCCCAGGAGCTTTGCCGCCTCGCCCGTCATCGCGGCCTTCAGCACCTCGTTCGGGCACGTGGCGATCGTCGCCAGGATCTCGCGCGTGATGCGCGCGACCGCATCGACCGAGCCGGGATCGCGCTCCTTCGCGCGCTCGGCCCGCACCTGGAAGGACATGATCGACTCGGCGTCGTCGAGCAGCCGCCGGAACTCCTCCGCCGGATGCGTCCGCAGGAACGAGTCGGGATCGTCCCCGCCCGGCAGCGAGACGACGCGCACGGGCAGCTCCGCCGCGAGGCAGAGCCGCGCGGACTTCACCGTCGCCGCGTGCCCCGCGCCGTCGTCGTCGTAGACGAGCGTCACGAGGTCGGCGACCTTGCGCAGCATCGCCACGTGCTCTTCGGTGAACGCCGTGCCCTGCCCCGCGACGGCGTTCGGGAAGCCGCGCGTCTGCAGGCGGATGCAGTCGATCTGCCCTTCGCAGACGATGACCTCGTGGCTCTTCTTGTCCTGCGCGATCGCGCGCATGGCCTTGTCGAAGCCGTAGAGGATGCGCTTCTTGCTGAAGACGGGCGTCTCGGGCGAGTTCACGTACTTGCCGGAGTTCTTCGACGCGACGAGCTGCCGCCCGGAATAGCCGACGACCCGCCCCTGCCTGTCGCGGATCGCGAACATGAGCCGCCCGCCGAAGCGGTGGTAGCCGAGGTCGCCGGGACGGCTGCCGCGCTTGATGACGCCCGCCGCCTCCAGTTCCTCCGGCGTGTACCTGTACTTTTCCGCCCACGTGAGGATGTGCGCGACGCCGGCCGGCGCATAGCCGATCTGGTAGGCCTCCTGGATTTCGGGGCCGAGCTCGCGTTCCGCCAGGTAGGCGCGCGCCCGCGCGGCCTCCTTCGTCTTCAGGAGGCAGCGGTGGTAGAACTGCGTCAGCTCCGCCAAGAGCGCATAGAGCCGCCTGCGCCGCCCGGCGGTCGGGTCTTCCGCCTCCTCGATCTTGACGCCGCACCGGTCGGCGAGCTTCTTCACCGCCTCGACGAACGTAAGGCCGTCCATCTTCTCGACGAACTTGATCGCGTCCCCGCTCTCGCCGCAGCCGAAGCAGTGGTAGTAGCCCTTCGCGTCGTTGATGTTGAAGCTCGGCGTCTTCTCGTGGTGGAAGGGGCAGCACGCCTTCTTGGACGTGCCCGCGACCCTGACGGCGATGCCGTACGAGGCGATGAGATCCGAGAGGTCAGTCCGCGCCTTGATCTCCTCGACCGTCGATTCTGTGATGCCCTTCGCCATGTGGCCGCACATTATACCAAATCGCCCTCACACCCGGACAAAGACAACGCCCGGATTGGGCGAACGGTGATAGCGCGCGGGAATCGACGCGGCATCGGGGAACGAGAGGAACTGCTCGGAGAAGATGTCGCCCGCGTATTCGCCATCGAGGAAGCCCCGAATGTGGTTCTGCCGCCGATAGGTTCGGCAGACGGCGAGGATGGCGGACTTGATGCGGCTCGTGCCGCCGCTCGACCCATAGCCCGTCACGACGGCAAAGAGCTTCGGCCCGCCGCCGCGCGCACGCGAGACGATCCGCGCGAATCTCGCCAGCGCGTCATCCGCCTTCATGCCGCGCTCGTGCAGGTCGTATTCGGGAATGTCCATGCCGTTGCCGCGCGAAACGCCCCATTCGTCAGGCCGAGGCCGCGACGGCACACGCCCGGCCATGCGTGCCCTTCACGACGCCGCGCGTGAAGAAGAAGAGCTCCTTCGGATCGAAGCCGGGCTTGTTGTGGATGTCGACGTGGCTCGCGAAGTCCGGCGCCTCGCGGCGATCCGTCCACCACTCGTAGCCGCACCAGCGCCCCGGCTTCGCGAGGAGGAGCACCGCGTCGTTCGTCGCGCGCAGCAGCCCGTCGCCCGGCACGTCGTAGCCGCCCGTCGCGAGCAGGGCCTTCGCCGCCCGTTCGCGCGCCGAGCCGTAGACGAGGCAGAACGCGTGGTCGCAGAGCGCGAACGCCGTCGACTGGTAGAAGTCGGGATAGGAGAGCCCGCCGACCGTCCGCGTCCTGAAGAAGCCTTCGCGGCGCAGCGTCACGTTCGGCTGAACGGGCGCGTCCGTGACGTCCGTGATCTCGTAGTCGCCCGACACCTTCAGGTCGCAGCCGCGCCGCTGGCAGATGTCCGCCAGGCGCTCGAGCTGGCGGCGGAGCTCCCGCAGCGCGGCTTTCGCCGCCGGCGAGTCGGGGCCGCACTTCTGCGCGGCGTAGTCGAGCGTCGGCAGGTAGAGGTACGCCTCGTCCACGTCCTGCACGTTCGTCATCTCCTCGAAGTAGGAGATGCACGTCCGCCCGACCTTCGGCGAGGCGAGCGGCCCCCAGTAGCGCCAGAGGGGGAACGCCCCGCAGCGCTTGCGCAGGACGTCCGCGAGCCCCGTCGGCTGCGTGTAGCAGCTCATGACCATGCCGCCGCCGTGCCTGTGGATCGGCGCGGGCGAGAGGATGAGGTCGAGGTCTTCGCCGAGCGACTGCTGGAAGAAGAACATGCCGAACCGCTCGCCCGCCGCGCGGCGGTCGGCCCAGACGCGCCGCCCCTTCACGAGCCGTGCGCTCTGCTCCCAGAAGAGCGGCTTCCGCAGCGTCTCCGACCAGTAGGCGTTCGAGACCATGCCGTGTTCGGCGGGCGACAGGCCCGTCCGCAGCGTCGCCTGCGCGACGCACGTGACGGCCGGGAAGACGCTCGGCCGCGGCGCGAACTTCAGGCCCGCCATCCCGGTCAGCCCGTTGCGCGCCAGGAGATTCCAGCCGAGCCCGGCGGCGATGACGTTCAGCCTTTTCATCGGATGCCCGCTTCTGCCTTGGACCTATCGCACGATGGCGGCGCGGGCAGCGGCGAGGCCGTCGAACTCCCCGGCGGCGATCATCTGCACGATGAGGTTGCCGATGGCCGTGCCCTCCGTCGGGCCCGCGAAGACCTCCAGCCCCGTCGCCTCGGCCGTGAGCGCGTTGAGGTAGAGGTCCTTCGAGCCGCCGCCGACGATGTTGACCGACGTGTACGTCACGCCCGTGATCTCGGAGAGGTTGCGGATCGCGTCCGCATAGCACTCGGCGAGCGACCGGTAGACGCACTGCATGAGCTCGCCCACCGTCGCCGGGGGCGTCCCCTCCGCCGCAGCCGCCGCGAGCACTTCGCCGACCATCGACTTCGGGTTGAGGAACCGCGCGTCGTTGACGTCGATCGTGAGGCGGTAGTCGCTCGCCCCGCGCGCGCTCATCTCCAGGTCGGCGAAGGAGTACTTCCTCCCCTTCTCGTAGTCGGACAGGGCCTTCAGGGCCTCGATCGTCTCGTCACGCTCCTTGCCCTCGACGTAGCTCACGCCGTTCAGCTCGCGGCGGATGGACTGGATCATCCAGAGCCCCATGATGTTCTTGAGGAAGCGGTAGCGACCCCACGCGCCGCCCTCGTTCGTGAAGTTCGCCTCGCGCGCGGCCTTCGTCGTGATCGGCGCGGCGTTCTCGACGCCGAGCAGCGACCACGTGCCGCTCGACAGGTAGACGGCCCTGTCGTCGCGCGCCGGGACGGCGAGATACGCCGAGCCCGTGTCGTGCATCGCCGGCAGGACGACCTTGACGCCCCTGTAGGCGCCGACCGTCGCGCCCGGCATCTCCAGCTTGCCGAAGAGCCGCGTCGGCAGGCCGAGCCGCGCGATGAGGTCGAAGTCCCAGTCCTTCTTCGCCGCGTCGAGCAGCGCCGTCGTCGAGGAGTCGGTGTACTCGTGGACGATCTTCCCCGTGAGCGCGTAGTTGATGTACTCCGGCACGGTCAGGAAGTGCGCGGCCTGCGCCAGCTGCTCCGGATGCTCCTTCTTCAGCGCCCAGAGCTGGTAGATCGTGTTGTACGGGGCCTTCTGGAGCCCGACGCGCCGGTAGAGGTCGGCGAAGGAGATGACTTCGGCCTCGATCTCCTCGGCCGCGCCCTGCGTGCGCGCGTCGCGGTAGGCGACCGTGTCGCCCACGATCTGCCCCCGCTCGTCCAGCAGGACGAAGTCGACGCCCCACGTGTCGAGGCCGATCGACTCGACCGGCCCCTTCGCGAGCGCCGCGTCGATGCCGGCCTTGACGGACGCGACAAGCCGCTCGATGTCCCAGCAGTCGTGGCCGTTGCGCACGACCTGCGCGTTGTCGAAGCGGTAGACCTCCTCAAGGGCGATCTTCCCGTTCTCGACCCTGCCGAGGATGTGCCGTCCCGAAGACGCGCCGATGTCAATTGCAAGATAGTTTCTCATTTGCGGGTTATTATACCAAAAATTCACCGCACATCGGAAAGCATCCTTATCTCGATTTCTGACGCGCCACGGACTTTCTCCGCGCTCCCAACCGCGTCCGCCCCCGTCGGCAGGGCGCATCGCCCCGCGACCGCCGTCCGAACGCCGCGCACGGCGAGGACGGCGGCGTCAGAAGACGCCCAGTTCGCGAATCGCGGGAATCAGCACGTGGTGGACAAGCTCCGCGTTGAGGCGGTGCCCGCCGTGGAAAAGCCGCGAGCAGCCGGGGTAGTGCCGCT
Source organism: uncultured Kiritimatiellota bacterium (assembly GCA_934654805.1). Lineage (GTDB taxonomy): Bacteria > Verrucomicrobiota > Kiritimatiellia > RFP12 > UBA1067 > UBA1067. Next base: position 5,321 of record CAKUGW010000122.1, read on the forward strand.
CGAACGTCGCGCGCTCCGGCAGGCAGATCGCGTCCTCGTCGCCGAAAAGCCCGTGGCAGAAGAGCCGGTCGACCTCGTCGACGCCGTCGAACTGCCGCGCCTCCATCTCCTCGAAGTGGCGCACGGTGTCCTTCGTCACGTGGAACTCCATCGCACCGTCCTGCCGCCGGTTGAGCCACTTGTGCCTGCCGACGTGCAGGATGTCGTACTTCTTCGAGAGCGTGAAGCACGGGTTCACGCAGATGCGCTCGAAGCCGTGGAACTGCTGGGCGTACATCGCGCCCATCGACGTGCCGACGATGAGCGCGGGCTGGTCCTTCGCGACGAGCGCCTTCAGCATCGGCAGGGCCTCCGCCGGATCGACCGGGATGTCGGGCGCGACGACCTTCACGCGGTCATGCGCCCCCGTGCCGAGGAACTCGCGGCGCAGGATCTCGACCGTGCCGCTCGCGCCGGACGAGGCGAAGCCGTGCAGATAGAGGATCTCGCGGCTCGTCATGGCGTCTCCCCCGAAAGGCGGCCGAGGAGCCGGACGGCCGCCGCCGTGACGTCGTTCGTCCCGGCGAGCCAGCGCCCGTCGGGACGCTGCGCCGAGACGAGGCGGATCGCCGCGTCCGTCGCCGTCAGGCCGTTCGTCTCGTACTGCCGCGCGAAATCCGCCATCGCCGCCGTCCAGGCGTTCGTCGCGGACGCGGCCGCGCGCGCCCGCGCGTGGTCGACCTCGTTCTGCACGCTCGGCTCCAGCACGTCGGGGCTGACCGTCGGCTGGGCGGTCAGCGTCACGGAAAGCAGCCATCCACACCACATGATCCGGCCCCCTTCACAGGCCCGCGCGCACGACGCGGACGAGGTCGCCGGGCGTGCGGCAGACCGCATCCGCCTGCGCCAGCTCTTCCGGGCGTCCATAGCCCCACGCGACGCCGACCGAGCGGACGCCGTTCGCCGCCGCCGCCTCGAAGTCGTTCGCCGTGTCGCCGACGAGCGCGCAGTCCGCCGGGGTGGCCCCGTAGGCGGCAAGGACACGCTTCAGCAGCTCAGGCTTGCGCACCTTCGGCGGCGTCATGTCGCCCGCGAAGATGCCGTCGAAGACGCAATCCCAGCCGAAATGCCGCGCCATCGCCGTCGCGCCGACATATCGCTTGTTCGTGACGATGGCGACCGTGCAGCCCGCGTCCTTCAGGCGGCGCACCGCCTCCAGCGCGCCCGGATACTCGCACGTCTGCGGAAAGCCGTCACGGTCGTAGTGCCGCGCGAAGCCGTCGCGGATCGCGTCAGCCAGCTCCGGCGTGAAGCGGTCGGGGAAGAGCAGCCGCGTCATCTCGTCGATCGGCGGCCCCGCGACGAACTTCGCGTCGAAGTCGGGACACGACAGGCCGAGGTCGGCGAGCGCCGCCTTCCACGCCCCGCGAATGTCGGGATCCGTGTCGGCGAGCGTCCCGTCCAGGTCAAAGAAGACGAACTTTCTCTTTTCTCCGCAATTCATGCCCACATTATACCAAAACGTTGATGCAGCAGACAGTCCGAAGAGGCCACGAAGCCGGCTGCGCCAGAAAAGTCCACCGCAAAGACCGTCTGCAGGACCGTCAGAACCGAAAGACGACGCCCGCGCTCACGACGAGGGACGAGAAGTCGGCCTCCGCCCGCAGCCCGCCGGCGGAGGCGTCGCTCGCGTCCACCCACTCGTAGCCGACCTGGCCGTAGAGGCCGAGATTGTCCGTGAGCTTCGCCTCCAGCCCGACGTGGCCGCCGAAGCCCAGGAGGCAGTCCGTCCGGGAGGTCGAAGAGCCGTTCGCGTCGAAGTCGGCCGCCACGAGGTTGAGGATCGCCTCCGCGCCCGCGTAGGCGTCGAGCCAGGAGAGGGCGTGCCACGTCACGTTCGGCCCGACGTCGATCTGCCAGAGGTCGGCCCGGTAGCGCGTGCGCACGCGGCGGCTGCCCGTACCATGGACGGTCGAGTCGGAATCGACGCGTCCGGGGATGAACAGGCGGTCGCGGTCGGCGGGCGGCGGCGGCGCGGTCGGGGGCGTGGGCGGGAACGGCGCCTCCAGGAGCGACCGCCCGGACGTGACGACGGTGCGCGTCGAGCCGGTGTCGAGAAAGCGCGACGACGACGCCTCCATGCCGAAGAACGCGGCCAGGCGCAGCCCGAGCCCGAAGGAAAGCGTCTCGCCGGAAAAGAAGTCATATGACGCGGCGAGGTTGAACCCCAGCGCGTCCGGGCTGTCCGCGTCCGAGAAGTCGGCACGGCCGGTGCCGGGGACGCGGACGGTCTCCGTGCGCGTCGCCCCGACCGACCAGAGCGTATCGCCCGGGCTTGCGCCGGGGGAGACGTCCGGCGTTTCCGAGGGGGACGAGAGGTCGTAGGAGTAGTCCGTCGACCGGCTGCCGGACGTGATGGACGCCGGCGCGGAAACCGAGCCCGACGTCTCTACCTCCACGCGCGAGCGCCATGCCGGGCCCGCCGAGAAGCGCCATCCTTCCGCCTGCGCCGCTGTCGTCGCCGCAAGCGCCAAACCAAAAGCACACAGAACTCTCATTTCAACGCCCTCCTCTTCACTCGCCAAGGACCACCCGGAAGAAGCCGCTCGGCTTCTCTTCCGGCAAGACAACCGTCAGCTTCACGACGCCCGCCGATGTCGCGTCTACGGTCGCCGGGACGAGAACCGCCCATGCGCCGGAGGGCGCGGGCGCGTACTCAAGGCGCATGCGCGCGGGCGCGTCGAACGCCGCCCAGTCGCCGCCTGCGGCGAGCCGGACGTCGAACGTCAACGTCCACATCCGCCCCGCGCCGGAGATCGCCGTCGCGCGGACCGACTCGACCGCCGGCGTCAGAGCCGCCGGCACGAGGTTGCCCTTCGCGTCCAGCCCGTTGGCCGAGATCCAGGCCGGAGCCGCCCGCAGCGTCATCTTGCCGTCTGGCGTGTCGATGCCGACCCGGCGGAAGACGTTGTCCGCGCCAAGCGTCGGCGTGCCCAGCACCGACACCTCGTCAAGCGCGCGGCAGCTGCCGAACGCGCCCTCGCCCAGATGTGCAACACAGGCGGGGATCACGACGCGCGTCAGGCCCGTCGAGGCGAAGGCGTAGTCGCCGAGCGCGAGCGTCGCGCTCTCGGACGGCGCGGCGGCACGGCGCGGCGCGGCGAACGCGAGGCCCGTGAGCATCTTTGCGCCGCAGAAGGCGTAGTCCGCCACGTTCGTGCAGAAGACGCCGAGCGCGACCGCGCCAAAGTCGTCCGTCCCGTTCTGGAACGCGCTCGCGCCGATCTCCGTGACGAGGTAGCCGTCCACCCGGTCGGGCAGGCCGAAGCGTCCGTTCGCCGGCGCCGCCCCCTTCAGGCCTGTGATCCGCGCCGTCGTCGCATCGATCGCCTCGTAGGCGAACGCGGCCTCGCCGCCCCAGTCCGTCTCCCACCGCGCGTAGAGCGTGTGCGGCCCGAGGCGGAGGGGTGCCTCGCCTTCGCGCGCCTGCGGCGCGCCGTTCGTCACGCCGAGCGTCCAGCCGGCGAGCCTGTAGCCCGCGCGCGTCGCCGACGGGAGCGTGCCGTAGGCCGCGGCGACGGTCTGCGTGACGGCGGTCGCGCCGCCCGCGAGGTACGGACCCAGTGCGTCGAACGTCGCACGCGTCCCCCGCGTGTCCAGCGTGAACGGCGCCGTCACCGCCGTCGTCCCCGACGGCTGCATCTTGATTTCGAGGACGACGTTCGTGAGGTAGGCGTTCGGCAGGTCCGCCGTCGCATGCCAGGCGAGCCGCCCCGTCGAGACCG
>CAKUGW010000123.1 GCA_934654805.1 uncultured Kiritimatiellota bacterium
TTTTACCCCCCCCCCCCCCCCCCCGCGCGTCATAGGCGTGCACGTTCCTGACGTCCGCGCGCGGCGATGGGTTTGCGCGGCCTCCGGCTTTGCCGCGCTCCTCGGCGCCCTCTCGCCGGCGCAGGGTTCCCTGCGCGTGGACGCGGATACGGTTCTCTACGTGGACTGCGACACGAACTACGGCTTTGGCCAAAACGCGGCGACGGCGGCGGACAAGTTCACCAGCACGCATCGCGGTGGCGATGATCTGCAGACGGACGGCAAGGTGGCTGCGGAGATTCGGGATGGCGTGAACGGCGTTGACGTCGCCAACGGCGGTTACCTTTACAGCGCGAGCGGCATTGCCGTCGAATGGCAGGGGGCTTCAGACTATTGCTCAGGCGACTTCACGTTCGAGTGCTTCATCCGCCTGGACGCCGACGCGACGGCGGGCGATCTCGGAGGGAATTATGTCGTTTACCACCCCCAGGCCTGGATGATCCAGTTCGATGCGGACGGGAAAGGCGTCCCCTCACTCAAGAAGCCCGACTGGGATCCGCTCGGCACGGCGCCCTCGATCAAGGACGGCGCCTGGCATCATCTGGCCGTCGTGCAGGACAGGGCGCGCGGCAAGTTCCGCTACTATTTTGACTACCGGCTTGTCTCCGAAGCGGCTTACGTGGTCACGCCGCCGGAGAACGTCGAGGGCTACGACTGTTTCCGCATCAACAACTACAGTCGCAACGGCGAGTACAACTTCAACCGGGTGTCGAAGGGCGTCGCCTACGACGAGGTGCGCCTGACGAAACGGGCGCTGGCGCCGGAGGAGTTCGTCACGACGCCTGCGTTCGTGGAAAGCCTGAAGGCACGGCAGCGGAAATCTGCGGCGATGGCTTCCGGCGAGACGCTGGTCTATGCCTCGTGCGACGCCGGCCTGCCGACGAACGACGTCAATGGGGACGGCAAGCCCGCGCTGGTGCTCCGCATGGACGGCACGGCGTCTCCGGCTGTCGGCGCGACGGGGGACTTGGCGACCGTCTATCCGACGGGGTGCCTCGACGCCGGGGGGCAGGAGAATTCGGGCTGCCTTGAGCTCGCGTCCTGCGGGCGCATGGTCATGGCCGACACCTCCTACCTGTCGGACGACTTCACGCTGGAGTTCTTCCTCCGGTGTGCGGACGCGAGTCTGCTGCGGAAGAACGACAACGACCTCGACGCCTATCTTGTCCATCAGAACGGCCATCAGGACAGTCTGTTCTACATGCTGATGCAGGACGACGGGTCGGTTTCCTGCGACGGGACCTCCGTTCGCGGACTGGCGGACGGCGCGTGGCACCATTATGCCGTCACCTACGAAAAAGCCGCGCGCGCGCTGCGCTATTACATCGACCATCGGCTGGTCAAGGCGAAGGCATTTGAGCAGGACCTGTCGGAACTCAAGACCAGCGATCCGCTTTACCTCGGCGCCGGTTCGTGGGGCAACGGCACGTGGCACTGCGTCAGGGGCGTCGCCTACGACGAGATCCGCCTGACGCAGAAGGCGCTGCCCCCCGCGGCGTTTCTGGCGCCGAGGAGATGGCCTGTTTTCGAGGAGACGAAGGCCTATTTCAGCTTCGCCGACGGAGCCGACCCGACCGCCGCGCGTCCCGCGCTCAACCCCGAGCTCGGCTGTACGCGCTGGGCGGCGCAGGCGCTCGAGAAGACGTCCGAAGACGTGCCGGGCGCCTTCCACGCGACGGCGCGAAGCGCCGAGACGGTCGCCAATGCGGACGCGCTGCGCCTGGACATCGGGACGGAGGACAACGGCAGCAAGAGCGCCGGCTACGTGTTCGACGATCCGGGCTTTGACTTCTCGACGGGGAGCTTTACGGCCGAGACGTTCTTCAAGTTCGCCGGCCGGACGAAGTGGTATGCGTACCTGTTCAGGGTCGCCGGTTCGTGGGAGATCTTCCTGACGAACGAAGGGGGCAACGCGCTCGGCTGCAACGTCGCCGGCACGGGATTCATCAGTTCCGAAAGCCTTTCGGACGGCGAGTGGCATCATCTCGCGGCGGTTTGCGATGCCGAGACCCGGACGTTCTCGGTCTACCTTGACCATGCGCTCTTCCATCGGTTCGAGAACGTGGCGGATCCGCTCAAGGACGGCCAGACGCGGACGGGCCAGCTCCTTTACGGTTGCGGGGCGCAGGAGACGCTGCTGGGCAGCCTGTCCCGGGGTGGATTCGACGAGCTGCGTCTGACCAAGCGCGCGCTCAAGGTGACGGAATTCCTGACGGCCACGCCGCTGACGGACGAGGAAGCGCTTCTGGACGTGCGGTTTGAGGACGGCTGGAACTCGTGTGCGCAGGGCGTGTATGCGCCCGCTGTCACGCCGTCCGAGACAGGGGCGGAACTGAAGCGGAGCGGACGCGTCTCGCGCGAGATCCGCCGGGCGGACGGACAGCCGCTCCACGCGAGCCGGCAGGGTGCGGTGCTGACCGGGGGCTCTGTCGCCTACGAAGGGCGCGGGCTGCTGGACGAGCCGGCGGCGACGTTCGAGGCGTTCGTGAAGCGCACGGGCGGTACGGCGCAGGACAACGTCGTCGCCTTCACGCGGGGGACAGACCTCGCGGCGGCCTACTGGCAGCTGGCGGCGGACGGGACGTTTGCGGTTGCGGGGGCGGAGGCGTTTCCGTCCGTGGACCTTGGCGACGGGGCGTGGCACCATCTTGCGGTCTCGCACGAGACGGGGGCGGCTGGCGTGTCCGTCACGCTCTGGTGGGATCATGTGCGCATCGCGACGCGCACGGTCTCGTCGGCGTTCGACTTCGGGCCGGGCGCGGGCCTCGTCCTCGGTTCGCCCGGTTTCGCCGGCTGCCTTGACGACCTGCGCGTCTCGGTCGGCGTTCTCGACGCGGGCGGACATCAGTACGCGGCGCCGCGCACGGGCGCCGTCGTCATCATCCGATAGCCTGGCAACGGAAGGAACGAAATGGAAATGAGGAAGGCAGCTGGGTTGGCCCTGAGCCTTGCCGTGTGCGGCGCGCTTGCCGGACCGGCGGAGGCGTCGGCGTGGCGGCTTCTGCCGGTCTCCGGCGGCGGCAACATGACGGGCGTCGAGATCTCCCCGTCGCACCCGAACGTGTGGTACGCCCACGCCGACGTGGGCGGCCCCTACCGCTCGGACGACGCGGGGCGCACGTGGCGCCCGCTCCACGCCAGCTTCACGGCCGCCCAGCGCGAGGCCAACGCCGACCACGTGCGGGGGCTTCTCGTCGACCCGTCGGATCCTGACCGCCTCGTAATCGTCGCGGGCTGGCGGATCGACCGGAATCCGGCGGGCGCCTACGTCTCGACGGACGGCGGGCGCAGCTTCCGGCGGACGCTCAAGGCGAAGTTTGCCGGCGAGGGCTCGGCGTCGAAGCATGCGGGGAAGGCGCTCGCGCGCCATCCCCGCAACCCGAAGCGGCTGCTCGCCGCGTCGGCGGGAGACGGCATTTTCCGCTCGTCCGACGGCGGCGAGACCTGGGTCCCGTGCGGCGGCGACGGGTACGAGTTCACGGACGTCTTCTACGACCGGACGCAGCCGGGGCGCGCCTACGCCTCGGCGCCGAAGGTGCGCGGGCTTCCCGCCGGGCGCAGGCGCGGCCTGTGGCGGTCGGAGGACGACGGCCTCACGTGGCGGCTCGTGTCTGGCGCGGAGGCCCCGCTGGAGATGGCTCAGATTCCAGGCGAGACGGCGGTCGTCGGCATCTTCGAGGACGGGCACGGGAGCGAGATCCGCCGGTCGAGTGACGGCGGGCGGACGTGGGAGGACTACCATCAGGGGCTGCCGCGCCCGCCGGAGAAGCCCGACCCGAACCTCTGGTACAGCCGTCCCGGCAAGTTCCTGGCGGTTGCGGCGGGGCCGGACTTCCTGTTCGCTTGCGACTGGGACGGCAACCCGTACCGCCGCGCGGCGGGCGACGCCGCCTGGCGGGCCGTCCCGGTCGCGTCCCTCCGTCAGGGCAATCCCGCCTCCGAGGGCCTTCTGCGCCGCAACAACCTGGAGCTCAGGACGCGCTGCTCGACGTGCTCGATCACGATCGACCCGAAGGATCCCGCGCACATCCTGACGACGGACTGGTACGACATCTGGGAGTCCCGCGACGGCGGAGAAAACTGGGTGACGCGCATCGACACGATCAGCCCGGTCGTGCCGTTCACGGTCTCGTGCGATCCGCATGCGGGCGGGAACATCCTCTATGGCCTTGCCGACCAGGTGGCGGCGGTCTCGAACGACGACGGGCTGACGTTCCAGGCCGCCGAAGGCGGGTCCGGCGACATGACGGACTTCGCCTGGTCCGAGAGGCGTCCGGGCCGTGCCTATGCCGTCGGCGGCAAGGGGGCGTGGGCGATCTCCATTTCCGAAGACGCGGGCCGCACATGGCGGTACTCCAGGTATGACGGCCTCGCGGCCAGCCGCTGGCTGAAGGACGGCGGCGGCGTCTTCGGCATTGTCGTCGATCCGGTGACGGACGACGTGTACGTCTGCCGGGGTGGGGAGATCGAGAAAGGCAGGGGCGGCGTCTACCGCTCGCGCGACGGCGGCGACACGTGGGAGTGGTTCTGCCGGGGGATTACGCCCGTCAAGGCGTTCTTCCGCAACCACGAGTTCGACGGCGGCGGCGCGGCGGGCTGGGCCGGGCAGATCGTGTTCTCGCCTGACGGCAGCGCGCTGATGGGCGGCAGGCACACGGGCGAGATGTATCGCCTCGACCGCGCGGCGGATGCCTGGGTGAAGCTGTCCGAACGGTATTCGGTCGGCGAGTACACGTGCGCGGCGGATCCGTTCGTTCCCGGACGCTTCCTGATTGCCACGTCCAACGGGATCGTGGAGTATGCGGACGGCGGCCGGGCGTTCAGGGGGTTCCTGCCGGGCAGCGAGGGGCTCGGCTATGCGCTCGCGTTCGACCGCCATCGGCGCGGGCTGGTCGCCTCCGTCTCGAAGGACTTCGAGGACGTTTGCGTCTCGCGCGACGGCGGCGCGCACTGGATGGCGCTGAAGGACGGCATGAAGGTCCCGACGGGACAGTACCATCGCCTTGTCCTTGACCGGGGGCGGCTCTTCATCCACACGCGCGGCAGCGGCGTCTGGCAGCGGGATATCGACTGAATGGCCGTGTGCGCAGGAGAGCGCACGCAAGAAGAAAGGAAAATCAAGATGACGAGAAGAGAGTTTTTCGGGGGGTCGCTGGGCATGGGCGCCGTGATGGCGACGGCGAGCCTGCCGGCGGCGGACGTGAGGGAGGACCTGTCCGCATTCGCGCAGCGCGGACGCTGGGAGCGGCTGTCGATCGCGTTCGGCGAGGTGGAGATCGGCCTTGAGAGGCCGTTCTCCGTCCTGCACATCTCCGACACGCACCTGACGGCGGCCGACGCGGACGAGGGCGTGAAGAAGCAGGCGCTCTGCCGGCAGCGCACGCTCTGCTTCGGCGGGCGGCAGGAGGAGGCGCTGCGCGACTCGATCGCCTGGGCGAAGGAGCACTGCGACTGCCTCGTCCACACGGGCGACCTGATCGACTGGCAGAGCCGCGCGAACCTCGCGCGCGTGAGGAAGTATTTCGGCGCGGGCATGGCGGGATGCCTCGGGAACCACGAGTTCTCGCCGGACATGTGGCTGAGCGAGCCCAAGGAGACGCCGACCGAGGGGTTCAAGGACCGGTCGCGCGGGCTCCTTGCCGCGGCCTACCCGTTCGACGTCTCGTTGCAGTCCACGGTGGTCAACGGCGTCAACTTCGTGACGATGGACGACGTCTACGGCACGGTCACGCGCCGCCAGGTCGAGCGCTTTGCGCTGGAGGTGAAGAAGGGCCTGCCCATCGTGCTGTGCCTGCACGTGCCGCTCTACACCGAGAGGATCCTGCGGGCGAACGCGCACTTCTGGAACGGGGAGAGGCCGAAGTTCCGCAGGGAGGACGTCGCGGGGGGCTGGCGCGCGGCCGACTACGAACGCCAGCGGAAGGACGCGACGACGCAGGCGTTTCTCGCGGCGCTCAAGGCCGAGCCGCTGCTCAAGGCGGTCCTGGCGGGGCACCTTCACGTCACGGTAGAGGACCGGTTCTCGCCGACGGCGATGCAGTATGTCGTCGGCGGCAACTTCATGTTCCACGGCCGGGAGCTGCTGTTCTTCTGACGCCGAAAGCGTGGGGACGGGCGAAAGAACTGATGCGCTTGTGTCGGCTCAAATCCCGCCGAAGTCGCGTTTCACCCGGATGGTGAAGACGTTGCCACGCTCAGACCCCTGCAGATAAAGGCTGAAGCCGCATTTTGGCGGCTTCAACTGCGACAGGTAGGTTTAACGCAAAAAACGCGAAAGGTCTTGAAAATGAAGTTATATTGAAATGAGAATACGTTGCGGAAAATTCTCGGCTGCCGCGAACTGACGAATGTGTCCACGGATTTTGGTATAATGATGCCGTCATGCTTACCCACGCCTTTACCTGTACCGGACCGTATGCCGTCCTGATCATGCTTGGCATCAAGCGGGTGGAGAACCGCAGCGCGCGGCCGGAGCCGCGGCGGGGGCGCTGCGCCGTCGGCTGCTCGAAGTCCTTCTGCAAGGAGGAGTTCGGCGCATTTGTCCACTGGGCCTCGCGCGCGCTTTCCGAAGAGGACTTCGCGCGGGTGCCGTCGTGGGCGGACGTGAAGGACTGGCCGGGCAGGATTGTCGGGGCCTGTGACTACGCGGCGCGCGGACGGGACGACCTTGTCCTGGTGCCCGAAACGGCGCGTCCGGCGAATGCGCCTGGCAGGGGGCGGACGCGACCGGGCGCGTCCCTCACGTGGGACGAGGGCTGTCCGTACTGGTGGGACTTGTCAGAGGTCGTCCGCTTCGACCGTCCGATTCCCTGCCGCGGCAACGTCGGGATGTGGCCGTTGCCGCCCGCGCTCGCCATCGAGGTCGCGCGGGCAGACGCCCTGGCGCGCGCGGCTGGCGCGGGGATTCCGGCGGCCGGCCGTCGGGGGCGGTGATTGGAATTATGGTATAATAGCCGGACACGACATGAGAAGAACGCCATGAAAGACCTGAAAGCAGCCTACAAGACCATCGAGGCCGACCACTTCGCGCCGCAGATGGAGATTTCGTTCATCGACGGCGACAGCCGCCAGACCCTGCGCTACGAGAAGGTGACCTGGGACATCGGCGGCGAGAAGAAGGGCCTCCGCTACGGCGAGAACCCCGGCCAGGAGGCCGCGCTCTACCGGCTCGTCAACGGCAACCTCGTCCTCGGCGACGTCGAGCTCGTCCAGCCGGGGCGCTATCTCGCCTCCGTGCCGGAGCTGCTGCAGTCGGGCAAGCACCCCGGCAAGACGAACGTGACGGACACCGACAACGCGCTCAACATCCTGCGCTACCTGATGGACAGGCCGTGCGCCGTCATCGTCAAGCACAACAACCCGTGCGGCGTTGCGACGGGCTCGACGCTCGCCGACGCCTACTTCCGCGCGAACCGGGCCGACCGCCTCGCCGCGTTCGGCGGCGCGATCGCGCTCAACCGCGACTGCGACCTGGAGACGGCGAAGCTCATCGTCGAGAACTACGCCGAGGTCGTCGTCGCGCCGGACTTCCTGCCGGGCGTGACGGACGTCTTCGCGGCGAAGAAGAACCTGCGCGTCTTCCGCATCCGCAACATGGCGCGCCTCGCCGACTTCGTCGCGAAGCGCGTCATCGACTTCAAGTCGCTCATCGACGGCGGCCTCGTCGCGCAGGCCTCGTTCTGCGCGAACGCCCGCAAGCCCGCCGACTTCCTGCCGGCCGTCGGCAGCCGCAAGGTCACGGACAAGGCGACGGGCGCCGTCACCTACGAGGAGCACCGGATCCGTCGGCAGCCGACGGCGAAGGAGTACGAGGACCTCGTCTTCGGCTGGCTCGTCGAGGCGGGCGTGACGTCGAACTCCGTCCTCTACGTGAAGGACGGCGCGACCGTCGGCATCGGCACGGGCGAGCAGGACCGCGTCGGCGTCGCGGAGATCGCGCGCGACAAGGCGTACACGAAGCGCGCGGACTGGATCGCCTGGACGCGGTTCGGCAAGCCGTTCAACGACCTGAGGCTCGCCTTCGGCGAGGCGGACGGCGCGAAGCGGCAGGCCGAGATCCTGGAGCAGACGAAGGCCGAGCGGGGCGGGCTGCCCGGCTGCGCGATGGTGTCCGACGCCTTCTTCCCGTTCCGCGACGGGCTGGAGGTCGGCATCCGCGAGGGCATCACGTCGGTCGTCCAGCCCGGCGGCGCGATCCGCGACTGGGACGTCATCGACTGCGCGAACGAGGCGGGTGTCGCGATGGTCTTCACCGGCCAGCGCAGCTTCCGCCACTGAGGGTCCGATGGAGATCTTCGGCTACACGTTCAGGGACGGCGCGCTCCTGAAGGAGGCGCTGACGACGCCGGCGTACCGCATGGTGCATCCGCGCGCGACGGACAACCAGCGGCTGGAGTTCCTCGGCGACGCGGTGCTGGGGCTGCTCGCGGCCGAGCGGCTCTACGCGGCGTTCCCGCACGCGGCGGAGGGCGCGCTCACGGTGCGGCGCACGCACATGGTGTCGTCGGCGGCCCTCTGCGCGGCGGCGAACCGCCTCGGCCTCGTCGCGCGCCTGAAGCGCAACCGCGGCGCGTCGGAACTCTCGCGCCACGCGAAGACGCTCGCCGACGCCGTGGAGGCGATTCTCGGCGCGGCGTACCTGGACGGCGGGTTCGCGGCGGCGCGGACGATCTTCGAGACGCTGGAGCTGGCGACGCAGGGGCAGACGGACGACGGCGGGTGCGACAACCCGAAGGGCGCGCTGCAGGAACGCGTGCAGGCGCTGAAGCCGCCGCGCCATCCCGTCTACGAGCTCGTCGGGGCGACGGGCGCGGCGCATGCGCCCGTCTTCACCGTGCGCGTCACGGTCGAGGGCGTCGGCTGCGCCGAGGCGTCCGCCGGCAGCCACAAGGAGGCCGAGGCCGCCGCCGCCGCGAAGCTGCTGGCGGGCGTTCTCGGCTCGACGGATCCGGCCCATGCCGGGGCAAACGGCGCCGCGTCCGGAACTAAACTTGGATTCCAGAACTAAATCCTAACTTTGGGTGTTGAGCCGTTAGGGCTGTCCT
>CAKUGW010000124.1 GCA_934654805.1 uncultured Kiritimatiellota bacterium
ATAATTCGCCGAATCGGGAAAAGACGCGGGCAAGCGTCCGCCGACCATCCACCTCATGGCCGCCATTTTTGATATAATGGACGCGTAATGAAGAAAGTCGCAGTTTTGATGGGCGGGACGTCGAGCGAGCGCGAAGTCTCGCTCGCGTCCGGCCGCAACGTCGCCGAGGCGCTCGCGTCGCTCGGCACATACGAGGTCGTCCCGGTCGACCTGGCCGAAGAGAGCCTGGCCGCCCTGCCGCCGGGCGTCGATGCCGTCTACATCGCCCTCCACGGCGGCTGGGGCGAGAACGGCGGCGTCCAGGCCGCGCTCAACGCGCGCAAGATCCCCTACACGGGCCCCGGCGTCCTCGCCTCTCAGATCGCGATGGACAAGATCAAGACGAAGATGGTGCTGGAGATGAAGCGCGTCCCGACCGCCACGTGGGGGCTCGCGAACGCCGACACCCCCGCCTCGCCCCTGCCGTTGCCCGTCGTCGTGAAGCCCCCGTGCGACGGCTCGTCCGTCGGCATCTCGAAGGTCTCGAAGGCCGATGACTGGGCGCGCGCGCGCGACGCCGCGTTCGCCTGCCAGTCCGCCGACAGGCCCATTCTCGTCGAGGAGTTCATCCCCGGCCGCGAGTTCACCGTCGGCGTCATCGACGGCGAGCCGCTGCCCGTCATCGAGATCGTCGCCAAGGGCGGCTGGTACGGCTACGACGAGAAGTACAGGTCAGACGAGACGCGCTACGTCTTCCTCGAGGAGGAAGACGTAGGAGAGGGAAAAAGGAAGAAGGAAGAAGGAAGAAGTGCGGAAGGAAGAAGTGCGGAAGGAAGAAGTGCGGACGGGAGGGAATCCCTTGGGCAGAAGCTCCAGCGGCTTGCGCTTGACGCCTACCGGGCGGTCGGCTGCCGCGGCGTGACGCGCGTCGATTTCCGCGTCTCGCCGCTCGGCCGCTGCTACGTGCTGGAGCTCAACACCTCGCCCGGCTTCACGTCCCACTCGCTCGTGCCGAAGGCCGGCATGAAGACGGGGCTCACCTTCGCGGGCGTGTGCGACCGCATCCTCTCCTGCGCGGACTACGACCGATGAAGGAGAACAAGATCGCACACCGCAACCGGGGCGGGCTCTGGGTCTCGCTCGGCGTGATCGCCGTGACGGCCCTGCTCGTCGGCCTCGCGGTCGGCTACGAGAAGCTGCGCACGCTCTACCTGGAGCAGTGCGTCATCACGGACATGGCCGAGCAGGTCTCGATCGTCTCGGGGAAGATGGTGAAGCCCGACGTCCTTGCCGAGAACTTCGGGCTCAAGAAGGGCGCGAACATCGCGCTCATCGACTTCGAGGCGAAGCGCGCGGAAATCCTTCGCAAGATTCCGACGCTGCGGGCGATCTCCGTCTCGCGCCACCTGCCGAACCGCGTCAGCGTCCGCGCCGAGGAGCGCACGCCGGTCGTGCGCCTGAACATCTGCGGACGCCGCGCCGTCTCCGGCCGCGTCGCGGATGCCGAGGGCATGGTCTTCTCGTGCCTGCGCGGCACGCAGACGCTGCCGACGATCCGCGAGCCGCGCGCGCCCGGCACCGCCGCCGGGATGCTCCTCAAGGGACGCGCGCGCGCCGCGCTCGACCTCGTGAAGACCTGCCGCGAACCCGAATTCGCCGAGCTCGGCCTCCTGGAGGTCGACACGTCCAAGACGGACTTCCTCGTCGCGACGCTCGGCGACTACTCGCGCGTGAAGATCTGCTGGGAGGGCATGGACGAGGCGACGCCCGCCGCGCGGGCCGCGCTCGGCGCGCGGCTCGCCCTGCTGCTGAAGGCCGTCCGCGCCCGCTGCGAGGGCCTCAAGGCCGTCATCTGGAACGCGACCCTGCCCGACTACGTCTTCGCCGACACGCAGGAACGGCTTTAGGCGCGCCCCACAACCTGGTCAGAAGTCGAGGTTGCGGACGTTCAGCGCGTTGTCCTCGATGAACTTGCGGCGCGGCTCGACCTCGTCGCCCATGAGGAGCGTGAACATCTGGTCGGCCTTGACGGCGTCCTCCAGCTTCACGCGCAGCATGTGCCGCTTCTCCGGGTTCATCGTCGTGTCGTAGAGCTCGTCGGCGTCCATTTCGCCAAGGCCCTTGAAGCGCATGATCGCGAGGCCCTGCTTGCCGTGGTTGCGCACGGCGTCCAGCAGCTTCACGAGCGGCCCGTTCGCCGCCGGCGCGTTCGTGCCGAACCAGTCCTCCGCCGCGTAGCCGAAGCCGGAGAGCGACGAGAACTCCTTCTTCAGCATCGACGCGCCGGAGCCCTGCGCCGTCTCGTCCTTCAGGAGGGCCGCCGCGTCGAACCCGCGCTCGCCGACCATCTTCGCCGTCGCCTCGATCTCCGCCAGCAGCACGAGGAGCTCGCGCGCGCGCGCCCTCTCCAGCGGCGCGCCGTCCTTCCCCGTCACCTCGTAGTCGTCGAGGCCGAGCGTCAGCAGCTTCTCCGTCAGCTCGCCGTCGGTGAGGACGTATTCCGTCTTCTTCTTGCGCTCGACCTTGTAGAGCGGCGGCTGGGCGATGTAGACGTAGCCCTTCTCGATGAGCTCCGGCATGCGCCGGTAGAAGAAGGTCAGCAGGAGCGTGCGGATGTGCGCGCCGTCCACGTCGGCATCGGTCATGATGACGATCTTGTGGTAGCGGGCCTTCGACACGTCCCACTCCTCGCCGAAGCCGCAGCCGATCGCCGTGATCATCGTGCGCACCTCGTTGTTCGCGAGCATGCGGTCGATGCGCGCCTTCTCGACGTTGATGATCTTGCCCCGGAGCGGCAGGATCGCCTGCGTCGCGCGGTTGCGGCCCTTGCACGCCGAGCCGCCGGCCGAGTCGCCCTCGACGAGGTAGAGCTCGGTCTTCGCCGGGTCGCGCTCGGAGCAGTCGCGCAGCTTGCCCGGAAGCGACAGCCCGTCCATCACGCCCTTGCGGCGCGTCGACTCGCGCGCGGCGCGCGCGGCCTCGCGGGCGCGGTTCGCCAGGAGCGTCTTCTCGATGATCGTCTTCGCGACGGCGGGGTTCTCCTCGAAGAACGTCATCAGCTTCTCCGAGACGATGCCCGAGACGACGCCGTCGACCTCGCCGTTGCCGAGCTTCGTCTTCGTCTGGCCCTCGAACTGCGGCTGGGGCACCTTCACGCTCACGACGACCGTCAGGCCCTCGCGCATGTCGTCGCCCGTGAGCGACGCGAGCTCCTTCTCCTTGATGAGCCTGTTCTTCTCGCCGTAGCTCTTGACCGTCGCGGTGAGCGCGCGGCGGAAGCCGGAGAGGTGCGTGCCGCCCTCGACCGTGTGGATGTTGTTGCAGTACGTCTGCTCGATCGTCGAGTACGTGTCGGTGTACTGCATCGAGACCTCGGCCTGGATGAGGTACGTGCCGTCGAGCCGCGCGCACTCGCGCTGGCCCTCGAAGTGGATGACGGGCGAGATCGGCGCCTTGTTCGCGTTCAGGTACTCGACGAACGCGTCGATGCCGCCCTCGTAGTGGAAGGTCTCCTCGAAGAAGTGGCCGTTCTCGTCGCCCTCCTCGTCCTTGAAGTGGATCGTCACGCCCCTGTTGAGGAACGCGAGCTCGCGCAGGCGCGCGGCGAGGATCGACGCCTTGAACTTGCGGCAGGTGAAGATCGTGTGGTCCGGGAAGAACGTGACCGTCGTGCCCGTCTCGTCGCCGCAGTCGCCGACGGTCTCGAGCGGCTTCGTCACGTGGCCGCGCGAGAACTCGATGTGGTGGAGCTTGCCGCCGCGCTTGACGTCGACCTTCATCCAGTCGGAGAGCGCGTTCACGCACGAGACGCCGACGCCGTGGAGGCCGCCCGAGACCTTGTAGTTCGAGCCGTCGAACTTGCCGCCCGCGTGCAGGACCGTCAGCACGACCTCGATCGCCGGCTTGTGCTGGGTCGGGTGCATGTCGACCGGGATGCCGCGCCCGTTGTCGCGCACCGTGAGCGACCCGTCCCGGTTGATGACGACGTCGATGAGCGTGCAGTAGCCGGCGAGCGCCTCGTCAATCGAGTTGTCGACCACCTCGTAGACCAGGTGGTGATAGCCGCGCTCGCCCGTGTCGCCGATGTACATCGCGGGGCGCTTGCGCACCGCCTCCATGCCCTCCAGGACCTGGATGTTCTCCGCGTTGTAGCTGCCGTTCGTTTCCTCTGCCATTCGAATCGTCTTTCTTCAAGAAGTTCAGGACTCGCACATTGAGGCGTGTATTATACCATAAAAACCGCCTCCATACCCCCTGCGGAAGCCCTCAGGGAAGTCGCCGCGCTGCCGCGCCGGAACCATGACCTCACTCGTACGTCTCCAGGTAGCGCTTCGAGATCGCCGCCGGATCGTGATTCGTCGCGAAGTCCGCCGCGATCTTCCCGTCCCGGAGGAAGCAGACGCGCGTCGCGGCCGCCGCGACCACGGGGTCGTGCGTGACGAGCAGGATCGCGCTCCGCTCCGTCCGGTTGAGCTCGCGCAACAGCCCGCAGATCGCGTGGGACGCCTTCGCGTCGAGATTCCCCGTCGGCTCGTCCGCCAGGATCACGTCCGGCTTCGCGAAGAGCGCGCGGGCGATCGCGACGCGCTGCTGCTCGCCGCCGGAAAGCTCCGACGGACGCCGCGCCTCCTTGCCTGCAAGCCCCAGCTTCGCGACAAGTTCCGAAACGCGCGCGGCATCCGGGCGCCCGTGGTCGAGGCGGACGGGCAGCGCGATGTTCTCCCGCACGGTCAGCGTCTCCAGCAGGTTGAACGCCTGGAAGACGACGCCCTCGTGGCGACGGCGGAACTTCGTCGCCGCCGCGTCGCTCATCGCCGTCACGTCCTGCCCGCCGACCTCGATCGTGCCCGCCGTCGGCAGGAGCAGCCCCGCCGCGAGGTGCAGGAACGTCGACTTGCCGGAGCCGGACGGCCCCATCAGCGCCACGAACTCGCCGGCCTGCAGCGCCAGCGAGAAATCCTTCAGGACCTCGACGCGCGCCGCGCCCTTCCCGTAGGCGCAGCACACGCCCGTCGCCTTCAACGCCTCAGCAGCCATCTCCACCTCCGCACCTTTCAACTTTTCCACCCTTCCTCCTCCGCACCTTTCCACTTTTCCACCTCCGCACTTTTCCACCTTTCCACCTCCGCACTTTTCCACCTTTCCACCCTTCCACCTTTCCACCCTCATCTCCCGCACAGCTCCAGGCAGATCATCGCGAAACTCGTGCAGAGCACGGGGTCGGCCTCCCAGAAGCGGTTGTTGTCGTTCGCCCAGCTGCCGTCCGGCTTCTGGAGCGAGAGCAGTTTCGCCGCGAGTTCCCGCTTCCAGCGGACTGTCCGCCCGTCCGGCGTCAGCAGTTCCTCCACGCCCGCCGCCGAAAGGGCGCGCGCGAGGATGTCATAGTAGTAGTAGAGCCCCTGGCGGCCCATGCCGGGGTTCTCGTCGACCGACCAGTAGCGCGAGCAGTAGGCGAGCGCGTTGCGGACGCGCGGATCGCCCTTCGTCAGGTTCGCCGCGCACATCGAGAGGACGGCCGCGTAGCTCATCGACCCGTAGGCGCGGAGATGCACCTTCCCGGCGCGGTTCGTCTCGCTGCCGCCCTGCGGCGTGCGTTCGTTGTAGGCCGCGCCGCCCCTGTCCGGCCCCTCCTTCTTCTGCAGGTTCTCGACGAACGCGATCGCCCGGTCCCAGTCGAGATCGACCTTCTGCCCGCCCGTGCGCAGCTCCTCCAGCGACGCCGTGCGCGCCATCGCGTCCATCGCGTAGGCCGTGTTGGAGAGGTCGGCATAGCGGCGGCGCATCACCCGGTCATAGCCGAAGCCGCCCGCCAGCGTGTCGTCGCCCGTGAGCTGCGACGCGGCGATGTACGCGCGCGCCTTCAGGAGCGGGGCCGTCGGCGCGAGCTTCGACTCGAAGAGCGCCGCGAGGCAGACCGCCGTGTTGTAGTTGCCGAGGCCCGAACCGCCGCGCCCCGGCTTCGGCACGTAGAAGCCGCCGTCGGCGCGCTGCGTGCCGAGGACGAACGCGGCGGCCTTCTCGCGCGCGGACCTGTCGGCATCGACGCCGGAGAGCGCCCAAAGCGGCAGCGCCGTCAGCGCCGGCATCTGCGGATCGGAGAAGTGCCCGTCCGCCGCCTGTTTCGACAAAAGGAACGCCGCGCCCCTTTCAAGCGCAACGGGAATGGAACTTCCGGCCACGGCCGCCGTCGCAACCGCCACCTGACATAAGCAGAACAAGGCTCTTTTCATCATCACCGCCTCCCTCGTCTCGTTTTAACGCCACCCGCCGTCCGCCGGTTCTATGGCCGGCCCGACGGCCGGGTGACGAGAATCATCTCCCCTCCACGTTGTAGCGGATCGTCAGCGGCTCCTTGCGGAACTCGGCGACGAACTCGGCGCTCAGGCCGGGGATGCTCGTCACGGCCCGCGCGACCGACAGCGCCGCCCGGTCGGAGAGCGCGTCGCCGCAGCCCTTCACGAGCCGCACGTTGACGAGCCCGCCCGCCGAGCTGAGCTGGACGGACAGCACCACCATGCCGTTGTTCCCGACCTTCGGCGAGAGCGCGTCCCACTTGTCCTCGATCGCCATCTGGATGAGCGACACGCACCGCTGCTTCTCGCTCGACGCCAGCCGGGTCTCCGTGCCGGGGCGATACCCCTGCCGCAGCAGCCGCTCGATCTCCGCACGAGACCTCGTCTGCCGCGCCGTCCGCCCGTTGCCGCTCTCCTTCGCGTTCTTCACCTCGATCGTCACCGGCTTGTTGACGGCCTTCATGCGCGCGCGGATGCGCTTCATCCGCTCCTCGCGCAGCTCCTTCGCCGTCTTCTTCGGCGGTTCCGGCTTCTTGGGCTCCTTGGGTTCCGGCTTCTTCTCGGGCGCCTTCTTCGGCTCGTCCCGCCTCTTCTCGACGCTCTTCACGACGTTCGTGACGATCTGCTCGAGCGCCTTCGGCGGATCCGGCTTCCTCTCCGCCGGCTTCGGACGCGGCTTGGGCTTGGGCTTCGGCGGCTCCGGCGGCGGCGGATTCACGAGGGGCGGCGGCTCGTCCTCCTTGCCGTCGAGGTTCTCGTTGACGACGACCGTGAGGTCGATCGGGATGACTGTCTCCTTCTTGTCGAAGAGCCCGTGGAGCGCGGCGAATACGCCAAAGGCGAGGAACGCGGCGAGGTGGAGGGCGAGGGCGACGGCGACCGTGCGGACCGACAGGACTTGCGGCCGCCGGCCCTCAATCACCTCTGTCCGCCAAAGCTCCACGCCTCAGTTCTCCTTCGAGACGAGTCCGAGATGCTTCACGTTGCAGTTCTTGGCGATGCGGACGATCTCGTAGATCTGCCCGTATTCCGCGCCGACGTCGCCGCGGATGAGGACGTTCACGTCCGGGTCTTCGGCGACCGCCGCGGCCAGCGCCTCCTTCAGCGCGTCGTGCGTCGTCGGCGCCTCGCCGAGGAAGAGCTTGCCGTCCCGGTCGATCGAGACCGAGCAGATCTTCTTCTTGTCGTCCTTCTGCGACTCGGTCTTGCCGACCGGCAGGACGATGTGCACCGTCTGCTCCAGCGTCGGCAGCGTCACGATGAAGACGACGAGAAGGAGAAAGGTGAGGTCGATGAGCGAATTCATGTCGATGTTCGCCTTCGACCCCTCGCGCCGCGCGCGGGCTCGCCTGCGCATCGACATCTTACGCGCCCCTCCCCTGGAACTCGCACGCGATGCGGCCCATGAGCTCGTCCGCAAAGCCCTCCATGTCGGACGTGATGTTGCGCACCGAGGCGTTGAGGCGCGTGTGCGCGATGACGCCCGGAATCGCGATGAGGAGGCCGACGACGGTCGTCACGAGCGCGGCGGAGATGGACGGCGCGATGGTCGCGAGGTTCGCGCTGCCGGCCGTGCCCATCTCGGCGAAGGCGTCGAGGACGCCCCACACCGTGCCGAGGAGGCCGAGCATCGGCTCCAGCGCGACGATCGTCGAGATGACGCCCATGCCGTGCTCGACGCGCAGCTCCTCCTCGTCGAGGACGTGCTCGCACGTGCCGCGCACGAGCTCGATCTCGCGCGCCGTCAGCGCCGCGTCGCCGCCCTGCCGCCCGACGAGCAGCGAGCGCACGTCCGGGGAGAGGAGCTTCAGCAGGCGCTCGCACGTCTCCTTGTAGATGCCCTCGGTGCCGGTCGTGGCCGAGGGCCGCCGCTGGAGGTAGTACTCGAGGACGTCGCGGCCCGTCGAGAAGTCGCGCAAGAAGCGCCGCGTCGCCATGCCGACGAAGCCGAGCTCCTTCCATTTGCCGAGGATCGTCGCCACCATGACGACGGAGCCGAGAAGCTGGACGACGACGAGCGCCTGGCCCATGAAGTTCGAGCCGAGGAATCCCTGGACGAGTGAATCTGCGAGAAGCATAGCGTTACTTTAGCCTTTGTTCCGTTTTGATGGCGTGTATTATACCATGTTTCCGATGACGAGGGCCGGCCCTGTCCCGACTTTGCCACTTCATTTTTTGAAAAGAGCGGTTTGAGCCAATGTTCACGCGGGTTGCGTGAAACAACAGCCA
>CAKUGW010000125.1 GCA_934654805.1 uncultured Kiritimatiellota bacterium
CTTCAAGGGACACCCCGTGGCGATGTGTCCGCGCGTTTAGGTTCACTCGCAACCATCCCATAGACATTCCGGCAGAAAGTTCGGGCAGGAGATCAACCGAGAAGAGTATCGCCTGCCCATCTACATTGGGAAGGCTGAACCGTCAGGTTGGCGACAGAGCCGAACGACTGGAGAGGAAAAGTCCGGCAACAAGCTTTTTGAGCGTCTGGTTCAGCATTCGCGAAGCGTGACGAGTGCAAAGAATCTCGATTCGGAAGACTTTCCTGCCGCCTGATGATCCTTGAAGGCCCAGTCGTGGCGATGATTGCGTCGGTGGAGGCTGCACTAATAGCCATGCATCGACCGTTGTGGAACAGCGTGATTGACGGGTTTGGCAACCACAATCCCGGGGAAATGAGATTTACGGGCATGATTACGCAATGGGATGCATTGCATCCCGGGCGGGCGCGGGCGAAAAAGATGTCGGGCGAGATGCCGGACGTCAAGTTTCTGAATCGACGAGCCCAGCAAGACAATCAAGGCCGGTGCCCACGGGGTGCCCGGCGGAGAGAACATGATACGTTTCCCAGACGGTTCGTTGCGGTACATGACCGTCCATGAGGCCAAGCTCATCCAGACTTTCCCAGACGACTACCGCATTTGCGGATCGTGGGGCGTGGCACTGCGGCAGATCGGCAACGCAGTCCCCGTGCAGCTGGCGAGACAGATGGGCGAGCAGATGAAGCGCGCCCTTGGCGCACGCGCGCAAAGGGGAGTTCGGCAGGGCATCGCACGGGACGCCGGCTTGTTGCGCGTTGCGTCATGAGCGTGAGAAACCGTTTCGATCATGGCGCGCGGAACGGGCGTTCGACATCCCCAGCCAGGTCAACGACGACGAGCCGGTCGACGTCGTCCGCGCCGCCGGCCCGTCCCGCGCCGCTGCTGCCGCCGCGTCAGCCCTCGACCTTCTTCACGACGCTCGTGCAGGCCTTGAGGACGCCCGCGACGTCCGCGAGGTTGGACGGGATGATCATCGTGTTGTTCGCCTTCGCGAGGTTGCCGAACTGCGTCAGGTACTGCTGGGCGAGCTGCATGTTGACGGACTCGAGACCGCCCTTCCCGCCGATGGCCTCGGCGACCTTGCGGATGCCCGTCGCCTGCGCCTCCGCGACGAGCAGGATCTCCTGCGCCTTGCCCTCCGCCTCGTTGATGCGGCGGGCGCGCTCGCCCTCGGAGAGCGCGATCGCCTGGGCCCGCTCGCCCTCGGCGCGGTTGATCTTCGACTGGCGCTCGCCCTCCGACTCGGCGATCATCGCGCGCTTCTCGCGCTCGGCGCGCATCTGCTTCTCCATCGCGTCGCGGATCGTCTGCGGCGGCGTGATGTTCTTGATCTCGTAGCGCGTGACCTTGATGCCCCACGGGTCGCTCGCCTTGTCGACGGCCGAGACGATCGCCGCGTTGATGGACGTGCGCTCCTCGAAGCTGCGGTCGAGGTCGAGCTTGCCCATCTCGGAGCGCATCGTCGTCTGCGCGAGCTGCGTCGTCGCGAAGAGGTAGTTGCCGATGCCGTAGGAGGCCTTCACCGGGTCCATCACCTGCACGTAGAGGATGCCGTCCACCGAGACGGCGATGTTGTCCTTCGTGATGCACTCCTGCGGCGGCACGTCGATGGCCTGCTCCTTCAGCGTGTGCCGGTAGGCGATGCGGTCGATGAACGGGATGAGGATGTGGAAGCCGGCGTCAAGCGTGCAGCTGTACTTGCCGAGGCGTTCGACGATGAACGCCGTCTTCTGCGGCACGACGATGGCCGTCTTCAGGATGGCGACGAGGATGATGAGGGCCACAAGGCCGAAGAAGATGAGCGCTTCCATGGGGTTTTCCTTTCGTGTGTTGTTCGATGTGACGAGAATTATACCAAATCCGCGTCCGCCGTGCGACTGCCGCCGATTCGCCGCCGGGCGCGCGCGGCACGTTCGACGCCATCCCGCCCTGATCAGGCCGGGCGCGCCGCCGCATTGAATGCGTTGTAGAGGTTCATCGCACGGTCGGGGCCGCTGCGGACGACCTCCGCCGCGGCCTTGGCCGCCTCGGCGACGACACGGTCCATCGTCTGGCGCGTCGCGGGGTCGAACTTGCCGAGGACATGGGCGACGACGTTCGAGCTGTCCTTCCCGACGCCGACCTTCAGGCGCGCGAAATCCGGCGTGCCGAGGCGCTCGATGATGTTGCGGACGCCGTTGTGCCCGCCGCAGCTGCCGCCCTTGCGGATGCGCAGGCGCCCGACGGCGAGGTCGATGTCGTCCTGGACGACGAGCAGGTCCGCCGCCGTCGCGTTGTGGTACTTGACGATCGGCGCGACCGACTCGCCGGAGAGGTTCATGAACGTCTGAGGCTTGACAAGGAGCGTTGGCCGCCCCGCGACGACGGCCTTCGCCAGCAGGCACCTGTACTGCCGCTTCTCCTCCCACGCGACGCCGGCCGCGGCCGCCAAGGCGTCCACGACCTCGAAGCCGACGGAATGGGGCGTGTTGGCGTACTGCGCGCCGGGATTGCCGAGACCTGCGATAATCTTCATGAGGGGAAAGGGATTCCGAAAGCCGCCTAACAGAAGCCGGCGGCGGACAGGGCCTCTTCGGTAAGGCCAGGACGCGCCGCATCCTTCGCGAGATACTTGCCAACGACGTCGCCCTCGAGGTTCACGCCGTCGCCCACCTTCCTCGATCCCAACGTCGTCTCGCGCGCCGTCGTGGGGATGAGATCGACGCCGAGCCAGTCGTCGCCGAGCGCGGAAATCGTGAGCGAGACCCCGTCAATCGTCACGGAGCCCTTGAGGACGGACTGCGCGGCGAGGACACGCCCGCACCGGACGCGCAGCTGGAAGTCGCGTCCCTTCGGCAGAATCGCCGAGACCGTGCCGCGCGCATCGACATGCCCCTGCACAAGATGCCCGCCAAGCGGTTCGCCCGCACGCACCGCGCGTTCAAGGTTCACCTTCGCGCCCGGCACGAGGCCGCCAAGGCCCGAGCGTTCCTCCGTCTCGCGCAGGACGTCCGCCGTGAAGCGGGACTGCGCACAGCGGACGACCGTCAGGCACACGCCGTTGACGGCCACGGACTCGCCCGGCTCCAGCGGACGCGCCCACGGGACATCCGCCGCGATCTCGAGGACGAGCCCGCGTCCGCGACTCACGCGCCTCACCGTGCCGATCCGCTGGACAAGCCCCGTGAACATCGTCTCACGGACGCGCCTGCGCCGCCGCGCGACCGAGCGCGAACGCCTTCAGGTTGATGTCGAGCAGCTTCGCCTTCGGCCCCGTCAGGAGCTGGGCGAGGGCCTCGTGCCAGGTCTTCTCCTCGAACGGGCAGAACGCCGAGAGCGCGCCCGCGATGACCATGTTCATCGTGCGCGGGTTGCCGACCTCCTCCGTCGCGACCTTCATCGCATCGACGAGGACAAGCTTCCTGAACGCCTTTTTGAGCTTGCCGTCGAGGTTCTCGACGTCCGCCTGCTGGCCGGACGAGACCGTGACCGGCGTCAGGTACGTGTCGTTCACGAACGCCGTGCCGCCCTTCGCGAGGATGCCCGCATGGCGCAGGGCCTCCAGCTTGTCGAACGAGACGAGCACGTCGGCCGTGCCCTCCTGGATGATCGGCGAGGCGACGGACGCGCCGAAGCGCACCTGGCTCGTCACCGAGCCGCCGCGCTGGGACATGCCGTGGATCTCGGACTTCTTGACGTCGTAGCCCGCGAGCGCCGCCGTCTTCGCGAGGAGGTCGGCCGTCAGGATGATGCCCTGCCCGCCGACGCCGACGAGCGAAACGTTGACCGTCTTCACGCCTCGACCCTCTCGACCGTGATCTCCGGGTCAATCTCCTGAAGCCCCACCTCGATGCCCTGCTTGAGCGTCATCATCGCGAAGGGACAGCTGCCGCAGTGCCCGACGAGCTTGAGGTACACGACCTTTCCGTCGATCTTCACCAGTTCGAGGTCGCCGCCGTCGGCCTGCAGCCCGGCGCGCAGCTCCTCGAGTTTCGCCTTGATTTTCTCTTCCATAGTGGTCCGTATTATATCAAAATCGGCCCGCCCCCGTTCAGGCCCGCGTCAGCAACCCGTTGCGGTAGAGCGCGCGGACCGCGTCGCAGTCGAGCGTGTGCCCCGCGCGGTAGCTGACGACCGTGCCGACGAAGCGGTGCTCGCCCGTCAGCGCCAACGCCGCCATCAGGTCGAGCGTCGCCCGGTGCCAGACGGGCTCCAGGAACTTCTCGCCGACCGGGAAGCGCGGCTCCGTATAGTAGCGGCCCTTCCCGTGGATGAGGATGTTGCGCTCGTTGTAGCCGAGGTTGCGCGTCGAGGCGAAGAGCCGCCCGACCGTCTTCGCGAGGACGTACTGCCGCCGCGTCGCGTTCGTCCGCGCCAGCGCGGCGTAGCGGAACGTCTCCGGCGTCACGTCGAAGAGGACGCGCTGGTCGCCGATCACGGTGTCCCACGAGATGCCGCAGTCGATGCGCAGGTTCCGCTCGCCGTCCGCCGCCGGCAGGAACAGGAGGAAGTCGCCGCGGCTGCCGCCGAAGGCGACCGGCTCCTTCACCGTCACGCACGTCGCCGGCGCGTCCGTCTCGCGGACGCCCGCGTGCTCCACCGCCTTGACGAGCGGCAGGGACGACTGGTCGAAGAGCGGCGGATCGCCGGAATTGACCTTCAGGAGCACGTCGTCGAGGCCCAGCCCCAGCTTGAGCGCGACGATGTGCTCGACCATGCGCAGGTAGTTGTGGGGCGAGCCCGACCGCAGGACGAGGTTCTGCGCGCTCGTCCAGAGGTTCGCGATGTCGACCTTCGTGTCGAGCTGCTCCGGCTGGTCCATCCGGCGGATCCACCAGCCCGGCTTCTCGCTCGGCGCGAACGTCAGCGTCTGCTTGCGGCGGCCCTGGAACGTGCCGATGCCCGCGACCGGGGCCTCGCCCGCGAGCGTGCGCCGCTTCGGCGGAAACGGCGAGCGGCGGCTTTCCGCCAGCCGCGTCTCGTCGATCGGCAGTTCCCTAAAAAGTCGGTACGCCGCATCGATTGATGCGGCGCTCCCGAACACGATTCTGTCGATCGGATATTCCGGCATTACTTCTCCGGCGCGGAACCGTCGTCCCCGTAGCCCTTCGACTTCAGGTATTCGACGACCTTGCCGACCGTGGTGAGCTTCTCGGCGTCTTCCTCCGGAATCGCCGCGCCAAACTCCTCTTCAAAGGCCATGATGAGCTCGACGGAATCAAGCGAATCGGCCCCCAGGTCGTCGATAAACGACGCCTCCGTGGTGACCTGTTCGGCGTTCACTCCGAGCTGCTCAACGATGATGTCTTTGACGCGATCTTCAAGCTTTCCTGCCATAGTGTTTTCAACTCCTTGTTTCTTGTTGATGGCTCGTATTATACTACATTTTGCCGTCAGTGCGCAAGGGGGGCGTTTCTCGGCCCAACTTCAGGGCCCGCGCGGCGAACGCCTCGAAGTCGGGAATCTCGACCGTCTCCGCCGCGCCGCCGTCGATGGCGGACGCGAACGCCGGGTCGATCGGCAGGCGCACCGTCTCGGGAATCGCGAACCGCTGCGCGAGCGCCGCCGCCTTCGACTCGCCGAAGACGTCGATGACCTTGCCGCAGTCCGGGCACTTCAGGTAGCTCATGTTCTCCACGAGGCCGAGAACGGGCTTGCCCATCAGCTGCGCCATCTTGACGGACTTCGCGACGATCATCTCGACGAGATCCTGCGGCGACGTGACGACGACGACGCCCGCGACGGGCAGCGACTGGAAGACCGTCAGCGGCACGTCGCCCGTCCCCGGCGGCATGTCGACGAACATCACGTCCAGCTCGCCCCAGTGGACGTCCGTCCAGAACTGCTTCACGCACCCGGCGATGACCGGCCCGCGCCAGACGACGGGATCGGACGGATCCTCGACGAGCATGTTGAGGGAGACGACGCGGATGCCGCCGGTCGTCACCGTCGGCTCGATGCCGTCGTCCGTCCTGTAGCTCGCGCCCGCGAGGCCGAAGCCCTTCGGGATCGACGGGCCCGTGATGTCCGCGTCGAGGATGCCGACCCTGAGGCCGCGCCGCATCGCCGCGACGGCGAGCATCGTCGTGACGAAGCTCTTGCCGACGCCGCCCTTGCCGCTCGCGACGGCGATGACCTTTCCGACTTTCGAGGCCGCGTTGAGCGGCGCGCCGAAGCCGGCCATTTCCTTGCGCTCCGCGCAGCCCTTGCCGCACGTCGAGCAGTCGTGTGTGCATTCTTCAGCCATTTCAGTTCCCTTTCTGGTTTTTGACCCGTGAATTATACCACAGTTCGCCTCCGTCCAAGAACGCCGCGCGCCCTTTCGCGCCCCGTCTGCACCCCACCTGCCCAAGCCTTCCCCCTTGCGGCGATGGCGAGCGGGGGCCCCGATCGTCGCGTGGCCAAGCATCCGCCATTCGGGCGTCAAGAAGTCAATGGCGTTCGCCGACCAAGCCGGAACGTGGTTCTGTCGCAACGGCGACGCCTGGGGTACGGTACGCCTCGCAGACAGCCTCGTGACGCTTGCCGACGGGCGTGTGCAGCTGGACTTCGGGACGCGTCGTGGCGCTTCAGCACGGCGGCGAGCGCGAGATACAGGGGGCCTGTCCCCCGCGCGGCGCGCGCGGGCCTCCAGTTCACCAGATAGTTCCCGAACGAATTGACCGGCATCGATGCGAGCCATCAGGCAATAAGTCCTGCGGGGCCTGCAGACGGAAGGACGCATCCTGTACTCCATACAATTATGCCACTTGTATGCACACCGCCGTTCGTGGTAGAATACGCGCCGCCTCGCCGAAGAGACGGCGGGCGAACCCTTACCAAAGGAGAAGAGACAATGGCAGAAGACCGGCAGACACTGAACAGGAACCTCGCGCAGATGCTCAAGGGCGGCGTGATCATGGACGTGACGACGCCCGAGCAGGCGAAGATCGCGCAGGACGCGGGCGCGTGCGCCGTCATGGCGCTGGAGCGCATCCCCGCCGACATCCGCGCAGCCGGCGGCGTGAGCCGCATGAGCGACCCGGCGATGATCCGCGGCATCCAGGAGGCCGTCACGATCCCCGTCATGGCGAAGTGCCGCATTGGGCACATCGCCGAGGCGCGCATCCTGGAGGCGATCGAGATCGACTACATCGACGAGAGCGAAGTCCTCTCGCCCGCCGACGATCTCTACCACATCGACAAGACCGCCTTCAAGGTGCCGTTCGTCTGCGGCGCGCGCGACCTCGGCGAGGCCCTGCGCCGCATCGGCGAGGGCGCGACGATGATCCGCACGAAGGGCGAGCCCGGCACGGGCGACGTCGTGCAGGCCGTCCGCCACATGCGCAAGATGCAGGCCGAGATCCGCCGGATCGCCGCGCTGCGCGAGGACGAGCTGAACGAGGCGGCAAAAGAGCTCGCCGCGCCGCTCGACCTTGTGCGCGAAGTGCATCGGCTCGGCAAGCTCCCCGTGGTGAACTTCGCGGCGGGCGGCGTCGCGACCCCGGCGGATGCCGCGCTCATGATGGAGTTCGGCGCGGAGGGCGTGTTCGTCGGCTCCGGCATCTTCAAGAGCGGCAACCCCGCGAAGCGGGCGGCGGCGATCGTCCAGGCCGTCACGAACTGGCAGGATTCCGCCCTGCTCGCGAAGCTGAGCGAGAACCTCGGCCCCGCGATGGTCGGCATCAACGCCGACGAGATCGAGACCATCATGGAAGAGCGAGGCAAGTGAGATGCGCGTTGGCGTATTGGCCGTACAGGGCGCGTTCACCGAACATGAGCGCGCCTTTGCGGACGTCGGGGCGGAGACGTTCGAGATCCGCCAGCGGCGCGACCTCGAGCGCCCGTTCGACGCGCTTGTGCTGCCGGGCGGCGAATCGACCGTGCAGGGCAAGCTTCTCCACGACCTCGGCCTCTTCGCGCCGCTCAAGGCGCGGATCGAGGCGGACCTTCCCGTCTTCGCGACGTGCGCGGGCCTCATCCTGCTCGCGGAGAGGCTGGCGGACGACCCGACCGTCTGGTTCGGCGTCCTGCCCGTGACGGTGCGGCGCAACGCCTACGGCCGCCAGCTCGGCAGCTTCGCGGCGACGGGCGCGTGCGGCGACCTCGCCGACGTGCCGATGGCGTTCATCCGCGCGCCGTCCATCGTGTCCGTCGGAAAGGAAGTCGAGGTTCTCTCGACGGCGAACGGACAGGCCACCGCCGTGCGGTGGCAAAACGTCTGGGCATTCGCCGGACATCCCGAGCTGACAAGCGACCGGCGAATCTTCCGCGCGTTTTGCGCGGCCGCACACTAACGACGACGCTCCGGGCTCCGGGACAGCCCAGACAAACACCTTGACCGTCTGGGGACAGGCCCCGACCGTCTGGGGACCGTCTGGGGACAGCAACTGTAAATTTCGACTGAAATTTTCGTGCCATGTCTAAAGGTGAAGATTTTCGTTCCATTGCGCG
>CAKUGW010000126.1 GCA_934654805.1 uncultured Kiritimatiellota bacterium
CGGGAAATCCGCACGTCCGGTTTGATGAGGGGGAAGTCGCATCGGCGAAGCCGAGGCGTGGGTCTCTACTCTACATGACAAGCCTGAAAATGACAATGGGCGCCGCCTGCGCGGCGCTTGCGCTGACGACGGCTGCCGCGACGCCGGACTGGCCGCGCGCCAACTACCCGGACTACATGAAGCGCTGGCCGCAGCTCAAGGGCGTGATGCTCGGCGCGACCGGCGAGACGGAGTTCAAGGACCTGCGGCGGATGGGCGCGACGCTCGTCCGCTACCAGATGGCGAACGAGTGGAAGAACTTCACGGCCCTCGCGGAGAAGAACAAGACGGACGCCTTCGCCGAATACCACAAGTGGCTGGACGGGCGGCTCGACCACCTGGAGAAGATGCTCGGCTGGTCGCGCAAGTACGGCATCAAGATCTGCGTCGACCTGCACACGCACATCGGCGGGCTGACGAAAGAGGAATACAACTCCGACATGATCTTCGTCGAGAAGAAGTACGAGGACCTGCTCGTCGCGACGTGGGAGAAGATCGCGCGGCGCTTCAAGGGCAATCAGGACGCGATCTACGGCTACGACCTCTTCAACGAGCCGATCGACCGCGAGAACGAGCTGACGACGACGTCGTGGCGCGCGGTGATCTGCCGGACGGTCGAGGCCATCCGCGCGATCGACCCCGACACGCCCATCGTCATCGAGCCGAACTGCAACGCCTCGCCGCGCGGATTCGACGTGAAGAACCCGTACGGGCTCAAGGGCTTCGAGCCGCTGCCGTACGGCAACCTCATCTACTCCGTGCACATCTACCAGCCGATGGGCTTCACGCACCAGGGCCTCTTCCAGAAGAAGGAGGACTACAAGCCGATGCCGTATCCGAGCGCGAACGCGAAGGCGGATCCGAACCGCAAGCGGTATCCCGGCGACCTCGGCAAGGACAGCGGCCAGGCGGAGGTCTGGGACAAGGAATTCGTGCGCCGCGAGATCCAGAGCGTGCGCGACTTCCAGCTGCGGACCGGCGCGCGCATCTTCGTCGGGGAGTTTTCCGCCGCCGCCTATGCGCCGGGCGCCGACAGGTATCTTGAGGACCTCTGCTCGCTCTTCCTCGAATACGGCTGGGACTGGACGTATCACGCCTTCCGCGAGGCGACCTGCTGGAGCGTCGAGCACGAAGGGGCGAGCTTCTACGAGCTCAAGCCCGCGCAGCAGAAGACCGACCGCCAGAAGATCCTCGAGAAGTACATGAAGGACGACCGCATCCAGGGCTATGTCGCCGGCACGGTCAAGTACCCGGAACGGCTGTCGCCCGAAAAGCGCTTCCGCGGCGCGGGCATCCCCTACGCCAACGAGCTGACGGGCATCCCGGACGCGGCGGCGCTGGGCATGAACCTCGTCCGCTGCGGCTTCTACCGCATGTGGCCCACGGACGCGAACGGGCGCGCGTGCGAGACCTCCGACGAGGCAATTGCCAAGTATCTCGCCAACGTCGACCGGCACATCCCCTACATGAGGAAGGTGCTGGACACGGCGCAGGCGAACGGCGTCAAGGTCGCCGTGACAGGGCCGAAGCCGGGCAAGTGGACGACGCGCGAGGAGTACGGGGAGCATCCCTACTTCCAGGACATCGAGCTCGTCGGCGCGTTTCGGGAGGCGTGGCAGCGCATCGCGTGCGCGTTCAAGGGGCATCCGGCCGTCTACGGCTATGACATCGTCAACGAGCCGCTCAACCGCGAGTTCCCCTACGACCGCATCCACCACCGCGACTTCATGATCCTCATGGCGCGCGCCATCCGCGAGATCGATCCCGACGTGACGCTGATCGTCGAGGCCAATGCGGACGGCTCGCCGGCGGGCTTCGACTGCAAGTCGCGCTACAACTTCGTCGCGATGACGCCGATCCCGTTCGACAACGTGATCTACTCCGTCCACGTCTACCAGCCCATGGGCTTCACGCACCAGGGCATCGGACAGAAGAAGGACGCCTACCTGCACCATTCGTATCCGACGACGCAGGCGAAGCTGGACGCGAACCGCAAGCGCTATCCGGGCGACCTCGGCAAGGACAGCGGCAAGGTCGAGGCCTGGAACAAGGAGTACGTCCGCCGCGAGATCCGGACCGTGCGCGAATTCCAGCTCAAGTACGGCGCGCGCATCTGGGTGGGCGAGTTCTCGGCGGCCGGATGGACGGACGGCGGCGACCGGTATCTGCAGGACGCCACCGACCTCTTCGAGGAATACGGGTGGGACTACGCCTACCACGCCTTCCGCGAGAACGTCATCTGGTCGCTCGAGCACGAGGGCGACGAGAATGCGAGCCTGCGCAAGGCGAAAGGGGAGACGCCGCGCATGAAGGTGATGAAGGCCAAGTGGGCGCTGAACGCGAACGCGAAATAGGCGGAGGACGTCATGCGGCTGAATAGACGCGAGTTCATCGGCTTTGCGGCGGCCGGCGCGGCCGGGGCTGCCGGGGCGGGACTTCCCGCGCCGGCGCGCCGTGCGCGCCCGCCCGTCCTGGACTACTGGTGCACCTGGAGCGCGCAGGCGGCGCTCCGCGCCGGGGCGGACGGCTGGAAGCCGCCGGCCGATGTCGCGCTCGACGTCGCGGCGGATGCGGCCCCGCTCGCCGTGTTCGGGGAGATGGCCTCCTTGCGTGTGCGCGTGACGAAACGGCCGACGCGGGTGACGGTCGCCGACCTCGCGGGCGGCGAGCCGCATGACATGACGGGGCTCTGCTCCTTTGACGGCGGCTGGCTTCGCCTGCCGGGTGACAGGCTGACGCGGATCGGCACGGCGTGCAACCGTTCGGACGACCGCTCTTCGCCCGGCGCGCTCGTGCGCATCTCATGAAATCGCGAATCGAAGAAAGAATGCCTGAACTATGAAAAAGCTGTTGTTGACACTGTTTGCATCGTGCGCTGCCTTGATGGTTGCTTGTGCCGGTGATTCGCAAGGCGGACGAGTGGCGAACGCCGTCCGGGTGGCGCTTGTGGGCGGGGCGGACACCTGTGCGCCGTCCGCCCGGATCGCGATCGGGCTCTGGGAACGGACGGTTCCGTGCCGCGTGGACACGTATGCGGTCGCGGGCGGCGGCGTCCTGACCGGGCAAGACGAAAAGAATGACGTCTACTCGCAGTTGACGCGTGTCTTTTCCTCGGGCACGAACTACGGGATGGTCGTCGTCTGGTGTTCGGACGAGGCGGTGCCTTCCGGCGAAGCGCTTCAGACGCAGTTCCGTCGGCTGACTGCCCTCGTCCGCGAAAAGGCGCCGCGCTGTTCGCTCGTGCTGTTCACGCCGTGCGAGCTGCCGCTGAACGCGGAGAAAGACGCCGCGCGGAAGGCGCTTGCCGCCGTGCTCTTCCGCACGGCCTCGGGCCTTTCGGTCTCCATTCTCGACTTCGCGCGGGACGTCCGCTTCCCGGCGGAGAACGCGGCGGCGCATTTCGCGGCCGGCGGCACGGCGCTTTCCGAAAAGGGGTATGCCTTCGTCGGCGACTGGCAGGCGAAGTACCTGCGCTACATCCATTCCGTCGGCTGGGGCGTCGATCCCGCGTTTGTGCACCCCAAGGCCGAACAGGAGCGGATGGCGCGGCGGACGCAGCGGCTGCACGACGCCAAGTGGGGCGTGTTCAACCACTATCTGGGGCACGAGGTGAAGACGGCCGCCGCGTGGGAGGCGAAGGTGAATTCCTTCGACGTCAAGAAAGTCGCCGATCAGCTGGAGGCGGTCGGCGCGCGGTTCTACTTCATCACGCTGATGCAGGGCCGCCGCTGGATGTGCGCGCCGAACGCGACCTATGACCGCATCGCGGGCACGAAGCCGGGCGAGGCCTGCTCGACGCG
Organism: uncultured Kiritimatiellota bacterium; assembly: GCA_934654805.1. Lineage (GTDB taxonomy): Bacteria > Verrucomicrobiota > Kiritimatiellia > RFP12 > UBA1067 > UBA1067. The sequence goes on from CAKUGW010000126.1 coordinate 3,840, forward strand.
CGACCTGCCGATGGAACTCGCGGCTGAACTCGCCCGCCGCAACATCGACCTCTACCTCTACTATACGGGCGACGGGCCGTATCTGGACAAGGCGATCGGCCCGCGCTTCGGCTACACGGAGCCGCGCTTTGTGGGCGTGACGCGCCCCTTTGTCGAGAAATGGGCGTCCGTCCTGGAGGAATATGCCGTCCGCTACGGCGATCGCGTCAAGGGCTGGTGGATCGACGGGTGCTTCGCGGACTACCTGTGCTATACGGACGACCTGCTGGCGCCGTACCGCGCGGCGATTTTGAAGGGGAACCCGAACGCGCTCGTCGCCATGAACAACGGCGTGAAGGACTGCCTGTCGCGCTACACGCCGCACGCGGACTTCACGGCGGGCGAGCTGAACGACTTCTATTGCGTGCCGCCGAGGCGGTTCATCGACGGCGCGCAGGCGTTCGCGCTCATCCCCCTCGGCGCGTGGGGGCCGGACGGTTCGCCGAACTGGGGCGGCCCGGGCGCGAAGCGGACGGCTGACTACGTGGCGGACTACGTGCGGCTCGTCAACGCCAACGGCGGCGTCGTCGCGATCGACGTCAAGGTCAAGGCGGACGGGTCCTGGCTGCCCGAACAGATCGAAGTCCTGAAGGCGGTGGGGCACGCCGCCGGCACACTCAACAAGTGAACATGGAGATGAATATGCGAACGATGCGCCGGTTGGGGGTTCTCTCCCTTGTCGCCCTGCAGGCGGGTGCGGGGGAGCTACATGTCGCGCCGGGCGGTCTTTCGCCGCAGGCGGCGCTGGCGAAAATCCGCGCGGCGAAGGCGAAAGGCGATGCGTCGCCTTGGACGGTGCATGTCGCGCCGGGACGCTATGTCCTTGAAAGTCCGCTCGCGTTTACGCCCAACGATTCGGGCTCGCCGTCCGCACCCATTCGCTGGGTTGCGGAAAGCGGTACGGCGGTTTTCGCGGGCGGCGATCGGTTGACCGGCTGGCGGGACGAGGAGGACGGCACGTGGTCCGTTCCCGTGCCCACGGACAAGACGGGGAATCCCGTCTGGTTCCAGTCCCTTTACGTCAACGGGCGGCGCGCCGTCCGGGCGCGGCATCCAAACGTCGGGTTCTTCCAGGTTGACGCCGCGACGCAGCAGACGCTGACGAACGCGGCCGGGAGCGTGTGCCACGTGCAGGACGTCACCGTGAACGACGCGGCGGCCGATGTGCTGACGGGGCTGTCGCCCGAGGAGCTGGCTGCCGTCGAGTTCCAGGCGCGGGTCAAGTGGTCGTACGGCGCCTTCTCCGTCACGGGCTGGGATCCGCAGGCGCGCCGGCTGAAGGTCCGCACCTACGACTGCACCGTGCCGGAGTGGGGCCAGTGGCCTGGAGAGAAGAATCTCTTCTGCTTCGAGAACGTCCGTGCGGGCTTTGACGCGCCGGGCGAGTGGCTCTACGACGTGATCCGCCAACGCATTTGCTACCGCCCGCTGCCGGGCGAGACGTTGGCGCGGATGGATGCCTACGCGCCCACTTCGGGACTGCCGAGCCTCGTCCGTCTCGAAGGCGACCCGGAGGCGGGACGCTTCGTCACGGACATCGCCTTTGAGGGCATTGGCTTCGAACTTTCGACGACGGAGGGGCATCGCCTCGCGTCGGGCTTCGTGCAGCAGTACCAGGGGCAGGCCGCACGCGAGACGGGCGGCTGCATCTACGCGAAGGGGACGCGGCGGATTGCGTTCGAGGGGTGCCGGGTGGCGCAGACGGAGAACTATGCCATCCGCATGGACAAGGGGTGCGTCTCGAACCGCATTGTGCGGTGCGAGCTGACGGACTTGGGCGCGGGCGGCATTTTCATCGGCGACGTGAAGGCGAACTACTTCCCGCGGGAACCGGGCACAAGCCCCCGTTTCCCCAAGCCGGGCGTCGCCATCCCCTATGGCGACCCGCGCACGGCGAAGTTCCAGCCGTGCGCCTTCATCACGATCGACGACTGCACCATCTCCCATGCCGGACGCGTCAACCCCGAAGGGTGCGGCGTGCTCATGACGCAGGCTTCGGATTGCGTCCTCACGCATTGCACGATCTACGACCTCTACTATACGGGCGTCTCGGTCGGCTGGACCTGGGGCTATTCGGGCTCGCTGTCCCAGCGCAATACCGTCGCGTTCAACCGCATCTATACGATTGGACAGGGGGTGATGTCCGACATGGGCGGCGTCTACACGCTGGGGACGAACTTCGGGACCTGCATCTCCAACAACGTCATCCATGACGTCCGCTCCTCGGACTATGGCGGCTGGGGCCTCTACAACGACGAGGGCAGCGAGGGCGTCGTCTGGGAGAACAACCTCGTCTACAACGTGACGGACGCCGCCTATCACCAGCATTACGGACGCGACAACATCGTGCGCAACAATGTCTTCGTGAACGCGCGAAAAGCGCAGCTGGCCGTCTCGAACGGCGAGGGGCACAGGAGCGTCGCCTTCGACCGCAACATCGTCTGCTGGGACGGGGCGTCGCCGCTTTTCGTCGGCCCCAAGTGGTCCGTGCGCGTGGCGGACGGCAAGGATATCGTTGAGCCGGTCGCGCCCGGACGGAGTCTCGTCGCTGCGCGGATCGACTGGGGGACGAACCTCTTCTGGTGCGCGAAGGGCGCCTCTTCCCTCAATCCGCTTTTCGGGGGCATCCGCGCCGATCCGCTGTTCGTCGATCCCGGGAAGGACGATTTCAGACTTCGGGAGGGGTCTCCGGCCTGTGCGATTGGCTTCAGGCCGTGGGACTTCGCCCTGTCGGGGCGGCGCAAGATGCCGGAAGTGCAGGTTCGCGAGGGCGTCGGGCATGTCCTCGCCAAGCTGGAGGCGGGCAAGCCGGTGACGGTCGCCTATCTGGGCGGCTCCATCACGGAGATGACGGGGTGGCGCGACAAGACGACGGACTGGCTGCGCAGGGCCTGGCCGCAGGCGAAGGTGACGGAAGTGCACGCCGCGATCGGCGGGACAGGCTCCGACCTGGGCGTCTTCCGGCTCGGCCACGACGTGCTCGCGAAGGGCCCCGACCTCCTGTTCGTCGAGTTCGCGACGAACGACGGCGGGAAGCCCGCCGAGGAGATCTGGCGGAACTTCGACGGCATCGTCCAGCAGACGTGGGCGAAGAGCCCGGAGACGGACATCGTCTTCGTCTACACGGTCACCGCGCAGACGATGAGGGACTACGGCGAGGGGCGGATGAGCGCGGCGGCGCGGGCGATGGAGCGCGTGGCGGGGCACTACGGCATCCCGTCCGTCTGCTTCGGCCCGCGCGTCGTGGCGGAAGTCAAGGCCGGCCGGCTGGTGATGAGTTTAGGCGAAGTCCCGACGGCCGTGCCGGAGGAGACGCCCGACCGCGACCGCCTGGTCTGCGAGGAGCTGGCGAAGACGGGGCGGACGCTCTTCGCGAAGGACGGCGTTCACCCCGCCCGCCCCGGCCACGAGCTGTATCTCGCCAGCGTCGTCGCGGCGTTCGGGGCGATGCGCGGCCGGCCGCCCGCCGACCACGCGCGCTTCCTCGGCAGGCCGTTCTTCGACGGGTCGCTCGCCGCCGCGAAGATGGCGCCCGTCGCGCCGGGGATGCTTCGCGGCGAGGGCTGGAGCCGTCTTCCGCCCGACGCCCCCGAGCAGAAGTGCTTTTCGCCGCGTGCGGGCCAGGTCTGGCGGGCGTCGCGGCCCGGCGACCGGCTCGCCTTCCGCTTCCGCGGCACGCATTGCGCCGTCTACGACCTGCTCGGACCGAAGGGCGCGAACGTGCGCGTCACGGTGGACGGCAAGGTCGTGCGGGAACGGGCGCCGCGCTTCGACTCGTACTGCTGGTACACGCGCCTGGCGACGCTGCCGGCCTATTCGGGGCCGGACGGCGTCCATGAAGTCGAGATAGAGGTGCTGGCGGAGCAGCCCGACCGCACGCAGGTCAGGCACGAGACGACGGACACGCCCAAGTACGACGGCACCTGGTTCCAGCCCTGCCAGATCCTCCTGGTCGGGGATCTGGAGCCCTGAAGCAAGGAGGCGACTGCGGGGACAGCCCCTCGCCTGCCGGGGCCTGTCCCCAGGACCTTGCGGGGCCTGTCCCCAGGGCTGATGCTCAAAAAGCGCAGCAAATGTGATATTCCGGCCGCTTATCGATAAAATGAGAATCATCTGCGGAAAATTCTCGGACAAGGCAGCCGCCTTCCCCTTATGGCAGGCTTTATGATAAGATACGCATCTCTAAACCAAAAAACCGCAGTTGAAGCCAAGGGGGCGTGGCTATCCTCGCTCTGCGCGACAGTCGTTCGAATCTTGGCCCGTCGGCCCGACAGCTCGCCCGCCCGGACGTCGCTGCGCTCCGTCTATGTCGGCCTGCGGCCTCGATCC
>CAKUGW010000127.1 GCA_934654805.1 uncultured Kiritimatiellota bacterium
ATGTTGTCGTTGTCGCTCCCCGTCTTCTGGACGACGTGGACGGCCATGTCGTGCGTCTCGCGCTGGCCCGAGTCGGTGTAGTATTTGCCGAGGAGCACGCTGATCGTCGGCGCGGGTTCGGCCGCCGCGACCGGCAGGCTCGCGAGGAAGAGGGCGAACTGTGCGAAGCGGGACATACTCTCCATCTCCTTTCAGAACTTAAGACGACAGCCGACGTACCACATGATGCCATCCATCGGGTAGCCGGGGTAGTATTCGTAGTCGCGGTCGGTGAGGTTCTCGAGCGCGACGAAGACCTCGCCCGCGACGGGCGTGAACGACTCAAGCGGCACGGCGAGGCGCGTGTTGACGAGCAGCCCCTCCTTGAGCTCGACGAGGTCGGACGACTCCCGCGAATCGCGGACGGAATAGGCGTACATGCGGTCGATGAACTGTCCGTCGAGCGTCCACTTGAGATACGGGCAGACCGTCCAGGTGCCGCCCGCCGTCGCCGTCCAGCGCGGCAGACGCGAGACGGGCGCCGTCTCGGGGTTCGTGTAGGTCAGCCCCGCGAAGAGCGCGAGGTCGTCCATCGGCCACCAGTGCGCCGAAAGCTCGACGCCCGTCGCGCGCATGCCGCCCGCGTTGACGTAGCCGCGCGCCGTGCGGTCGATGCGGTTCTGGACGTCGGTGTGGAACACGGTCGCGAGGACGTCCAGCGACTCGTCGAGGGCGACCTTCGCGCCGCCCGCGAGGTAGTTCATCACCTCCGCGTCCAGCGTGTCGCGCGCGTAGTCGGCCGCGACGGCGCGCGTGTAGACGCCGGGATAGTGGACGCCGCGCGACGCGGTCGCAAACGCCTTCGCCTTGCCGCGCCAGTCGAGCGTGAGCGCGGCGTCCGGCGCCCACTCGCCGTCGTACTGGCTGTGAAAGTAGCCGCGCGAGCCGACGGACGGCGTGAGCGTCCAGTCGTCCGAGAGGCGGAAGTCGTAGCGCGCGCCCACGTAGGGCGCGACGGTCGTTAGGTCGCCGTCGGCCGAGAAGGGGACCTTCCCGTTCCGCAGGTTGCGCGTCTCGGTCTCGCCGTCCTCGTGCAGGAGGTCGAGTCCGCCGCGCAGCCAGAGGTCCGCCCCGACGTTCCAGTCGTAGAAGTTCCGGAAATGGAAGTTGAGCCATTCCGTGTGCGCGTTGCCGTCCATCGCCCCCGTCGGGGTCTTGCAGAGGCCATCCTGCCACCAGTCGATGGCGCCGCGCTCGAAGGCGACGAGCGAGAAGCCCGTGAGGTTCTCGCGGTCGGTGTCGAAGCGCAGCGTGTAGAGGTCGGTCGCGAGGTCGAAGCGGTCGGTGCGCGGCGTCGGCTTGCCGACCTCGCCTGGGTCCTCGACCTTGCTGTCCGTGCGCTGGTAGACGAATCCGACGCGTTCGTGTTCCGAGAGGTCGGCGCCGAGGCGGCCGAACGCGCTCTTGAGGATGGACGCGTTGTGGTCGCGGTAGCCGTCGGAGTACTTGTAGCTCATGCCGCCGTAGGCGTCGACGGGGCCTTCCTTGAGACCGGCCGACCCGGCGGAGAGGAAGGTGTTGTAGCCGCCGTAGACGAGATCGACCTCGGCTTCGTGCCCGGGCGCGCGGCGGCGGCGCGTCTCGACGTCAACGGCTCCGAACGTGCCCGAGTAGCGCGCGGGGTGCGGGCTCTTCTGCACGCGGACCGACTCGGCGAAGTCGATCGGCATCGAGTCCATGAGCGGATGGCTCCACATCCCGGACTCGCGCGGCGCGCCGTCGGTGTACATCCGCACCTCCCCGCCGGGACGCGCCGTGCCGAGTCCGCGCACGTAGACGCTGCCGCCCTGCGCGCCGCCGTAGCTGCCGATCGGGGAATAGCGCGAGATCGTCACGCCCGGCACCTGCCGGAGCGCGGACGGAAGGTCCTGCGCGTTGAGGAGCGCGAGCTGCTCGCGGGCGACGAGGACCGATTCCGCGCCGTCCTTCGAGACGCTCTCCGCCTGCGTGACGGGGCTCGCCGTCACGACGACGGGCGGCAGGGCGACGACCTCGTTTGTCGCGGCCGCGCGAGTTGCGGCAGCGGCGAGAACGGCGGCGGACATCAGCAGGTTTCGGCAGTTCGTCATGTCGCACCTTCATTCCCTGCCCGATCTCGGGACGTTTGCGCCCAAAAAGGCCCTCAAGGCCGCGACCATCTTCTGCGGATCGGCCTCCTGGGCCACGCGCGCCTCAAGGGGGCACGAGGCGCTCTGGTCGCGGTTCAGGATCTTCGGCACGAGGCGGTCCGCCGTCGCGGGCACGTCGTGCGCCGCAAGAAGGCCCTTCGCCTCCTCGCTCATCAGAAGGCCGTGGACGCGCCGCGCGCGGCCGACGATGCAGACGGCCGCCGCCGCGCGCCCGACGACCTTGTCCACGACGAGCGAGTGGCGCAGATGGCCGTCGTCCAGCAGCTTCAGGAGCGGCAGGACGCCGCGCCCGCTCGTGCGCCCCTGGATGACGCCGTCCCGCGCCGTGACGGCCGCCGCGTCGCCGCGCCGGACGAGGCCCGCCATCTCCGCGAGGAGGTCGCCCTCGTCGAACGGGCGCACGACGCGCTGTCGCTCGAAGCCCTTGACGAAGATCGCCGGCAACGGCCGCGCCGGGCAGACGTGCTCGCACGCACCGCAGCCAATGCACGCGGCCTTGTCGACGACGGGAAAGCCCGCGACAATCGCGATTGCCTTGACCGGGCACTTGCGCGAACAGGCCGTGCAGGGGACGTCCTCCGTCGCGCGCAGGCAGCGGTCCTTCTTCCAGATCGCGTGGCCCATGTGGAGGTCGCGCCGCGCGACGTGGTCGAGAAGTCGGAGCGCGCCCGCCGGGCACGCCGCCGCACACTTCTGCGGGCAGGCGAGGCGGCAGTGGCTCCGCCGGAAGTCCATCTTCGGCTGGCCGAACGTCTTGAGCGACGTCGAGGGGACGAGGCACTTCTCCGGACACGCCGCGATGCAGGCGCCGCAGCCGACGCACAGCCGGTTGAAGAGTGCCCGGTCAACCGCACCCGGCGGCAGCACCTCCGCCGGACGCGCGGGGACGCCCGGCAGGGACACGGGCGCGAACCCGCCGTCCGTCGTCTTTTCCTCACCCAAAAGGTCGGCGGCCGCCAGCGCGCCCATGCCCGCCATGACCGCGCGCCGCGTCACGCCGTCGGCGGTCGCGGCGGAGGCGTCCGCCGGTTTCTGCGACGGTGCGGACGGCTTCGGCGCGGCGAAGCACTTGCGGCAGGTGCCGCACCCCTCCTTCAGGTTAATCGTGTTCGGCAGCCGCGCACGGTGCGCAAGCAGGTTGAAGAGCGTCCCCATCGGACAGATCCAGTTGCACCAGGCGCGTCCCGAACCGACGGCCGCGAGGACCAGCACGCCGCCCGCGAGGACGAGTCCCGGCGCAAAGCCGATCAGGGCCTTGCCGACGATTGAATAGGGCGTGAGGGCCCAGCCGAGCGCGCCGAACCCCGCCGCGACGAGTCCCGCCGCAAGCGCGAAGACGCTCCAGCGGACGATCCGCTGGACGCGCGTCTCGGGGAGGCGCGTGCAGACGCGGCGGACGTGCGATCTTGGATGCGTGAGGAAGTGGACGACGCTCTGCAGCACGCCGAGCGGACAGAGCCACGCGCAGAAGAAGCGTCCGACGAGCGGCGCCAGCATGAGGACGGCGAGGAAGAGGAACGTCGGCGTCGGCTGGATGGGCAGGGCCTTCGCCGTCGGAAGTCCGTAGAACGCGCCGCAGACGGCGGCGAGCGAGAGCAGCGCCAGCAGGCGCAGCGCAGCCGTTCTGAGCTTTGACTTGACGTGTGCTTTCATGAGTTCATCTCCTTGGTTCCAATGCGCGCTCTTTGCGTTCCCCTCTGCGCTCTTTGCGTTAAAACGTCCATCTCTTCACGACCTCCTGGTCCTTGAGCGCGTCGATCCATTCGTCGATTGCGGCGATTTCGCGCGGGATGTCGATCGACTGCGGGCAGTGCGGCGTGCAGCGTCCGCACCCCGTGCAGTGGTCGGCGCGGCGCAGCTCCTCCGGCACGGCCTTCGCGTAGGCTTTCAGCACCTCCTTTGCGGACGGCATCGTCTTCGCCGTGAGGACGCTGTTGCGGAACAGGAGGAGAGAGACGATGTCCAGCCCATACGGACACGGCATGCAGTAGTTGCAGCTGTTGCACGGAATCGTGTTGAGCGCGAGCATCCGCTGCGCCGCGCGCTCAAGGGCGGCCAGCTCGTTCGCGCGGCAGGGCTTGAGCGGCGAGAAGGTGACGAGGTTCTCCTCGATGTGCTCGGTGCGCGTCATGCCGGAGAGGACGGTCATCACCTTCGGGAACGTGCCGCAGAAGCGGAACGCCCACTGCGCGAGCGTCGCCTCCGGGTCGAGGGGGGTGAGCTCCTGCGCGAGCGCGTAGTTGTAGCGCGCGAGGCGTCCGCCGAGCAGCGGCTCCATGATGACGACGGGGATGTCGAGCTTCGCGAGCGTCTCGTAGAGGTACTTGGCGTCGAGGTTGCGCTCGTTCACCTCCTTCGCGTGGCGCCAGTCGACGTAGTTCATCTGGATCTGCACGAAGTCCCACTTGTACGTGCCGTGGCGCGCGATGCACCACTCGAACGCCTTGGGGTCGCCGTGGTAGGAGAAGCCGAGGTGGCGGATCCGGCCCTTCGCGCGCAGCTCAACGCACCAGTCCAGGGCGCCGTTTTCGAGGTAGCGCCTGGAGAACGTCTTGAAGCCGCCGTTGCCAATGGAGTGGAGGAGGTAGTTGTCAATGTAGTCCGTCTGGAGGAACTTGAGCGAGTCCTCGAACATCTTCTTGCAGGCCGCGAGCGGATACTGCTGGGGCGCGAGGTTGGAGAGCTTCGTCGCGACGACGTAGTCCTTGCGGGCGTAGCCGCTCGCCTTCAGGGCCTTGCCGAGCGCGGCCTCCGACTCGCCGCGGCAGTAGGCGGGCGAGGTGTCGAAGTAGGTCACGCCGCCGTCGAGGAGCATCTTGACCTGGCGGTTGAGAAGTTCCTGGTCGATGGCCTTGTCGGAATAGCCTTCCTTCTGCCACGGCACCGCGTGCTTGCCGTCCGTCGTCGGCAGGCGCATCGCGCCGTAGCCGAGCAGGGAAATCTTCTTCCCGTCGAGACTGTAGCGTGTTGTCATTGCATTTCTCTCCTTGCTGGCGGTTGAACGACATTGTTCCATCTGCTTCGGTCGATCTCAGTTCCCTGAGGAGGATGCTTTCGGGAATCCTGTCGCCTCGGCGTAGTCGGCGTCGGAAACGGGTTCAAGCCATGCCGTCTTGTTCGTTTCGGGATGGCATTCGATGGCGAGGTGGCTGAACCATGTCTTCGGCCCCGCACCATGCCAGTGCTCGACATTCGCCAGAATCTCGACGACTGAACCCGGCACCATCTTCACGGCCTTTTGGCCGCGCGCCTGATACCAGCCCTCGCCGCCGACGCAGACGAGGATCTGTCCGCCCGTGTGCGCGTGCCAATTGTTGCGGCAGCCCGGCTCGAAGGTGACGTTGTGGATCGGCACGCCCGTCTCCCGATCGTACTTCGTGAGCGCGGCGAGCCAGGAGCGTCCGCTGAAATACTGCCGGAAGCGCGTGTTGGGCGTCCCCGCCCGGAAGGGACTCACCGTATCCTCCGTGCAGGTGACGGCGAGGATCTCCGCGATCTCCGCGTCCGTCACGCCGTTATGCTTCGCGATGCCAATGTGCGCGTCGAGCTGCGGCTTCACGTTGCCGAGCGCCGCAAGCGCTGCGACCGTCACGATCTCGCGCGTGCGCCAGTCGAGGACGTCGCGGCCGAAGATGTCACCAAAGAGGTGCGCACGCAAGTAGTCGCTGATCGCGGGGCACCAGTCGAAGAACGGGCCCGCCACCTCGCGTCCGCAGAGCGCCGTCTGGTTCGTCGCGCCGCGCGCGAGCGAGCCGCCGTCGGGACGCGACGGGTTCTCGGTCGCCGGGCCGCGCTCCGCTTCGGGCACCAATCTGTAGAGGACGCCGAGCGCATTGAGCGCACGCGGGAAGCCGCAGTAGGCGTAGAGCTGCGTCGCGGCATCCCTCAGTTCGCGCGTCGTCCAGCCGGCCACGTAGGCCATCTCGAACGCGCCCGCCAGTCGCTTCAGGTCGCCGTGCGCCATGCAGGCGGCGACGTCACAGAGCGTCTTTTCCTTTTCCGTCAGTGCCATAACCGACCCTCCGAAGAGTAGCGTGATTGAAAACAGAAGTTTCTTCATTTTAGGCCTTTCGTCGTTTTTTAGACAGGATTCACAGGATTCACAGGATTTTCGGGCTTGTGATAACAACGATACTTGTGTCTGATTAGACCTCTTCCAGACACCCCGCACCGAAGTGGCGATGAACCTTCATCGCCAACCCAATGACGGGGTGCGCCAGCTGACTCATTTCCATCGGTGTTTCTCCTTCAAATCCTGTCAATCCTGTCTCAAAACGACCCCTCCACAATCAGGCGGTCGGCGACGAACGACTTGAGGCCGGGGCGCACCTTGACCGTCGCGCCGTAGTACGACTCCGCCGGCAGGACGGTCGCGCCCTCGACGAGCGCGGCGAAGTCGCGCGCGCAGTTCTGCATCCCGCCGCCGCCATGCGTCTGGAAGAGGCAGGCCGTCTTCGTCTTCAGCGCCGCCGCGTTCTCGCTCACCCACGTGCGCACCGGCGGTGCCAACGTGCCCCACCAGTTCGGCGTGCCGACGAGGACGACGTCGTAGGCGGCGACGTCCAGCCCCGCGATCTTCTCGATCGGGCGCAGCGTCCCCGCCGCACACTCCGGCTTCGCCTCGTCGCAGCAGGCGCCGTAATCCGACGCATATGGCTTTGCGGCCTTGATCTCGACGAGACGCGCGCCGCCGCACGCCTTCGCGAACGTCTCCGCCGCATAGCGCGTGTTGCCGCTTCGCGAGAAGTAGACGACGAGAACCTTGTCCTTTGTCACCTTGACTTTCATGTTGGCGTTTCCTTTCCCCGAATTGTCCTTCGCGCAGGCCGGCAAGAACGCGCTGGCCGCCGCGAACGCGGTTGACTGGCGTACGAAATCGCGTCGATCCATGTTCATGATGGCGTTTCCTTTCTGTTTGTCGTTCCCATGAAGTCGTCGATGTCCGCGCATTCCTTGACCCGTCCGCGCACGAGGCGGACGAGTTCGGCGGCGGCGGGCGCGAGCGGGACGCCCTCCTTCCACGCGAGATAGGCTTCGCTGTAGAAGGCGGGCGCGAGCGGACGGAACGCGAGCCGTTTCGCCAGCATCTCCGGGAAGAGCCCGTCAATCGAGACGGCCGCCCCGACGCCCTCCGCGACGGCGTGCGCGGCATTGTAGAGCAGGTTGAACGTGCCGACAACATTGAGGCGCCGGGCGTCGTAGCCCGCCCAGCCTGCGAGTTCGGCCGCCATCCTGAAGCGGCGCGGCAGGAGGAGGGGACGGTCCAGGAGGTCGTCGGGCGCCACGCTTTTCTTGCGGGCGAGCGGATCGTCCCGGCGAAGGACGAGGCCCAGCTCGTGGCAGACGTTCAGCGGCAGCGTCTCGCAGCCGTCCAGGCGCCCGGGGCCGAGCAGGAGCGCCAGGTCCAGCTCTCCCTTCTGCACGCGTCCGGCGAGGTCCTCGGCGTTGCCCGAGACGAGGCGGAACGAGACGGCGGGGTTCTTGCGCTGCAGCTCGGCGAGCGCGGCGGCGACGCGCGCGAAACCGAAGGTCTCCGCCGCGCCGAGGGTGATGCGCCCCGAGAGCTTCGAGGCCGCGCACGAGACCTCGCGCGCCGTGCGGTCGACGAGCGAGAGGATCTCGTCCGCGCGCTGGCGGAAGACCGCGCCCTTGGCCGTCAGCTTCACCGAGCGCGCGCCGCGCGTGAGCAGGGGCTGCCCGAGTTCGTCCTCCAGCTCGCCCAGCTGCTTCGAGAGCGCGGGCTGGCTGATGCCGAGCTTCTTCGCCGCGCGCGAGATGTTCCCCTCGCGGGCGATCATGGCGAAAGACCTGATATGCCGAAGTTCCATGCCGCGTAGTATAGCACCCGTGACATAGAACTGTCAATTATGAGAGTAGGATTCCTATAACAACAGAATATGGATTCGCCCGCGTTCGGGAAAAGAAAAGCGCCCAGGGGGATTCCCTCGGGCGCCTTTGACCAAACCAAGCAAACCGACTTAGGCTTCGGGCTTGGTCTTCTTCAGGCC
>CAKUGW010000128.1 GCA_934654805.1 uncultured Kiritimatiellota bacterium
GCCGAACGCGCCGGAGGCCTCGGAGAAGGACTCGTAGACGAGCTCGACGGGGATGCGCAGCTCCGGCGCGAGGGCCGCGACGCCGAGCTCGCGCCGGACGACGAAGCCCGGCTCCGTGAGCGAGGCCTTGCCCGCGAGGAGCGGGCGGTAGCGGAAGTCGGGCGCTTCGGCGCGCGCGGAGGCGGCCGGAAGGAGGAGCGCGAGCGCGGCGCACGCGAAGGCGGCTTTCGCGCGGATGTTCCAGAAACGGGCACACAGTTCTTTCATGGGCTGACTCCTCGACACATGGGCAAGCATACGATGCGATTCGGGAAGCACCTGGCAGGGATGCGTCCCGACCAACTGCCGTCAGTTTATCAAAAGAAGCCGAATTCTGTCAAGCGGGGGTTGGATATTCAAACATTCCTATTCCTCTCGTTTCGCGTCCAGCGGCGGACAGGCGTCGCCCGACTCGATCTCGACGCACGCGAAGGCCGCCGGGGCGAGACGCAGAACGAGCGAACCGTCCGCATCGATCTCGCACGGCACTTCGGTGTAAAGGAGGTCGTCATCGACCACGTGGACGCGTGCCGTGCGGAGCGGACGCCCCTTGACCGAGACGCGCACGTCCTTTTCCGTACGATGCCAGTTGCCGTTCTCGTCATAGCGCGTGACGAGCAGGGCGAGGTCGCCCTTCGCGCCCTTCGCCGCCGTCGCGTAGGCATCGGACGATCCGACTACGGTCGTCCTCACTTGCGTACCGAGCGCGGCGAGCCGCCCCCACGCGAACAGGGCGAAGTAGGGCGCACGCGGCTGGCCGCCGTAGAGCGAGAAGAGCCCGTTGTAGACCGTGCCTGGACTTGCGTCGTAGTACATGAGCATGTCCACGCGGTCGTCCTGCATCGCGCTCATGATCGCCGCGACCAGGGCCGCGCCGCGCGGCGAGCCCATGAACGGCCCGAGCTCTCGGCGGTCGTTCGTCCAGTGCGGCGTGGCATTCCATTCGTCAAGGATCGATTCCGTCTGCCTGTAGCCGGCTTCGTCCAGCGCCTCCCGCACCCAACGGGCGCGCGTGCGGATGTCACTCGTCGGGCCGATCTTGCTCGTGTAGCAGTGCCACGAGAAGAAGTCCATCGGCACGCGGCGGCGCGCCATCTCGCGAATGAACCGCCGTCCCCAGTCCTCGCGGTAGGCAAGCGCCGGGCCGCCGATCTTCAGGTGGGGGAACGACGCCTTCAGGTGCTTCGCGGCAATTTCATGGAAGTCGAAGTATTCCGCTTCCGTGCCTCCCCAGCACCGCTTGTCCGCCGCGTCGTCCGCATCGAGGTCGGCCTCGTTCCAGATCTCCCAGTAACGGATGTCCCAGCGGAAGCCGTCCGCCCAGCCCTCGTTGTAGTGGCGAATGATGCGTTCGCAGATTCGCGCCCATTTCGCGAAGTCCTTGGGCGGACGCGTCCCGTATTTCCGCGCCTGATGCTCAATGCTCGCGCCGAGGCGGTAGAATATCTCGCTCCCGGCGGCGCGAATCTCGCCGAGATACCTGTCGGTGCAGACGAAGTCGTAGTTCGCGGGATCCGTCTCGTCCGCGTCGAAGTTCGGGAATACGACGTGGACGTCCACCGTATGGGGGCCGCCGTAAGCGTCGGAGAAGTTCGCGTCATGCGTGCGGGCGAACGGAATGCGCGCCCCCTTGAACCAGCGGAACGAACCGTCCGCACCCCTCGTCGGGCCGTTGTTCACGGCGTTCATCGGCTTGATTGGTCCGACTTCCGCCGCCGCATCGACGCTCACGCCGATTGCGCCCGCCGGCACGTCAAACGAGACAGCCGCCGGATTCGTGCCTTGCGCGGAAACGGTCGCGGCGAAAAGAAGCGAAGAAAGAATCATCATGTCAAACTCCTTTAGAAGTCAATCCAGTCATGGTGAAGATAGCCGTCCGCGCCAAGACCGTCGTTCTCGTAGACGAGCGTCCGTGCGGCCACGCCACCTCCGGACGGCAGGCGAATCTCAGCGCGGTAGCGCGTGTGCGTTCCGTCCCGTCCGAGACGCGTCGCCCACGTGCGGCGCACATTGCCGTCCGAATCGCGGATCTCGACGGTCGCCGAATCGCCATCCTCCGCCCCGAACGCCGCGCGCGGCGCGGCGTCAATGTCGTCCGTCACGTCAATGTCCACGGCCAACGACTCGCCGGCGCGCGCATAGCGAATGACGGCGGAGAGGTCGTTCGCGTCCTTCCAAAGCCGCACGACGGACGCAGGGTCGGGGTCGGCCTCGTAGTACTGGCGCATCGCCCCGACCGTGTCAAGCGTGACCGTGACGGGCGCGTGCGAGACCGTCTTCGGCGCACGCGGACGGCGGGCGGAAGCCGTCGCATCCGCCGTCTCGGCCCCTTCCAGCGCCAGTGCCGTCGGCAGGACGCCCGGCATCCAGAGAACCGTACCATCCGCAACCGGCAGCACACGGCGGTTGCCCATGAGATCAACGGTCTCGGCGCGCGCCGCATCGGTCTTCACGCGCACCGGCTCGACGGCGACATCGAGACCGTCCCAACCGAAGAGGACGATGCGCCGCTGCGCCGCGCCCGCCGGACTCCTGACGCGGAACGCGAACCGCGCCGCGCCGTCGTGGTCGTTCCCCTCCTCGAAGAGAATGCCGTCGGCGACCAGGCCCTCCGCCAGCGCGGTCAGCGCGGAGAACGCCGCATAGCCCGCGCGGGGATGCCAGTCGGCCGTCATCAGCCCGTAGGCGCTTTCGACGCCCGCAGCGTCCCACCCCGTCGCGCGCAGGTTGTACCAAATGTAGTCCGTCGAACCGTGCGCCCAGGCGTAAAGCGGCTTCTTCCAGACGACCGTCGCGACTTCCTTCTCCAGTCCGCCGTAGCGGGACATCGCCGTCTCGTTCGAGAACCACGGCACGGACTCAATCCCCAGCTCCTTCCGCATCCGCTTCAGGTTCGCGACGCGCGGCACGTAGTTGCGGAACGAGCCGTGCAGGTGGACGGCGTGGACGTCATAAAGCCCTTTCGCCCGCGACATGAAATCCTCGATGAAGCCCGGCTGAGGGGCGCGTCCCGGCGGGAACTCGGACGAGACCGCACACGCCCAGCCGTTCACCGACACGCAGGCATCGGGGCACCCCGCCTTCAGCCCTTCCCAGGCTTCGCGCTGAAGCCGCAACGCCTCGTCAAGTCCGAACACGTTCTTCGGGATGAGATCCCATTCGTTGCCGATTTCATAGTAGTCGATCTTCGTGCCGTAGCGCGCGGCGATCCGCTGGCAGTGCCGCCTGAACAGTCCCGGCGCGGGCGGAATGTCATTCGTGCGGTTGCCGTCCGGCTCGTTGCGGCGTTCGGGCGCGCGCGCCCACCTCGTCGGCTGGTAGACGAGGGAGTCGATGGCGATTCCGTCCGCGCGCAGCTGCTCGACCCAGCGATCCTGATCCTCCCAGTGCGGCTTGTCGAATCCCTCCCAGTGGATCTGCTCGAACGAGGCGACGTTCGAGCGGAGAATCTTCGCGCCGCACGCCACGAGCGCCGCGCGCGTCTGCGCGCGCACCCCCTCGTCGTAAGGCGGATAGCTCTCATGCAATCCGATGCGGTAAAACGGCTTCGGGAGAAACGGCGTCACGACATGCCGGTCAAGGAACGCGAACGCCGTCTCGTGCGCCGCACGCGAGCCGTCCGTCCCCTCAAGATCGCATCGCACGTTCCAGATGCCGCGTCCCGGAAGCGGCCACGGCAAGGCAACGCGCGCCGTTTCGCCGGGAGCGGCCTTCACGTCGAACCGCGTCGCGAACGTCCGCCCGAAATAGTCCTCGCCTCGCACGGCGCCCGTCCACGCAAGCGGCGAATCCGACGGATTGCGCACCGTCAGGAACGGACGCTCGTCGTCGCCGCGCGTGATGTGCAGGGGATTGCCCGTGTCGACGTCGATGACCGCCGCATGCGCCGCGTCGGTCGCATGCTCCGCGAAGAGGCCCGTGAGCGCAAGCCGTCGCCGCGTCGGGCCCGAGGACAGGGAAACCGTCATTTCCGCAAAGCGGTAGAGCGCATTCGTCACCGCAAATCGCATCTCGTGCGCCAGCGGACAGGAGAACGTCGACCGCGTCCGCCCCGGAACGTCGGCGAGCACCAGGTCAAAGCGGCCTTCGAGCGGATGCCCGTCGAGGTCGGCCAACCTCACGACGAACGCCCCCGGCCCCTGCACGGGACGCAACCCCGGCGAAAGGAACGGACAGGCATCCACGCGAATCGTCCGCGCGTCCGTTTCAAAGACGGCCGTGTCGCGACCCGGCACAGCGGCGACGCGCCTCCAGGACACGGTCGCGGGCCCGGCGGTCACGCGGAACTTCGTGCCGGAGAAGTCCGTCTCGAACGCCTCTTCGCGCACGGTTATCGCCTGCGGCTCCAGATTCAGTCGTCCGAGCGCAGGGTAGAACAGCCGCTCGAACGCATCGCGACGCGCGAGCCAGCCCGGCTTGCCGCCCGCCCCAGCGGCGAACAGCGCCCAGGCGCGCCCATCCGCCGCCCACGTCTCGCCGGGCGCAAGCACAAGCGGCGTACGCGCATCGACCGTCGTGAAACGGAAATTCGCAAGCGCATGGACATAGCGTTTCTTCGCATCATGACTTGTGCCGAAGTAGTCCGCCAGCGGCGCCGCCGAGAGGACGCCCGCGTATGCGCCGTCCGGCGCGACCCATCCGGCCGCCCGCAGCGGCTTCCAGAGGACCGTCTGCCCCCACTGCTCGTTCTGCGGCTCGGCTTCAACCGCAAACGGCGGCACGTGCCGGAAACTGACGCACGCCAGCGTCACGGGTGCGGCGGACAGGTTGATGACCGCGACGACCTCACCGAAAAAGGCGTTGTCGAAGCCCTTCTCCCGCCAGCGCGTGACGACGGCGGCGGAGAGTTCCGCCGTGCGCACCTCGTTCGTGACGACGCGCGCGCCGTCCGGCTCAACGAACGCGCCCGTCTGTCGGTCTGCGAACGTCCAGCACAAGGCACCGTCCGGTTTGCGCCACGTGAACGCGAGGGCCACGGGTTCAAGGGGTCGCCCGCGCCCGCCCGTCTCCAGCTTCGCGCGTGCCGCGTCCGCGCGCGGAAAGCCGCGGTCGCCCGGATCGCGTCGCTTCAGCCGCGTGCCCGCCCGATGCTTCTCCAACAGGGTCGGGTTCAGTTTCGCGAACATCTTCGTCAACTGCCGATACGGCGCACCGTTCAGATTGACGAGCCCCCAGTTGCAGTCCTCGAAGTTCCCGCCGCGGTTCGGCACGTTGTCGCGGTAGCGGAACCAGCTCGCTCCCACGAGGAACGGCCATGACGCGAACTCGCCCAACATCGCCGCCGCCGCGCGCGTGCGCTCCGCCTGCGTACGAAAGCGTTCGCCCACCGCCCGAAGGCAGGGCAAGCCCGAGTCAATCGCGCTCGTGCCCCACTCCGTCACCAGCATCGGCCGTCCGCAGTCCGCGTGCCGCGCCTCGACAAGCGTCCGCAAGTCCGTCCCGCCCCAGTAGTCGCACCCCGACTTCACCCAGTTCGCGTCGAGGTCGACCCATGGGTAAACGTTGAACGAGACGACGTCACAGTACCTGCCCGCCGCGACCCACGCCTCTCGCGGACCGCCCAGGCCCGCGAAGCGAACGCCGAGAACAAGATGGTTCGGGTCTTCCTTTCGCAACGCCTCCGTCGCCACGCGGAAGAAGCGATCGCACGCTTCCGCGACAAACGCACGACGCACGGCTTCCGGCGCGTCTTCGACCGTCGTCTGCCGCGCCCGCACGAATTCCGCGAGCGCACGGTGCGCCGAATGCGTCTCCGGCAGGGCGGCAACCGCGTAGAAAAGGCCGTTCGTGTCGTTGCCGAACGCGCCCGCACCCCACCACCTGAGCTCGTTGTCGAGGTCGTAGCCGACGAAGTTCGGGTCGTCCTTCACGGACGCGGCGGCGGCTTTCGCCATCTTCGCCGCGCGTGCCGGCCACTTCGGCGAGAACACGTTCGGGAACGCCGTGCACGGCACGTGCGCGCCGCGCATCGGGAAGATCGAGTCGTCGGGATCGTCCGACATCGTCATTCCCTCCGACAGCCAGGCGATGACCGAATACGGCAGGCCCTTCGCCCGCAACGCGGGGACAGGCCCCGCTCCGAGGAAGTTGAAGTTCCATCCCGTCAGGTTTCGGATGACTTCATTCTCCCAGTTCGCGTTCGCAAACTCATGCGACTGCTGCTTGAACAGGTGCTCAACGCCCGACAGGAACGTCGGCGTGCCGTCGGGCCGTACGAATGCGCTGACGCCATCGACGCCCGTCGTGACGGAGAACCAGCCGGCGGCGATCAGCAAGGCGGAGGCGCATGCGGTCATCGGTTCGATCCTCTTCCCTTAGCGCAGGATGATGAGCGATCCGGCCTGGCCGACCTTCACGCGCCCCGCGCCCGCAAACACGTCGGGACGCGTCCGCACCGAATAGGAACCGGGCGGCATCGTCTCGCCGGCGATGACGAGCGCGACGGACTCGACCCTCACGCCCTTCGCGATCTCGACCGTGCCGCCCGCCTCGATCGTCAGCGTCGCGGCGGACGACAGGTTGCCGTTGCCGTTCAGCTTCAGGAGGCCTCCCGCCTTCACGGCAACAGGGCCTTCCCATGTCGCGCCCTCCGTCAGGGCCAATGTCCCGCCCTCGACCGTCAGAACGTTCGCCGCACCCGTGGACTTTCCGCGCAGTTCAAGGAAGCCGGTGGCCTGCTTCACGAGAGAGGCGTCTATCGCTCCCGCGATGTACGAGACATAGCCTTGCTTCTCGTCGTTCTCGGAGAAGGTGATCGTCCGACCCGGCGCGGAGAAGTTCCCGTCGGCGTACATCGGCCCCCAGTTCGACTGGACGAGGAAATCGGAATCCGACTCGATGTCGCCCGTCACGAACATGTTGTTGCTGATCAGAAACCGCTGGGCCTTCGTCGCTCCGGTGATCTTGATTCTGTTCGGAAGCCTAATGTTCCAATGTCCGAACTCAAAGTAGGGCCGCGTGCCGTCCACGCTGCACGCGAGTTCGACCACGCCTTCCGCCGAACCGAAGACAAGGTTCGTATGCGATGTCGCGATGCGCGCATTTCCATCCGCAAACAGGGTGCCGCCCGTATAGGAGCTCTCCGACTGATAGTCGATCTGCCCCGCGCCGAACTTGCAATACTTGCCCGAACCGGTGAACATCGTGCGTTGGACGAGGTCGGCGTTGGCGACATTCCAGATGCAGACGCCGTCCGCGCCGAAGTCGAACGTTTCGTTCACGAGATCGACTGCGTTCGTGAACTTGGCGATCGTCATGCCCTTGGGAGCCTCGCCCGTCGACCAGTTCGCGCCGCCCGACCACGCGCCCGCCGCACCACCAATCCATGTCACGACCGAACCGCTCACGACGGCGAATCCAGAACCCGTCGCACGTGCAGACAGGTCGCCCGGACGCCAGACGCCGGACTGGACAGACACCCCGTCAACCGTCAGGGACGAAAAGAGCACGGCTGAGGCGCACTCAAGCTTCGCGAGGCCGGAAATGTCCGCCGAGAGACCGTCCGTCGCCGTGTCCAGCGTCCGGAAGCTGACAGTTCCGTTCTTCGACGCTGCAACACGCGCCTCGACGGAACCGATGAACGCAAGCTTGTAATCCGAATTGAACGTAACCGAAACCGTTCGCCCCGGCGCGGAAAGCGTGCGGATCTCGGCACGTCCGCCGTTGACGTTGGGATCGACATACGCGACGTTTATCTCGAAATCGCCCTCGGCCGACAGCGCACCGTCCAGCCGTGCGCCGTTCGTGAAGGCGACGGGCGCCTTCGTCCCTGAACCGAAAACCTGAACATCATTCTTGAAAGAAGCAAAGACATTGTTCATCGACAGAGCCCCGATCTGGAACTGCGCGCCGCCTGAAGCCTCAACCTGGACGCGGCCGACGCCCAGGCAATGCGCCGCACGGGCAACGCCGAAGACACCGCCTGTCACGCGCCAGTCACCCGCAAAGGACAGGCACGGGGCAATCTGGAAGCAGGGGGGGGGGGGGGGGGGGGGGGGGGGGGGGGGGGGGGGGGGGGGGGGGGGGGGGGGGGGGGGGGGGGGGGGGGG
>CAKUGW010000129.1 GCA_934654805.1 uncultured Kiritimatiellota bacterium
CCGGTGGACGAAGCGCTTCCGTCCGGTGCGCGCGACCGTGCCGGCGGGCGCGGGGGCGCTCGCGCTGAACGCGTCGGGCGACCGGGCGTGGTCCGCCGCGTCGGACGGGCGGCTCGTCGCGTGGAGCGTCTCGGGGAACGCGGCGGACGGCTCGCTCGCGTTCGCCCCGGCGGACGTCGCGTGGGAGACGGGCCTTGCGTCCGTCGCGGACGTCGCCGTCTACGCGCTCGGCGGGACGGACGCGGCGCTCGTGTGCGGCGGGCGCGAGGTCGCGCTCGTCGGCCTCGCCGACGGCGCGGAGCGGACGACGCTCCTCTCGGACCTTGTCTCCGACGCCGTCGCGGCGCGCCTGAGCCACGCGGACACGTGGCGGCCGCGCCTCTACGTCCTGACGGCGGACGGCGCCCTCGCGGTCCATGTCTTCGCGGCGGACGAGCAGACGATTGACGAGAAGTGGACGAAGACGCTCCCGGCGGCGGACCTGTGCGCGCTCGCGGGCTGGCCGGAGGGGACGAAGGCCGCGGCGTTCGACGTGTCGGTCGACGGCACGACGCTCGTCCTGGCCCCGGCGGGAGGCTCCGCCCTCGCCGTCGTGCGCCACGAGCCGAAGGTCTGGTGCTACTGGAAGGACGACGCGGACGGGCTCCAGTACGTCTCGGACGGCAACTGGAAGCTGCGCTGTTGGGACGAGTGGGGCAATGTCATCATCGGCACGGGCTGGGAGACGGAAAACGCCTTCGCGAACGACTATGTCGGCGAATACCTCGACTTCTCGTCGGGCGTGGCGACGAATGCCGCGAGCGGCGCTTTGATGAAGATTCTCGGACACATCGACCAGGCCCTTGCGACACCGGCGGACAAGGGGCCGCGCGTCATCGTCCTTTCGCCGGAGGCGACCCTCGTCACGCAGTTCACCTACGGCTGGACGACGGCCGAGGAACTCGTCGTCATGTCCGGCCGCCAGGAGGCAATCCGCGCATGGACGTACTGCTGCCCGACGATGCGGCGGCTGGTGCTGGCGATGCCAGGCCTGACGGCGATAGGGGAAGGTTCGTTCCTCGGAGACGGCTACTATCCGCTGGGCGAGACGGACGTGTCGCACTGGAACCTTCCGGCCCTGAAGTCCGTCGGCTATGCGTTCTGGAACACGGGCCTTTCGGGAACCCTTTCGCTTCCGTCCGTCGAGACGCTGGCGGACTGGGCCTTTGGCGACTGCCATTCCCTGACGGAGGCGCGGCTGGGCGAGACGTCGAAGTCCGTCAAGTCCATTGGCGCGAACGTGCTGATCGCCCGCGACATGGGCGCCGGCCGCGCGGTCGGCCGGCTGAAGCGGCTGGTGATCGGCGGCGCGGACGGCTTCACGGTCGGCGCGAACGCCTTCGGCGGCCAGCCGCTGGAGGAGGTCGTCTTCACGGGCGGCGTGCCGGCGTTCGCCGACGGCTTCCGGTTCGCGGACGCGGCGGCGCGGACGGTGTTCTTCGCCGTGCCGCGCGGCGACGCGGCGTGGGAGACCGCGCTCGCCGGGAAGGTGACGCCGCTCTCCGACGCGGAACGCCGTGCGATTCAGAAGGCGAACCCTGACCGCCCGATGCCGTTCGGCGTCGTCGCGGCGGACGCCTTCCGCACGGTGCACGAGCAGTACGTCTGCGACGTCGCCGAGGCGGCTCGGTGCCGGGTCACGGTCGAGCACGACGCGTTCTTCGGGGATGCGGTCGAGGTCTCGTCCGACCTCGCGCCGGGCGCGGACGGCACGTACGCGGCGGGGACGACGCTGACGCTCACGCCGAAGCCCTCTGCCACGGGAACCTTCCGCAAGTGGTATGGCGACGTGCCGAACGGGATGTGCGCGGAAACGCCGCTGACGCTCGTCGTCTCGAACGACACGTGGGTCCTCGCGCGCTTCACGCACCCGTGGACGCTGTCCGAAGACCTCAAGACGGCGTCGAACGGCAACTTCACGATCAACGTCACGGTCAAGGACGGCAACCGCGCGCTGGGGCTGGGCAACGGCACGGCGCACGGGCTGTTCGCCGATTCGGACGAGGGCGTGGGGACGCTCGACCTCGGCGGCGACGTCCTCTTGCCGGGCGACGGGACGCCGTGGACGTTCGTCGTGTGGGAGGCGTGCGACAGCCTTCTCGTGCAGGAGAGGAACGGGAAGGGCGCGGTCACGACGCTCTTCACGCCGGGAACGCTGACCGACCTCCCGTGGGCGCGGCTCTTCACCGTGGACGAGGCGGGCCAGGCCTCCTACCGCACGGTCGTCTTCGACGAGCCCAAAATGGGCGGCCTCTGGTGCGACTGGAACGGTCACGCCAGCCTGACGCGGCTCATTCTCCAGACCCCCTCGCTGACGGCGGCGTTCAACCTGGACTATGCGTTCTGGGGCATGCCGCTGTCCGAGACGAAGCTCGACTGGTGGAACCTCCCGCGACTGGCCTCCCTCGCGAGCCAGGCGTGGGCGAACGACTACGGCAGACATGTGGAGGCGTCCGGCACGCTGCGCCTGCCGTCCCTCTGCGCCGTCCAGCCCGAGTCGCTCGCCTACATGCCGAACGTCGAGGCGATCGAGCTGGGCGGGCGGAAGAGGCGCACGTACGTGACGGAGATCGGCGCGCGGGCCTTCGCGCACGATCCGAGGCTGCGGTCGCTCCGCGTCCACAACGCGGCGGGCCTGACCGTCGGCGAGGCGCCGTTCGAGGGCGGCTCGACGCCGCGCGAGATCGTCTTCACCGGCCCGGCCATCGCGGACGGGGGCGAGGCGTTCGCGGCCCTCACGTCCGGCGTGGAGGCGGCGGAGGAGAAGCCCGTCGTCATCTGCGTCTCGCCGATGATGGGCGGCTGGACGAAGGCGGCCTACATCGACCGGAACGTGACGGACGCGGAGCGCGCGCAGCTCCCCGGCGCGGACGTCCTCGGCGTCTACCGGGGCGGCGCGGAGGCGCCGTGCGGCAAGGCGCTCGTCGTGAAGCGCGCCTCGCCGTTCGACCCGAGCGGCCTCGCGGTGGTCATCCGGTAAAGGAGGGGATTCGCCATGCGCACGGCATTGTTCCTTGGTCTGTTCGCGCTTCTTGCGTCAGCGGCCCCCGCCGCCGGGCGCGAGCCCGTGGACTGGGTGAACCCGGAGATCGGCTGGATCAGCCACATGCTCACCCCCGTCTACCCGACGGTCGGGCGCCCGAACGGGCAGCTGCGGGTCTTCCCGCCGAACGACCAGTACACGCAGGACCGGGTCGAAAGCTTCAAGCTCCTCGTGGCGACGCACCGCCACCACTGGGGGCGCTTCACGTTCCGCCCGGGCCCCTCGCCGATGACGTTCGACCAGCAGCACGTGAGGCCCTACCGCTACGACGGCTACGTCGATTCGGCGGCGGCGCGGGTCGCGCTCGCCCCGGCGGAGAAGTCGGCGGTCGTCGAGGTCGCCTTCGAGGAGGCGGGGCCGCACACGGTCGCGGTCGGCACGAGCGAGGACGGCGAGCTCCGGTGGGACGGGCGCGCGCTGACGGGCTTCGAGACGCACTGGGGCACGCGGATCCACTTCTTCGGCGAGTTCGACCGGCGGCCGTCGGGGCTTTCCTGCCGCGGGAGGGAGCGCGTCTTCGCCTTCGGGTCGGAGCCGGAGACGGTGCGCTTCCGCTACGCCGTCTCGCTCGTTTCCGTTGCGCAGGCGAAGGCGAGCCTCCGGCGCGAGATCCCGGACTGGGACCTCGCGGCCGTCGCCGCCGCCGGGCGCGCGGCGTGGAACGCGAAGCTCGGCAAGGTGCGCGTCGAGGGCGAGGACGACCGGAAGGCGGTCCTCTACACGGCCCTCTACAGGTGCTACGAGCGGATGATTGACGTCACGGAGGACGGCCGCTACCGGGGCTGGGACGGGAAGGTCCACGCCCTCGCGGACGGCGCGCGCCAGTACACGGACGACTGGTCGTGGGACACGTTCCGCTCCCTGCATCCGCTCATGGCGATCCTCGAGCCGGAGGCCCAGTCGGAGAAGCTCGCGAGCTACCTGCGCCTCGCGTCGCAGACGAGGGAGGGGTGGGTGCCGACCTTCCCCGTCCTGGGCGGCGACGCCCACTGCATGAACGGCTTCCACGTCGTCTCGCTCTTCCTCGACGCCTGGCGCAAGGGCATCCGGGGCTTCGACCTCGCGGCGGCCTACGCGGCGTGCGCGAAGACGCTCCGGGAGGCGAGCTACATCCCGTGGAAGCGCTGCCCCAAGACGGACCTCGACCGCTTCATGGACAAGCACGGGTGGTTCCCCGCGCTGAAGGAGGGGGCGGAGGAGACGTGCGCCGAGGTCGTGCCGTGGGAGAAGCGCCAGGCCGTGGCCGTCACGCTCGCCCACGCCTACGACGCCTGGTGCATGGCGGAGCTCGCGCGCGAGCTGGGACGCCCGGAGGCGGAGCGCGCGGCGTGGGAGCGGCTCTCGAAGAACTACCGCCTGCTGTGGAAGGCGGACACGGGCTTCTTCCACCCGAAGGACGCGGACGGGAAGTGGATCGAGCCGTTCGACTACCGCTTCTCGGGCGGGGCGGCCGCGCGCGACTACTACGACGAGAACAACGGCTGGACGTACCGGTGGGACGTCCTGCACGACGTCCCCGGCCTCGTGGCGCTCATGGGCGGGCGCGCGGCGTTCGCGCGCGAGCTGGAGCGGCTCTTCAACGAGCCGCTGGGGACGGACCGCCCGAAGTGGTACGCGCAGCTGGCGGACTCGACGGGCATGATGGGGCAGTTCTCGATGGGCAACGAGCCGGGCTTCCACATCCCGTACCTCTTCAGCTACGCGGGCGAGCCGTGGAAGACGCAGAAGACGGTGCGCCGCGTGCTGGACGCCTGGTTCCGCGACGACCTGATGGGCATCCCCGGCGACGAGGACGGCGGGGCGATGAGCTCGTTCGCGGTCCTGTCGATGCTGGGGCTCTACCCGGTCACGCCCGGCGACCCCGAGTACGCATGGGGGAGCCCGGTCTTCGCGCGCGCGGAGATCGACGTCGGCGGCGGGCGGACGTTCGTCCTGGAGGCGCCCGGGACGTCGCGCGACGCGAAGTACGTCCAGTCGGTGACCATCGACGGGAGGCCGTCGGGCCGGGCGTGGCTGTCCCACGCGGACGTCCGCCGCGGGGCGCGCGTGCGCGTCGAGATGGGCACGCGCCCGAACCGCGCCTGGGGGACCGCCCCGAAATGACGCGCGCCGAGGGGCAGACGCTGACGGGCGCGCGCTACACGGCGGAGAAGATGCGCCAGATCCGTCGAGAAGCCGTTTCCGGGGATCGGCGCGACGGTCGCGAGCCGCCAGAAGCAGCCGCTGCCGCCGATCGGGCCGGGCGAGAGCTTCTTCGTCAGCAAGCCGGACGAGTACGGGCTTTCGCTCCTGGTCTTCCCGAACGCGCCCGTCAGCCTCGACAACGAGCCGTTGCCGATTCGCATCTGCGGCCTGACGAACACGGTCATCCACCTGGGCTGGGGGAAGTACCACCAGACGAAGCCCCAGACGACGTTCGTCTTCAAGGACTGCGACAACGTGGTGCTGAAGGTGGGGGCCCTCATCGTCCACGCCGACGAGCCGAAGGATTCGCCGCCGCTCTACCAGACCGAGAATTGCCGACATGTCCGGGTCTATGAAATCGATACGCGCTACGTCGGGGCCGACCACGACACGACCTCGCGCGGGCGTGGAACCTGAGGGAGCAGGGCGGCACGGTGACGCTGCGACGCGGGCGCGGGCGGGCGCCGCGCCGTCTACGTCCGCACGCGCAACTGGAACGCGCCGTGGTCGTCGCATCCGGCGGGGCGATTCCGCGTGTCCGTCAACGGCAGGGCCTGAAGACGGTGCTCGTCCACGATCGGCCCGTCCTCGGCGGCAACAACTCGTCAGAAGTGCGCGTCCACCTCGGCGCTTACGCGAACCTGCCGCCCTATCCGCGCCTGGGCGACGTCCTCGCGGAGATCGCGCCGGCGGAGGGGGGCAACGCCCAGCCGGCGGCCGTCTACGAGGACGGTCGCAAGCTCGCGGTCGTGAAGGCCGAGAAGAACATCGACCTCTTCCTCAATGTGCGCGTCAACGGCGTCCGTCAGGTGACGTCTGCGCGGTGGGCCTTGCGCCAGGCACCCATCGTCGTCTTCATGCGCTTCGCGAAGACCTTGCGCAGATGGGAGGACGACTGGTAGCCGCATTTCGCCGCGATCTCGGCGAGCGAGAGCGCGGTCGTCTGCAGGAGCCGCTTCGCCAGCCGGAGGCGCACGTTCTTGATCTCCTCGCGCACGGTGCGTCCGGTCGCCGCCTTGAACCGGATCTCGGCGGAGCGTCGGGACCCCTTCATCTGCGCGAAGACGTCGCGCGCCCTGAGCCCGCGGCAGGCCTCGCGGTAGATGAGGTCGCGCGAGCTTCGCAGTTCGGTGGCGCGACCGTAGAAGCGCCTCGTGGACTCGCGGCGCGTGAGGCCGAGCGCGCCGAAGAGGCGCGTCTGCGCGGCGGGCGGCTCGCCGGCCATCAGCGCGTCGAGCAGCTCGGCGGCCATCGTGCCCGAGCTCTTGAAGGCCGGCGCGACGCTCGTCAGCGGCGGGAAGGTGTTCTCGCAGATGCCGATGGTGTCGTCCACGCCGATGACGGCGAGGTCCTGCGGGACCTTGACGCCGGCGAGCGGGCAGAGCGAGAGGAAGACGTCCGCCGCCCGGTCGTTCGCGGCGAAGACGCCGCAGGGCTTCGGCAGGCCGCGCGCCCACTCCCGGAGGCGGCGCAGGTATTCGGCGGAGACCTTCTCCCTTCGCCGCTTGGGGAAGACCGCGACGGGCCGCGCGCCGGCCGACGCGGCCTGCCGAAAGGCGTCCAGCCGCTCGTCCGACCAGTCGCATTCCTCGGCGGGCGGCAGGTAGGCGAGGGTGTCGAGTCCGAGGCGCGCGAACTCGGCGGCGGCCAGGCGCGCGGCGGCGCGCGGATCGTGGTACACGCCGGGCCAGATGCGGCGCGCAAGGTCCTTTCCCGCGTCGATGAAGACGGTTGGCACGCCCGTGGCGCGCTCGGACGCGAACGCGGCCCGGTCCGAGATGATGCCGTCGGGCCGCCAGGTCGCGAGCGCGTCGCGGAAGGACGCCTCGCCGGCGCGGTAGTGGATGAATCGCACGTTCCATTTCCGGCGCTGGCCGAACGCGCAGATCCCGGCGTACTTGCGCAGGGCGACGTCGCTGTGTTCGCCGCAGAAGAAGAGGACGGTCTTGCTCATGGGACGGAAGTATACCAAATAATCCGAGGCCCGTCGGCTCCGACGGGCCACAGGCGACTTGCGTCGCCGCTCCGCGAGAATCCGCGATTCCCTGCGCGAGAAGACCTCCGCGAACTCTGCGACAAACACGAAACACGAATGTGTGGTGTCGTGTGCGCGGAGATTATGATATAATGCCCACGATGACAGACGAGGAGATCATCCGGTCGGAAGACGTGCGTTCGGTTGTTGCCGATTATCGCGCCATGTGCTTTTGGAACATGGCGGAGGATTTCTATCCGCAGAACCGGGAGCAGGTCCTCATGGCCTTGGATTGTCTTGAGAAGTACGGAAATCTGGATGCCTACTTGCGCGCAGGGAGGGTCAGGAAATGGCTTTAACGGACTTGCAGGGCGAGCTGTTGCGGCTGTTGGCTGAAAATCGCCGGAAAACGGCCGGGAGCTATGTGGCCGGTGGTCTTGCCTTGAACTTTGTCTTGGGAACGCCCCGCGCCTCTCGAGACATTGATGTCTTTCATGATTCGGCAGAGTCGCTGCGGGGCGTATGATGCCGCTGTCTTGTGCCGTTACTGGCATGAAGAAGTTGAGCGCGCGCGCCAGGTGCTGCCGCTGTTTCCGCGCGAAGAGGCCGGAAAGGCCGTCATGAATGCGGACGGTACGCTTTTCGCCGGTTCGAACGAGGAACTGTCCGCAGCGTTGACGGCAGGAACGCTCTTGTTCCATGCGGGGCGTGTCGGCGGCGCTTGGCCACGAATCATCAAGTAGTCTTTTCGCTCCTTGTTCGGCCGTTGGGCCTTTGCGTTCTTTTCGTCGCTCCTTATGCGCCGGCATTCGCAAACGAGGCACAATTTAGTTT
>CAKUGW010000130.1 GCA_934654805.1 uncultured Kiritimatiellota bacterium
TGTTGTTTCACGCAACCCGCGTGAACATTGGCTCAAACCGCTCTTTTCAAAAAATGAAGTGGCAAAGTCGGGTTATAACAAAAGGCGCGCGCGCGGACAAATGCGGACGGCGCGTCCGGGGATTCCCCAAACGCGCCGTCCGCATGCGTTGCCGCACGGCCGAAAGCCGCAGGCTCTCTTACTTCTTCGCCGTCAGCGCCGCGACGCCCGGAAGCACCTTCCCCTCGAGGAACTCGAGGGACGCGCCGCCGCCCGTCGAGACGTGGCTCATCTCCGCCGCCTTGCCGCTCTTCTTCACCGCCGAGACGGAATCGCCGCCGCCGATGATCGAGACGCCGCCGTTGGCCTTGACCGTCGCGACCGCGTCGCAGACGCCATAGGTGCCCTTCGCGAGCGGCGCGAACTCGAAGCAGCCCATCGGGCCGTTCCAAACCACCGTCTTCGCGCCCTTCACCGCCTCGGCGAACAGCGCGACCGACTTCGGCCCGATGTCGAGGCCCATCCAGCCGTCCGGGATGTCGCCCTCGACCGTCTTGATCTCGATGTCGGAGGCATCCTTCGTCTCCGGGAACTTGTTCGCGATCACGCTGTCGACCGGCAGGAGGATCTTGATGCCCTTGGCCTTCGCGGCCTCCAGCATCTCCTTGCAGTAGGCGACCTGCTCGTCCTCGCAGAGCGAGTCACCGATCTTGAAGCCCTGCGCCTTCTTGAAGGTGTAGGCCATGCCGCCGCCGATGATGAGCGTATCGACCTTGTTGAGGAGGGCCTTCACGACCGCGAGCTTGTCCGAGACCTTCGCGCCGCCGAGGATCGCGACGAACGGACGCACCGGGTTCTCGACCGCGTCGCCAAGGAACTGGATCTCCTTCTCGAGCAGGAAGCCCGAGACCGCCGGCTGGATGTAGTCCGCAATGACGGCCGTCGAGGCGTGCGCGCGGTGCGCCGTGCCGAAGGCGTCGTTGCAGTAGATGTCGCCGTAGGAGGCGAGCTTCTTCGCCATCTCGATGCGGGCGGCCTTGAGCTCGGCCTTCTTCGCCGCGAACTCCTCGTCCGTGAGGTGGATGCCCTTCTTCTCGTCGTCCTTCTTCACCTTGCCGTCCTCGGCCTTGTAGAAGCGCGTGTTCTCGAGGAGCGCGACTTCGCCGGGCTGGAGGGCCTTGACGACCTCGTCGGCCGCCATGCAGTCGGGGACGAACTTGACCGGGAGGCCGAGCTTCGCGGACAGCGCCTCGGCGACGGGCTTCAGCGTGAACGCCGCGTTGTCGGGATTCTGCGCCGCGCCGAGCTTCACGCCCTTCGGGCGGCCGAGGTGCGACATCAGCACGAGGCTGCCGCCCTGCTCGAGCACGTACTTGATCGACGGAAGCGCCGCGACGATGCGGGTGTCGTCCGTGATCTTGCCGCTGCCGTCCTTGGCCATCGGCACGTTGAAGTCCACGCGCATGACGACGCGCTTGCCCTTGAGCTCGACGTCGCGGAGAGTCATCTTGTCCATTTTCTGTTTTCCTTTCTGTTTCTTTGCTGGATTCCCAGCTTTGCGTATCGTTTTGCCTGAAAGCGAATCGGGCACCTGAATGCCTTACATTCCGATGCCCGAGACAATCACATTCCCGCGTTTCCCAAAAGTTCTTACTTCGCGGCGGCGATCTTGTTGATCTTGAGCTGGGCGCGCGATTTCTTGCGGTCAGCCGTGTTCTTCGTGATGATGCCGCGCTTCACGGCCTTGTCGAGGCCGGAAACGAACTCCCGGAGCTTCTTCTCGGCGTCTTCCTTCGAGCCCGCGTCCGCGAGCTTGAAGAGCTTCTTGTGCGCATCGTGAAGCTTCGCCTTGCACACCGAATTGCGCTTGCGAGCCTTCTCGTTCTGACGGTCACGTTTCCTGGCGGCGCGGCCGCCCTTGATGTTAGCCATTTCTCTTTGTCCTTTTTGGGGAATGTTCGCGCGTATTATACACTTTCCGGCGCAGGAAAATCAAGTGATCCGCCTCAGGTCACGGGCGTTCCGCCGTCCGCTGACGACGTCGGCGTCAGCACGCCGCCGTTCGCGCCCGGTTCGCCCGCGAAGAGGATCATGCCCTCCGAGACGCCGACGGACATCTTGCGCGGCGCGAGGTTCGCGACGAAGACGACTGCCTTGCCGACCAGCGCCGCCGGATCGGGATACGCCTGCCGGACGCCCGAGAAGACCGTGCGCGTGCCGAGCGGCCCCGCGTCCAGCACGAACTTCAGGAGCTTCGCGCTCTTCGGCACGGTCTCGCAGCTCGTGACGACGCCGAGGCGCAGGTCTAGCTTCTCGAAGTCGGGGAACGCGATCTCCGGCTTCAAAGAAGGAACCTCCATACCTCTTCCCTCTTCCTTCTTCCCCTTTCCTTCGCTCCCAGATCCCTTGTTCTTGCTCGCGCGGCTCTCGTGCGCGACTTCGCCCGACTCGGCCGGCTTCACCGTCGCGGCGGCGACCATCGCCTCGACCTGCTTCGCGTCGATGCGTGCGGCGAGGTACTCGTAGGCGCCGAGCGTCCGCCCTTCGGCCGTCTCGGCAATCGAGTCCCACGTCCAGACGGTTTCGCCGAAGAGCTTCATCGCCTTCTCCGCGTAGGCCGGGAGAATCGGCTTCAGGTAGATCGCGAGGATGCGGAAGGCGTTCAGCGCCGCCGTCAGGGTGACGCGCGTCGCCTCGGCGTCGGTCTTCACCGTCTTCCACGGCTCCTTGCGGTCGAAATACTCGTTCGCCGCGTCCGCCAGCCGGCAGATCTCGACGACGACCTGGTTGAAGCGGCGATCCTCGTAGAACTGCGCGACCGTCTCGCTCGCCGCGCGCAGCTTCGAGAGGAGCGCCAGCTCCTCGTCCTGGCCCGCCAGCGTCGCGAGGCGTCCGTCCAGCCTCTTCTGCAGCATCTGCGCCGACCGCGAGGCGATGTTCGTGATCTTGCCGACGAGGTCGGAGTTGACGCGCTGGACGAAGTCCGCGAGGTTGAGGTCCATGTCGTCCGTCGTGCCGCCGAGCTTCGCCGCGTAGTAGTAGCGCAGGGCCTCCGGCGGCAGGTTGTCGAGGTACGTGCGCGCGTTCACGAACGTGCCCTTCGACTTCGACATCTTCTCGCCGTTCACCGTGAGGAAGCCGTGCACGAAGACCTTGTCCGGCCCCCTGAAGCCCGCCGCGTGCAGCATCCCCGGCCAGAACAGGCAGTGGAAGCGGATGATGTCCTTGCCGATGAAGTGGTAGAGCTCAACGTCACCGGCCCGGGGTTCGGGGGCCTCGGAGCCTCCGTCCGTTCGGCTCGGCCACCAGTCTTCGAGATTCTGGCCGTTCTTCGCGCACCAGTTCTGGAGCGACGCGATGTAGCCGATCGGCGCGTCGACCCAGACGTAGAAGAACTTGTCCTTGTAGCCGGGGATCTCGAAGCCGAAGTACGGCGCGTCGCGCGAGATGCACCAGCCGCGCAGCGGCTCCCTGAACCATTCGAGCAGCTTGTTCGAGACGTCGCTCGTCGTGTGGCCGGGAATCCACTTCTCCAGGTAGTCGTGCTGGGGCTCCAGCTCGAAGTAGAGGTGCTCGGAATCCCGGACGACCGGCGTGCCGCCGCACGTCGTGCAGACCGGCGCGCCCAGCTCCTCCGCGCCGTAGGTCGAGCCGCACTTGTCGCAGCTGTCGCCGTACTGGCCCGCCGCGCCGCACTTCGGGCACGTGCCCTTCACGAAGCGGTCGGGCAGGAACATCCGGCAATGCTCGCAGTAGAGCTGGGGCGTCGTCTTCTTCGTGATGAAGCCCTGCCGCTCGGCGGCGAGGTAGATCCGCTCGGAGAGCGCCCTGTTCTCCGGCGAGTTCGTCGAGTAGTAGTTGTCGAACGCGACCTGGAAGTCGGTGAAGTCCTTCAGGTGCTGGGCGTGCGAGCGCGCGATCAGCTCTTCGGGCGTGATGCCCTCCTTGCGCGCGCGGATCATGATGGGCGTGCCATGCGTGTCGTCCGCGCAGATGTAGACGCAGTCGTTCCCGCGCAGCTTCTGGAACCGAACCCAGAAGTCGGTCTGGATGTACTCGACCAGGTGGCCGAGGTGGATGTCCCCGTTCGCATACGGGAGGGCGCTCGTGACGACGATTCTTCTCTTGTTCATTGAACGGAGATTATACCAAAAAAAACGGGTGTTCGTTCCGCCCCTGCGTCTGTGAAATGAAAATGGTGATATGGCGACGAACAGGCTGGACGCGGAATTCGCCGGGCTCGTCAAGGGGATTGGGCTGTCGCCGTGCGACGCGGCCTGCCGCATGAGGGAAGACAGGGCGCTCGAAGGCCCGGCGATCCCATGCGTCCGGACGTGCCACGGCCGCGTCAGCGCCATCCCCACGTCAATGCACGCGCCGAAAAGCGCCGTCGCCGGGACCTGCAGCAGCAGGAACGGCGCAAACCGCCGCCGAAGGATCGCGACCTGCCCGAGGACGAAGAGCAGGTTCATGAGGAGCGTCAGCGTGCCATAGGAAAGCGGCGTCACGCGCGTCAGCACCCACGGCACGCTGGAGATGGGCGTCGCGCCCAACCCCGCCTGTGTGGACAGCGCGACGCCCAGTCCGGCAACGGCCACGCCGAACATGAACAGCAGCGCCCTTCTCTTCCAGTCAAAAACCAGCATGCGAAAGCCTTTTCATGAGGACGGCCCTGCTACCACCAGTCGCGACGGTTAAGGCGCTTGCGCAGCTCCTTCCAGCCGGGGAGGCGCGCATCCATGAGCGCGTAGAACGCCGGGCCGTGCCCATGGACGGCGAAGTGCGTCAGCTCGTGGACGACGACAGACTCGACCAGCTCGCGCGGCGCGTGCGCCAACGCCTCGTTGTAGGTGATGTACCGCGCGCGCCAGTGGCAGCAGCCCCAGACGGACTTCACCTTGCGAATCCGCCATGTGACGTCGCGCTCGCCCAGCCGCGCCGCCCAGGCGGCATTGAGCTCATCCAGCAAGGCTGACAAGGCGGCGCGCTCCGCGTCCGTCACGGGCGTCGCCGGCGGACGCGCCAGCACCGCGCGCCGCGTCTTCAGGACCCAGCCCCACTTCTCCTGCAGGAACGCCTCGCCCTGCGCGAGCGTCACGCCGCGATCCGGGAGGGACAGCCGCACCGAACCGTCCGGGGCGACGCGGAGGTTGATCCGCCGGACGCGCTTGCGGACGACCTCGACGGGGATCCCGTCGATTTCGCTGCGCCCGACACCCCGCATCAGCGCGGAGGGTCTCCCGTCCGATCGCCGGCCGGACGCCCCCACGCCATGCCGGATCATGTCATCTGCCGTCATGGCGGAAGAGTATACCAAATCTGCGCGACAGACGCGCATTCCCCCGGCTACCTCTTGCTGCCGCGGAGGCGGCCTTGGGCGTCGCGGTAGGTCGTCTTGCCGTAGCGATCCGTCGAGGACGTGCCCTGCAGGCGGCCTTGCGCATCACGGTACGTCGTCTTGCCATAGCGGTCGGTCGACGAGGACCCCATCAGGCGGCCCTGGGCGTCACGGTACGTCGTCCTGCCGTAGCGGTCAGTCGAAGCCGAGCCCATGTTGCGGCCCTGGGCGTCACGAAACGTGGTCTTTCCGTAGCGGTCGGTCGAACTCGATCCGTGCCTGCGGCCCTGGGCGTCACGAAACGTGGTCTTTCCGTAGCGGTCGGTCGAGGCCGAGCCCATGTTGCGTCCCTGCGCGTCACGGAACGTCACCTTCGTGTCCGCAATGCCAACCGCACCCAAAGCCGCGACCGCAACTGTCAAAACGAGTTTCTTCATGACTTGTTCTCCTTTTGTTCTGATTGGGCATCGTCACGATGCGTCCTTTCCGCAAGGGCGTTCAACGACGAAAACCTGACAGCGGAGAGCCGAGCCAAAAGCCGATCCTCACTTTTTAAATGGGAACCATATACTTGACTTCGGCTCAAAGCACCAATAAAACCTCCAATCTAAGACGGAGGTTCCCATTTCATTGTTTCTTGGTGCTGACTGGAGGGTACAGGAACGGGAAATAAACCCTGTACTTGTCCAGGACGTCAACGTTGTGTTCAAGAACGAAAAGAGGTACAAGTTCGCCTCAGACAAGGATGCGGAGGCAATCAGGGGCGACATCCGGCGCATACTGGACAAGTTCGTCGATCAGTATTTCAACGAATTATCACGAACTGGTTATGCAGTTGATGTAACCTACAACAACATCTTGTGAATTATGTCGACTCTTTCCACAATCACTTGTGCTTGGTTGCGTCAACTGCATAACCAGTTATCGCGAATTGCGATTCGCGCCGATTCGCGGCCAGCCCACTTCTCCAATCCGTGCCAATCCGTGGCCGCCCTCTCTCAATCCGTGCCAATCCGTGAAATTCGTGGACACATTCGCCGGTTCGCGGCAGCCGCGGATTTTCCGCATGGCATTCTCATCTCAAGCATAACTCCACAAAACAGACTGTTTCTGTTCGTTTCTGCAGCATCAACATGGGGACAGGCCCCACATCCACGAGGGGACAGGTCCCGCGACCCCACCACTCGAACCCCACCAATGGGGCCTTGCTGACCCCGGTGAGACCACATAATCTGGACGCGCTCTGCCGCGTTCGCTCTGTTTGGGTAGGAGTCCCCGTAAAGGGCATCCGCCTGATCCATCAATGAATCGACCGTCTCGCCAACAAACAAGTTCTCCATGCGCCATTCCGTGTAATCGAACGATTCACGATTGACGAGCGCGATGAAACGTTCGGCATTGACAACATACGCAAATGGTCCGGCGCTACCCGGCCATTTGGCGGCGGCGACGCCGCAGCCACCGCAGCCATGCCGCCGGACGGCGATGAACCAGGATGGACACGAACCCAAGCGTAAGGGGGACGAGCGCAAAGGCATGCGCACCTACGCTCTTCAGGAGAAGCGTCCCAAACACTACGCCAAAGACGAAGCAGACGATGACGAGCGCGTAGTGTCTGGCCTTGGACAGGCCCGTCGGGTCTGCACGGCTCATCCACAGATAGGCGGCATCCGCCCCGCTCCGCAGATTGCCGGTACACATCGTCGAGGCGAACGGCAAGCCATGCACCCGGCGGAACGTCTGGACCTGCAAGGCGCAGACGAACGATATCAGCGCAGCCACCGCAAAGTCGAACGGCCCGCTCGGCAGACAGGACACGACCGCCAGAAGCGCAGCCTCGACCCACAGGACTACCTGGTGCCATCCGAAAAGACGGGCATGGCCATATCGCCCATGGATCACGTTCGCGAACATAACGCCCATCCCGTAGGCGAGCACAGCGCATACGCCATGCGCCGCGCCACGCACATCGCCTGTCGCCAGCCGAAGCCCCAGGATCACCAGGTTGCCCGTCACCGCATTGGCGAAGACGCCACCACGGAACAGGCAGGAATAGACATCGGTAAAGCCGCCTGCGGCGCTAAGCAGGCAGGCCGCCAGCAACCGTTCCTCTCTCTCCACCTTCTTCATCCGACTACCTCGCGACCCAGAATCCAAAGACAGATGCGGCGATACCCAGTGCCACGCTTCCCATGGCGTAAAGCGCGAACGAGCCGTAGGCGCCAGACTGAAGCAATCCCAACGACTCCCTGGAGAACGTGGAAAACGTGGTGAACCCGCCGCAAAGCCCAGTCGTCAGGAACAGGCAAGCATATTCCCACCAGGCGAAGCGCATTCCAAATCCGCCAAGGCATCCTATCAGGAAGCTTCCGGCGACGTTCACCGCCAGTGTCGCCACGGGGAAAGCGTGCGCCCCGATGGCGAGCTGTGCGCCATACCTCAACAGGCTCCCGATCCCGCCGCCAACAAATACAAGCAACGCATTCACGCCTCTCGCACCTCCACTCAAACTTGCACTTAATGTCAATTGACATGCCGGAGACGGGACTCGAACCCATACAACAGAAACCCGTCGGCGGATTTTAAGTCCGCTGCGTCTGCCGGCATCAATTGGGCGTATAGTATACCACAACGGCCTACTTAGTGTCTGCCCATCAAAGGTGTGTTTTTGGAGTGCCGCTTCCAGAGGTAAAGTTGATTTCGTTGATGGTTTACCCCCTGTAAAGATTGGCTGTTGTTGAAGGATGGA
>CAKUGW010000131.1 GCA_934654805.1 uncultured Kiritimatiellota bacterium
CTGTCAGTATGCCATTATCCTTACTGAGTAGATTCCTTTCATTCTACAAGTTCAGCCAAGCTTGCTTGGCGCACCACAAGAAACACTCCTTTTTACGGTGACCGCTTGCACCAAACGAACTTCTCGCCCCAGACGGGGTAGATGACCGTGCCCGCGTCCGTCGCGCGCGCGGCCTCCTCCTCGCACGCCGCCCAGTCCCAGCGGCCGGGGCCAAAACCGTGGCTGATCTCCTGCGCGTGCGAAATGACGAGCAAGCCGGGCTTCAGCACCGCCGCCGTCTTCTCGGCGTTGTGTCCGTCAAACGGCCAGACGTGACAGATCGCCATGTCGACGGGCGCGAAGCGCGCAAGCTGCGCGCCGTCCCAGCCGTCGCCCGCGTGCAGGAGCGTGACGGCCTCCGGCTCGCGTCCGCACGTCACCTTGTAGGGCGTCATGGACTCCGTCCAGTAGGCGTTGTGATCCGTCACGCCCGTCTCGACCGTGCAGTCGCCGAACGTGTACGTCTTCGGTGTGCGCGCATGCCACGGCGAATACATGAACGACGAGACGACGGGCTTGCCGTTCGTGAAGCCGCCCTTTCGCTGCATCGCCCGCAGCACGCGCTCGGAGGCGTGGTCGCCGTGGTTGTGCGTGACGAGCGCGAAATCAAGGAGGTCGGCCAGTTCCGCATCGCGCGGGCCGCTCAGGTCGATGCCGAAGACCGTGCCGCCGGGCGTCTTCACGACGTGCCCCATGTCGTAGTAGTACCAGACGGCGACCGTGCCCTTCGCGACCTTCGTCGCGGGGACTTCCGCGAGGATCTTGTCGACCGCCGCGTCGATGACCGCAAGCGCGGGCGCCTTCTTGAACAGTGCCGCGCTTCGGTCGCCGCCGACGGCCTTGCCGAAATCGTCGCCCGACGTCATGTCGATCGCGCGCTGGACGATGGCCATGTCCGCGCGCCGACGCGCGTCGTTCCGCGCGTACACGTCACCCGCCCAGATGCGCCGCGCCGCCGCGAGGGCGTCGTCGACCGAGACCGGCTCCTTCGCGACGACGGGACGCGCCGTCGGCTTGCCGAGCGCGAACATCAGGCCGCCCGCGCCGTTGCGGAGCGTGGCCGTCAGCACGTGCCGCCCCGCTGTCACGGGAAACTTCGCCGTCTTGTTCCAGTAGCCGTATTCGCCCGTCGCATTGCCGCCGCTGCCCGTCGTGAAGACGGTCTTGCCGTCAAGCGCAAGGTCGTAGAACCAGTCGCCCGTGAGCCCCGCCGCGACCTCGCCGTCGGACGGAACCTCGAACGCGCCCGTCATCACGACCTCGTTGCGCTTCTTCGGGTCGAAGCCGGGGAACGTCCAGCCATCCCGGAAGCGGTGGAAGCCGCACCGATGCTCGCCCGTGACAAGCGCGTGCGGTTCGCCGTTCACGGTCGCCGACCAGTCTGCAATCACGAGATCGCGCGGCGCGCCGCCCGTCGGCGTGAAGAGGCACGTGCGTGTCGGCGCGGCGGATGGCGGAGTGTGCCTTCCCACGGACAAGGCCACCACATTCTCGCCCGCCTTCAGCGGCAGGGCCTGTCCCCGCCACCTGAATTCGCCCGAAAGTCCGTCAGGAAGGCGCACGGAGCCCTCCACGCCGCCTTGTCCGTCGAAGCGGAGGTCTTGCACGACCGCGCCCTGCGGCACCGGCGTGCGACTTCTGATGAACGTCAGGTGCGCGGGCTGCGGCTCGACCGTCACGCGCCCGTAGAACGGCGCCGCGCTCCGCACGCCCGCGACGCCCGTGTGCAGATGCCACAGCGGATGCGAGCCCCAGCCATGGCAGTCGCTGCGCGCATTCGTGCCGGGCATCTCCAGCACCGTGGACAGGTTCCAGTCAAGACAGTCCTTCCAGAAGCCGAGGCTGCCGAAGAAGAGGTCTGGCCGCCTGAACTTGAAGTAGGTCGAGAAGAGATAATGCCGGAAGTAGATCGTGCATCGGGCCAAGCCGGGTGTCTCGACCAGCGCCTTGAAGCACCGCTCCGCCTCTTCGCCCGTCACCACGTCGGCGAGCAGCGCCAGGCACTGGGCATGCTCGCTGAACGACGTCTTCGCCGCATCCGACGCGAACAGGGCGCGGTCTTCGCACCAGAACTGGCGCTTGATCGCGGCGGACAGGCGC
Source organism: uncultured Kiritimatiellota bacterium (assembly GCA_934654805.1). Lineage (GTDB taxonomy): Bacteria > Verrucomicrobiota > Kiritimatiellia > RFP12 > UBA1067 > UBA1067. The sequence continues at coordinate 2,140 of CAKUGW010000131.1, forward strand.
GCGGCGCGCATCCGCCAGTAGTCGGCGAGCGGCGCGTCGCCGACAGCCGCCTCGGCTTCGGACGCCGCCCGCATCGCATGCAGGTACTGGAGGTTGATCTCGGCGTTCGGACGGTCGCCGTTGGCGCCCGGCGGCATGCCGGCGTCGACGCCGGGATCGACCCAGCCGGGAACCCAGTCCACGAAGTTCCAGCCGGGCGTACGGCGCAGAAGCCCCGTCTCGTCCGCAGAAGCGTCCAGCCCCAGAAGCGAATGGTTCACGCCGGGCATCCGCGCCTTCAGCCACGCGCGGTTCGTATGGTTGCGCGCATAGTCGCCGAACATCATGATCTCGACGCAGGTAAAGCCGAGGGCATCCTGCGTGCCGCGCGTGGGACAGTTCATGGAGATTCGGCCGTTCTCGCGGCGATCCGCGTCAAAGAGCGTCAGCGCATTCCGCACCAGCCGGTCTTCCGTGTCGAAGAAGCCCGACACGAGGCCTTGGATCCGCGTGTCGCCCGGATACATCTGCTGCTCGTAGTAGGGGCAGTCGAAGAACATGTCGTGCTGGCACATCTGCAGCGAACGCGCGCAGATGGACTGGAGACCGTCCAGAAACGGGTCGTCCGACGCGAACGCGGCCTTCAGCTCGGCCGGATAGCGCACTTCGGCGATCTCGACGCCCTCGACGGTCAGCGGCTCGTCCGCCGTCCTGAACGTCAGGCGGCACCACGTGCCTGCGCGCCACCACGGCGTCGTGAAGCGCGCGTTCACGCGCCCGTCGCAGCGGAAGACGTCCCCGAACGGACGCGCCATATCGAGGCCCTCGCAGGCGGCTCGGTCGCCCTTGTTGCCCTTTGCGTCCGTCAGGCACTCCGCCCAGTCCCAGCGGATCTCCGTCCCCTTCCCGCCCGAAACGCGCAGGTACGGATAGGCGCAGTAGTAGTTGCCGAGATGCCAGAACACCGTCGCTTCCGACTGCGCCGGCACGACGCAGCCGGGACGCAGTACGTCCGGGCCCCGCCGCACCTGACCCGGCGTCTTCCGATCGTGCGTCAAGTCCCGCAGCGGCGACGGGAAGAGCAACCAGCCCGGCGTGACCAGGCCGCCGAAATAGGCGACAGGCCCCCGCACGACGGCTGCGTCGGCCCACGTCGTCGGCTCTTCGTCAAGAAACGACGTGCCCGTCACCGCGCACTGCGACCCGACGCCGAACGCCTCCGAATCGCCCTTGTCCGTCATGCGCGTGTTCCGCAGTTCCGCCACGCGCCAGACGGCCCGCCCGGTCGTCAGTTCGGCATCGTACGGGGCTTCCGCCTTCAGGATGAAGCCGCCGCGCACGGAGACCTGCGCAAGCGGCGCGTGTTCGCCAATCTGCCAGACGACCGCCTCCAAGCGATGAACGCCCTTCGTCAGGCCCGTCACCCGGTAGGTCTGGTAATGCCACCTGTTCTTCAGGCCACGCTGCGGCCCACGCGCGAGTTCAGCCCCGTCCAGCAGCAGGACGAACCGCTCGTCCGCACTGACGTCAAACGTGAGCGGCGCGTCCGTCGAGACCTCGAAGTCGCGCCGAAACCGCAGGAACGTCTGCGGCACCTTCGCCAAGGCCGCCGGGTCTGTCCGCGTCTCGGTAAAGCCGCCCCACACGTCACGACCCGGCATCCACACCCACGAAGCGGAATCGATGGCCTGCACGGGACGCACGTTCGTGTCGCCCCGCTCGTACCGTTCGGGACGAAAGACGCGCGTGACCTCGTATGCCGCCGAAACGCCGGGGCCTGTCCCCACCGACTGGGGGGTCTGTCCCCACGAAACGCTGGGGTCTGTCCCCAGGAGAATGGCAGACAAAACTACAAGAAAAGATCTGATTTTCACTTAAAGTCCTCCAATTTCCATTCGTCGTGCCATTTGATCGCCGGCTTGTCGCCAGAAAAGTCGATCGGCAGCCAGACGTAGCGGGCCTTGCACGTTTCGGCAGCACCACCGAAGTTCTTCCAGAACGACTGGCAGTCCGCGTCAGCCCCACGTCCGCTCGTCGCCTTGTCGAAGGCGTTGCTGACGGTCGCGTACGTGTTCGTGTCGTCCGGCAGCCAGCGATCGCCAAGCGCGATGTAGAGGTCCTTCTTGTCCGGAACCTTGAAGACGGACGAGATCTGCGACCGAAACGACGTTTCCGACCGATCCGTCGGATGCAGGTCGCCCAAGTCCGTCCACGGGCCATGGAACGTGTCCGCCACCGCGACGCGGGACGGATTCGGCCAGTAGCCCGTCGTGCCTGACGTCACGAGATAGTGGAAGCCGTTCCGCCGGAAGTAGGCCGGCGCCTCGCGCGTGAACGGCGGACGCTTCAGCGGAAAGTGCGTCGAATAGTAGCCCGTCACGTCCGTGTAGTCGTCCGTCAGGTCGGCGCAGACGAGTTCGCTGTGCACGCGCTCGAAGTAGTAGTACGCCTTGCCGTCGTCCGCCGTGACGAGGTCGAAGTCGCCGGCGCTCATGCCGCAGGGCCGCAACCCGTCCCGCACCTTCCGCCACGGGCCGCGAATCGACGAGGCCGTGTAGACGGCCTCGACCTGCACGGCCGCATGCGGCGGCTGCATGAGCTTCAGCCAGCAGACGAACGTCCGCGTCCGTTCGTTGAAGAGGATGTGCGGACGATCCATCATCGTCTTCGGGTTGAGCGGCGAAAGCGGATCGTCCGGCTCCGGCGGCAGAATCAGCCCTTCGTCTTTCCAGTTGTAGAGGTCGGTCGATGAATAGGCGCGAACGCCCCAATGCCAGACGCCGTTCTTGCCGTCCGTGCGCTCCTTGTTCTCGCCGTACCACCAGTAGCGGCCATCAAGGCGGAGAATGGAGCCGCCGTGGGCGTGGATCGGCTTGCCGTCCGTGTCCAACCACGGCTGTCCAGGACGAAAGGAGTCGTAGACAACGGGGGCCTGTCCCCTCGAAACAGGGGGCCTGTCCCCACGGAAACCGGGGTCTGTCCCCACGGATTGGGGGGCCTGTCCCCAGGAATCGAGGGGGCCTGTCCCCACGAGGGGGACAGACAAAAGCGCGAGAAATGATTTGATTTGTTGTAAAATCATTCTAATTACGCCTTTTGGCTACTTACTTCAGCAAAATCAGGAGGCCGAGTTCCGCATTCTCCAGACACTCGAAGCACCCCATGTCCGGCAACGCCGCCGCGTCTTCCGCGAGCGGCTTGCCGCCACGACCGACGACACGCGGATTCCCCGCGAGATCGGTCGCGTCCGCCGTCATCCAGCCGAACGCCTTGCCCGTGTCGCGGCAGGGCGAACGGCGCTTCAGCCGCCAGTCGTTCCGCTTCGGATCGATGAAGCGCGGCTTCGCGTCGATGGACTTCCCGTCCGCATCCTGTCCAAGCAAGTCAAACGGCGTACCGTCGTCGAACTTCAGCGCGGACGCGCCCTGAACGCAGCTGTTCATGAGCGTCGCGTACGTCGGCAGCGTCTCCGCCGTGATCGTCTTGAGCCAGCGGAAGTTGCCGTTGCCGCGTGAATTGGAGATTTCCCCGCCCTGATTGTACGCGACGATGCAGTTGGCCAGCGTGAACGCGGCCGTGGCGTTCAGGTAGGCGCCGGGACAGCGATTCGAGACGACGGTCACGTTCTCGAAGACGGAGCCGTCCAGATTCAGCGCCATCGCGTTGTCCGCATACAGGCAGTTGCGCCAACGCGCGCTTCCGTAAATGGCGTACGTGCAGGCGTTGTTCGTGAAGACGCAGCTCTCCACGAGAGATTCCGCCGTGTTGCCGTCGCCGACGAGGCTGTCGGACGTGTTGTTGCGGAAGACACAGCCCATCACGCGCACGGGATTCCCTCCGTTCAGCAGCGCACGATGGCCGGAACCGTTGCCGTCGAAGACGCAGTTCGCGAAGACCGAATACTTCGCCGCCTCGACCGCCGCCCCGCGACGCGCGCCCGACGTGGACGCGCCGGTCGATGTCGTCCAGTTTCCCGTGAAGCGGCAGTTTTCCGTCCAGACGCTGCACCGCGTCGCCGAAAGCGCACCGCCATTGGCGTTGCCGTCAGCCCGCACGGCCTCGTTCCCCTCGAATGCGCAATCGACGAACGCGCACGCGCCCGAACGGTCTGCGGCAAAGGCCGACAGCGAGGTATCCGCCATCAGCGCGACGGCCCCGCCCTCACCGGCCTTGCAGGCCACGAAACGGCAGCGCGTGAACAGCGGCGCACGGTTCGACACGTTGACCTTCACGGAGACCGCGCCGCCCCGGCCGCCGTTGCCGTCCGCCGACAGCGCAAAGCTGTTCGTGAAGATGCAATCGGAAAGGCCCGCCGTCGGGTTGGTGACGTAAACGCCGCCGCCCTGATCTGCGGCAAAGCCGTTGCGGATCGTCAGGCCGCAGAGGCCGCTCCCCGCATTCGACAGCAGGAACACGCGATGCCCCGCCGTGCGGTCGTCCGCCGTCGCGCCACCGTCGAGGATGACACGATCCGGCGCCAACGCCCCGTTCTCGTCCTCGCCGCGCACCGAGACGCCCGTCGGCACGGTGATCGTCGCGGACGTCTTGTACACGCCGGGACGAATCCGCACGACGCATCCCGCTGTCGCGGCGGACACGGCCGTCGCCACGTCGTTCGCCGCCGTCTCCCACGTGTCGTAGGGCTCGGCCGGCGTGTTGCCCGCCATGCCTTCAGGGCACACGAGAACCTGGCGCGTTGCGACGAGAAAGACCGTCTGGATTTCGCCGTCCGTCTCGACTTCGATGCGGTAGCTGCCGCTTCCCGTCTCCTCCGAGAACGCGAAATCGTCCGCCGAAACCGTCCGGACCGCCGTCGGAACCGTCAGCGCGGGGATGCGCCCGCCGTAGCTGCCGCTCACGCGGTTCTGTCCATTGAACAGCTCCAGGCCGACCTGAATGGGCTTTTCGGATGACGCGCCGACGATCTGGCTGTCCGCGTCCAGCGCCAGCGTCCCGACCTGTCCGTTGCCGGGACGGTAAAGCGTCACGCCCGACTGGTTGCTGACGATGCGCTCGTTGAAGCCGACGCCCAAAACGATCTTCGCGCCGCCCTGCAGCGTCGTCTTCTGCGGCGCGTTGCCGCCGACTTTCGTGACCAGCGTGCCGCCTTCCTGGACTTCCAGCGACGCGCCCGCGCCGAACGCGAAGTCCTCCGCCAGCCGCACCGTCGCGTTCGAGAGAACCTCCAGACCGCCGCAGGCGAGCGTCATCCCATGAAGCGTCGCGCCGCTTGCCGCCCCGGCGCGGTTGCCGAAGGAGAGGACTCCTGGCCCGGTGACAGACGCCGAAAACGCGCGCTCGACCTTGCCCCAGTCAATCAGGCCACCGCCCTCGCCGACTCGGATTCCGCGACCGCCGGCATTGAAGGCGAACTGGTGCTGCGAGACGACGCGCAATCCGCCGCCACGCCGCAGGACAACGGCATCGGCGCGTGCCGCATCCGCCTGACCAAGGAAGTTCGTCGGCATAAGCTTCGTCGAATTCCACTCCGCCGAGAGCAGGACGTTCGTGCCATCGACCGCCAGCTGACCCAAATAGTCCGCGAACGCCGCATGGCTGTCGGTCAGCGTCCGAAACGCCATCACGTCCGGCGAGGCGGGCGCGCCGTCGTTGACGCGGAACAGGAGGCCACGGTCGGTTGCGCCCACGATGTCCAAGTCCAGCCGCCAGTCCTGCGTCCCCGAAGCCTCGAACACGAACGGCGCGGCGACCGCCGAGAGAACCTGAGCCCGCCCCTCGACGCGCGACCAGTTGCTGCCCGTCGAGAAACGGACGCCGCCCACGACACAGCGCAAGTCGCCGATCGTGAGCGGTCGCAGGTTGTACGCGAACAGCCAGCCCGCGTCACCC
>CAKUGW010000132.1 GCA_934654805.1 uncultured Kiritimatiellota bacterium
AAGCCCCGACTCGACCTCGGAGAGCATCCCCGAAAAATTCGCCTTGGCTTCATTAACACTCATCGTCGTTTGCATATAATATCTCCTTAAACGCCGCCATTATACCATTTTAGACCTCTTGAATCAATCATGACCTCTTGACCAACAACGAGATCACTAACTGACATCAACGGGAGTCGGGTCTTGTCCCGACTTGGTCGCTCGACCCGCAGTTCGTGGGCACCCCACCGACATGATTCCGACGCGTGCGCCTTCACGCGCGCCCTTTACCGTGGCGGTCGGAATCACGTCGGGCCCGCGAACGTGCTCTCGTGCGCCAGTCGGCTCCAAGACCCGTCGCCGCGACATGCCAGGCGGAACCGTGTCTACTTTCGCCCAAAAAACGGCAGGCGAAGGCTGACCCTGCCCCGTCCGCGCCTCGTCTGCGTCCTCGCGCTCCTCGACAAGTACGAGCGCATGGACAAGGACGAGCGGAAGAAGGAACTCCCCAGATTCGACGGGCGTCTCAGGGACGCCGTCACCGACGACGTGGCCGCCTATGTGGGCGAGGTCATGTCGTCGGTCGCCTTCAGGGGCGGGCTCCGAGGTCGACAGAATCAGACGGCTCTATCCGAAGGAGCTCGAGGCGTCGAAGGAGGCGGGAGCCTCGCTCGACGACCTCGACAAGCGCAGGGGAAACATGCGCTACGGATGGCTGCGCAGGAACGGATACTGCATCTCCTCTTCGCACGTCGAGGCGGCCGCAAGGATCCTCGTCGCACGCCGGTGCAAGCAGGCGGGAATGCGCTGGCGCCACCACAACGCCGCATGCGTCTGCGCCATCATCGCCAGACTGCGCTCCGTAGCATGAGGACCGCCGCAATGGACGCCTACTTCTTCAACGAAATAAAATCGCACCCAGCAGTTGGTGCTTTGCAAGAGTAAACGCAATTTTAGATTTAGTCGGTCAAAGGCTGAGGATGAACAGGAGATTGATTGAGGCAGAGGGCATTCCCTTCCCCTGCCCTCCTATGGGAGGGCCTTGCGTTTGCATTGTCAAGGCGGCTTCGGGCTGGAGGCCCGCCTCGTCGAACGCGTCGACTCCGCGCTTCGCGCTTTCGCCGCCCGGGATGCGCGACACGGCCCGAAGCGCATCGTGGTGCGAGCCGCCCGGACGAAGCCGATCACGCATGGTTGCCAACCTTAACGAAACGCCAAGACCAGCCCGCCGGCTAAACGTTCGTTTAGCCTTTCTAAGTTTGGTTTGCTTTGGCAAACGACTGGGAGAATGAATGATTGTAGTCCGTTCTTGTCCGTCTTGAAACTCCGTGGCTCCGTGCGAGGATCAGTACCGCTGCAGCAGCTCCAGCATCCTGCGGTCGAGGCGGCGGCCCTGGAACGCCTCATAGTACACGTCCGCACGGTCGCTGTCGAGCAGCCCGAACCCGCCCCGGAAGTTCCAGAACGCCCAGCCGATGTCGCGCGCCTTCAGCTCCTTCAGCAGGCTCTCGAGATAGGCGAGCGACACGTCGTGCGGCGTCCGGTTGAAGACGCCCGTCTCGCCGACCATGACGAACCGCCCGTCCGCAAGCGCGTCTTCCCAGGGGGCGAAGACGTTGTCGCGCAGGAAGTCCGCGCCCGTGTAGGCCGTACCGTCCGGCTTCACGAGCGGCTGCGGCGCGTCCCAGCCCGCGAAGCGCACGGGCGTCCGCGCGGGCATCCAAGGCATCCGCCAGCGGTACGACGGGACGACGCGCGCCGTCCGCCCGTCCGCCGCGAACACGAGGGCGTTCACCTCCATCCAGTCGCCCTGCCCCAGTCCGATCTCCAGCCGTGCGCACGTCGGCACGTCCACCGCGAACGGCGCCACGGGCACGCCCGCCCACTCGCCGTTCGAGCGCGCAACCAGGTTCGTGTAGCCCGCGTCCCCCTCCTGCGGGAAGAGACGCGCGCGCCCGATCTCGCGTCCGTCGGCCTTCACGACGAGTTCCGCGAGGCGGTTGACACGGCCGGGCACGACCGTCAGCCGGCAGGCGGGCACCCGCGCGATCGCGATCGGCTCGTCGAGGCCCTTCTTGCGCGAGCCGTAGAGCGGGCTCGTCACGGGGACGGGCGGCCACTGCGGCGCCGGCCATGCGCCGTCGCGCTTGCACCACGGCGCCTCGTAGTGCGTGATCTCCATCGGGTCATACACGTGGAGGCCCAGTCCGACGGACGCGGGAAGCGTGCCGCGCGGCGGCGTCCGCGCCATCTGGAGGCCGTCCGCCACGACGAGCCGCGAAGGCGACTCGGCGTGGATCGCCTGTTCGCAGGCCGCGATGAACCCCGCGTAGGCCGCCGCGTCGCAGTCGGCGCTCGGCTCGTTGAAGAGGTTGAAGGAAAGCGCGTCGGGCGAGACGTCGCGGTAGCGGCGCGCGAAGAACGTCCAGCAGGCGACGTTCGCGCGGACGAGCGCCGGGTCCTCGAGGATCGCCTTCTTCGAGCGGCTGACCGCATAGTCCACGCCCGGCGGAATCGAGAAGCAGACCTGGATGTGGATGTCGTGCTTCCGTCCCCAGCCGATCATCTCGTCGATGGGCGGGAAGAGCGCGGGATCGGGCTCGAACGTGCCGGGACGGCAGAAGTAGCGGTGGTCGATCATGACGCGCGCGAAGTTGAAGCCCCAGTCGCGCATGAGGGCGAGGTCACGCTCGTCCCATGTCCCGGAGAACATGCCCTTGATGGCCTTGCCGTCGATGTTGAAGCCGCGCCAGCGCACGGCGGCATCCTCGGACAGGAGCCGCACCGGGCCGATCAGGCCTGAACGCGGCAGGGGCGTGTCGCGGTCTACGCATGGCCGCGAGGACCAGGTCGGGCGATCCGCCAGCCCCTCGTCGCCGACGAGGCGGTTGATCCAGAGATTGCACACCTCGACCTCCAGCGTGTTCTCGCCCGTCCGGACGGCTTTCGTCACGTCAAGCCGATAGGGCGCGAAACAGACGCCGCCCACCGGCGTGCCGTTGACCTTCACCTTCGCCGTCACGGCGACATCGCCGAGGTCAAGCACCAGGCGCGACGCCAGGCGGTCGAGTCGAAACGTCGTCCGGTAGACGATCGTGCCCGAATAGAACGCGAGAGCCGGATTGGTCACGGTCGAAAGGTCGAAGAGCGTGTCGGCCTTCACCGGCTCCGCCGGCCCGCGATGGACCGCGTCGGCCTCGAACGCCAGCGTCCAGGGGCCCGGGATGTCCACCGCCGGACGCAGGACCGTCCTCGGCGTCGCGCCCGTGCGGCGGTCGGCTTCCTTCGCGAAGACGACGAGCGTGCTGCCGCGCGCGGCGAGGGAGAGGTTCACGACCGTGCGGCCCTTCTCGAAGCGCCACGCGGGCGCTTCACGGATCTCGCCCGTCGCCGCGTCCCAGAGTTCCGGCACACGCCCGGCCACGCGAAACGAAACGTCATAGGACGGCACCGGGCGGCCATCGGCATTCGCCACAAAGTAGATCTCGGCGTTCGGCAGCGTGCGGTGCGCGTGGACGAGGGGAAAGCGGCCGTCATGCGACAGGTCCGGCTCGCAGCCGCGCATCCTGAAGGCTTCGTCCATCGTCAGCCCCCAGGCGATCACGCCCTTGCCGCGCCGGGCGGACGTGACCGTCCGACCGTCCACTTCGCCCCAGAGGCGCGCGGCGATCTCCTTGACGCGCGCATCCGCCTGCGGCTGTCCCGTCAGGGACGGCGACCGCTGCGGCTTCGGCCCCAGCACGAACGCGCCGGCATGGACGAGGCGCTCGATTTGGGCCAGCAGCTCCGGGCGCATCGTCTCAAGATTCGGCAGCACGAGCACTTCATACGTCGTGCCATGCGGCAGCACGAGGCGTCCGGCGGCGTCGACGCCCGTCGTCTCGCGCAGGACTTCGGCGTTGATGTAGTCGAACTGCCGCCCCGGCGGCAGGCCCGGTTCCGTCAAGCCCGTCATCTTCGGCACGTCTTCGCCTATGAAATAGGCCGCGTCCGCGACGTTCAGCCCCTGCTGCAGCAGATAGCCCGTGCGCTTGAGATAGCCCGAGAACAGGTCGAAATGGCGAAACCACGTGTTCTTGCGGTTGAACTCGTTTCCGAACCATGCGACGTTTCCCGGCAGGCGTTCGTCATGCTGATGGATGTAGACGTGCAGGATCGTCCCGTTGACGCCGTCCGCGAAGAAGAGATCCGTCCGCGACTTGAGATCCATCGGCGTACGGGCGAACGGACGCCCGGCACAGGTGTTGGACTCGGACCACACGACCTGCTTGCCGTAGATGTGCGCACAGCTCGACGCCGCGCGGTTCTCAAGGTCGCCGAGGGTGCCTTCGCTCCAGAACTCGCCGCCGATGCCGTCCGACTGTCCGCCGTATTGCAGGAACTCGCCCGGAAAGCCCCAGTGGCCGTAGCATTCCAGCCAGGTCTTCAGCCCGTGGCGGTTGCTCGCCGCGCGCAGGCCGCCGACATACGAATAGGCGATCTCGTCCGCAACGAAGCGGCGCAGGTCCCAGAGGAACCGGTCGGCGTCGGCGCGGCTGCCCGTCGGCATGCCGAAGACCGACGGGAAGTACGGCGTCGGATCGTAGCCGAACGACGCCCGGAAACGAGACTCGAAGTCGTCCGTGAAGTTCTGCCCGCCCATTTCGTAGCTGTCAAGCACCGCGTACCGAACCGCCTTGCGGAGCGAGGCCGGCATGCGGGCGAGAATCTTTCCGAGGTAGGCGTCGAAATGCGACGCGATGTGGGCGCGGCTCATCTTGTCCGTCTCGTAGCCCGTCGCCTCGGGGTTCGCGGGCGAGTTCCGCGTGCCCGTGCCCGCCGCCGCAAAGCGGTAGACGACCCAGCGGCCGGCGGGGACAGCCCAGTCGAGCGCGCCGTCCCGGGCGACCTTGCCCCGCAGCACGACGGCCTTCGCCGGATCGAGCGCCGTGCCCGCCGCCGTCGCCGGCTCGGCCGGCCACAGGTAGTCGCGCCACTGCGGCAGCGGCGCCTCGAACATCTTCGCAAACGTCTTCTCGTAGGCGCGGGCGATGAGCGGCGCGCCACACACGGCAACCGACGCAAAGCGCGCCGAGCCGTCGCCGTGCGGGCGGATCGTCACGCGAAACCGCCGGGACGTCGTCGCAACGAACGAGCCGAGGATCGGCGCATGCGGCGCAAAGCCGACGTTCGTGATGTGCTTGACGCGGCTAAAGGGCATCTCGCACACCGTGCGCCAGCCGTCGCCGCCTTCGGCCTCGACCGACACCTCTCCGGCGAGGGCCCCGTCGCAGAAGGCGAGCTCGACGCCCTGCGCCGTGAACGGCGTCTCGGAGGCGAGCATCACCACCAGCGGCTTCCCGGCGCGCAGCAGCAGAGAATCGCCCGCGTCCTTCGCCTCCAGGCGATCCGTCAGCCCCTTCGGCGCCGGATACGCCACCGCCACCACGTCCTGAAACTCGTCCGCCGGGACGGACTCAAACGTCGGCGTCGGCAGCTTCACGCCCTTCGCCGGGCCCGTCACCACGGCTGAGCTCGCGACAAGGCGGCGCATCGCCTGCTCGGGCTTGACCCACGGCCCGCCGGACTGGCTCCATCCCGGCGAGTTGAACAGGCCGAGTTCGACGCCCAGTTCGTTCGCCGTTTCAAACGCCGTCGCGAGCGCCTTCTCCCATTCCGGCGAAAAGGTCTTCACCGGCCCGCCCTTGCTGCCGATGTCGCCGATGTAGGCGCGATCGATGCCGGCGCGCTTCATGGCCCGGAGATCTTCGCGAATCCCCTCACGCGAGATGTTGCCGTTGATCCAGTACCAGTAGCATCCCGTCGGGACCTTCCCGAACGGATCGCGGAAGACGGAGGCCAGTTCCGCATACGCGGGATTCGTCGGTCTCATGTTCGTCTCCGCCGGCATGTCGTGCGTAAAACGCCCCGGCGCCAGCTCAGCCGAACAGATGTCCGCCCGCACCGCCGCCAACGCGCCTGCGACCACAACGAGAACACGCTTCACAGTCTTCAGTTTCTTCATGGCGATTGTATTATCGCATAAATCGCCAGCGAATACTTGCACGATTGGGCTAAAAAAGTGTATGATCGGCCCATCGCATCCAAGGCGGGCATACAAGGGCCCGACAGGCATCGCGCCCCTGACGCCGACCGACCGGGACGACGGGCATCGTCGCCGCACGCCCCTGATTTTGCTATAATTCCCCGCATGACACGATCTGACAAGACTCAGGGACTGGGCGGGAAGAACAGGACGCACAAGACGAAGAGGCCGCACAAGACAAGTTCGGCGACCCCTGCGGTCTGTTCGTCTTGCTGGTCTTCTGCTTCGGAGCCTTCTGTGTCCTCTGCGTCCTGTTCGTCCCGTGCGTCCTCTGCGTCCGGCGCCGCCGTCCTGACCGACTCGGAGAAAGAGGCGCTTCGCGCGGCGTTTTTCGATGCGCTCGGTCCGAACGCCGCCGTCTTCAAGGCGCTGCTGGAATGCGCCCCGGAGCTGTGCTTCTACATGAAGGACCGCGAAGGGCGCATCATGGCCCTGAACCGCCGCAACTGCGAAGTCTGCAACATCCGCAGCGAATGGGACGCGATCGGCCGCACGTCGCGCGACCTCTTTCCGCCGACGCTCGCCGACGACTACATGGAGCTGGACCACGAGGTCCTGAAGACGGGGCGCCCCGTCCTCCAGCGCGTCACCGCCCATCCGGCCGACTACTCGAACCGCCTGATGATCTCCGACGTCTATCCGCTGCGCGACCGGCGCGGACGCCTCATCGGCACCGCCCGCACCTACCGGCTCACGGGCCGCGACTCGTCCGAGGCGCGCAACTACAGCGCCCTGCGCGCCGTCGCGACCGAGATCGACCGGCGCTACGCCGAGCCCCTTTCGCTCGACGAGCTGGCCCGGCGGGCGGGCATGTCGAAAAGCACGTTCAAGCGCACGTTCACGCGGCTCTTCGAGGTCTCGCCCGGACAGTACCTGCTGCGCGTAAGGCTCAACGCCGCGCGACGGCTGCTGGAGACGACGGACAGGCTCATCTCCGACGTCGCGCTCGACTGCGGCTTCTACGACCAGAGTCACTTCAGCCGCCTCTTCCGTCGCGCGCGCGGCATCACGCCCGGCGCCTACCGCCGCGCCCACGCGCGGACGCGCTAAGGGGCAACGACGACACCCGACAGCTCAAGAGTCAAAAGGGTCACGATCATCTCTTTGCCGGTGATTGTTGACTGATGTCTCAAAGCCCTTCACGGCGCGTCCCGGCGCCAGAGGTCGGCGACGGCGGCGTCGTAGAGCGGGTTCAGGTACTCCGGGTCGATCGCCTCGCGCGGCGCGAGGCGGTGCGTGTCGTCCTCGCCCCACCGCGCGCAGGGCGCGCCGGAGGCGACCGCCGCGAAGAGCGCGCGAGCGAGCGCGAGGGCCGTCGCGTCGGGCGCGTGCCCACCCCGCGTCGGCTTCCAGACGAGGGGCCCGCCCGCCTCGCGGTAGCGGCAGGCGAACGTGCGGCCGAGCGAGAAGCGGCCCTCGTCGCCAACGCCGCAGCTGACGAGCGCGGGCGCGCCCGCGCGGGGCGGCGGCTCCGGGAAGGCGCCGCAGCCGTGGACGGCCCACGCCGCGACGGGAAACGGCGGGCGCTCCTGCAGGAGCGCGACGAGCTGCCCTCCCGCCGAGTAGCCGTAGAGGAAGACGGGCAGCGGGCGGATGCCGTGGCGGCGGCGCAGGGCCTCGACCGAGAGCCG
>CAKUGW010000133.1 GCA_934654805.1 uncultured Kiritimatiellota bacterium
GGAAATCCGCACGTCCGGTTTGATGAGGGGGAAGTCGCATCGGCGAAGCCGAGGCGTGGGTCTCTACTCTACACAAAACTGAGACACGACAACAAGGCGAAAAGGGCCAGCAACCCTTGCGTCAACACTCTTCCGGGGGCGCTTGACCGTCTCGGACGGACGCTGAAGGTCATGAGCCTGGTGACCGTGTGTGCGGGGGCGGGGTTCGCTTCGGCGAAGACGGTCTCCGAGCCCATGACGCTCACGCAGGATACGGACTGGCGCGGTCAGGGCCTCGTTACGCTGACTGGGGCCGGCTCGATCAACCTGGCGGGCTTCAGCCTCCAGACGGACGGCATCACGGGCGAAGACAATTGGCTGGAAGACGTGACGACGCCCGAGGCGTCGAAGGCGTCTTCGAGCGCGTGTTTTGCCGGGCCGGCCTCCGTCCTCTTTGACAACGACATCCGCTATGCGTCGGATCACCGCTTCGGGATAGCCTACGGGGGTTTCCCTGGCACGATTGCCTACGACTTCGGCGAGCCGGTCTGTCTCGGCGCTTATAAGCTCTATTATCAGTCCGTCGTACAGGGTCGATTCCCGCACACATGGACGTTCGAGGGGTCGAATGACGGGACGACCTGGACGGTCGTCGATCGGCATGAGGGTGACCTCAACTGGACCAACCCCTGTGTGCGGCGCTTCACGTTCGCCAACGCCGAAGCCTTCCGGCATTATCGCCTGAACTTCCCTGTTGGGTGCACGGACAACGGCGCGCTGGAGCTTTACCAGATCGAGTGCTTCAGGGCCTCGCCCCTGGACGACAGGACGGGACCGGACGCGAGTCGCGTGACCTCCACCTCGACTTTCTTCGGCGGAAACGCGACCATGCTGTTCGACAACGTGTTCGAGCACAGTCCGGATCATCGCGCCGCGCTTTACGTTTCCAACAACGCCCCCTTCGAGGTGACATACGATTTCGGCGCGCCCGTGTGCGTGAACCGCTATCGCCTGCATTACGGCAGTCTGTCAAGGAACGCAGACCGTGCGCCGTACACGTGGACGCTGGCGGGCTCGAACGACGACAAGACGACGTGGACGGTCGTGGACGCGCATGCGGCGGACGGCAACTGGTCCTTCCCCGACGTGCGCACGTTCGACTGTTCGCGGCCGGGCTCCTACCGGTATTACCGACTTGAAGTGGCGGCGCCAGTCTGGGGGAACATCATGGAGCTCTGCCAGATCGAGTATTTCGCAGGTCCGCTGATCACGTCGTTCCCCGCCGACGGGACGCCGGTGGCAGACTTGACCACGAATGACGCGACGCGCGCGAGTTCCTCGGAGCTGTACGGCGGGACGACGGCGGCCACGCTGTTCGACAACCGGTTTTTCTATGACCAGACGTCCCATCGCATCTGCGCGAACAAGTTCCCGGCCTCGTTTGCCTATGACTTCGGCGAGCCGACGCTGGTCAACGGCTACACGATTCACTTCAACGGGCTTTACGAACACCGGGCGCCGAAGGCGTGGACGTTCGAGGGGACGGACGACCCAGACGGCAACTGGAAGACGCTGGACCGCCGCGCCGACGTCACAGGCTGGACAAAAGGCGAGGCGCGTTCCTATGCCTTCGCCAACGAGCGGAAATGCCGACACTATCGGCTCTCTGTCACGGCGTCCAACGGGGAGGGCGTCCTGGAGCTCTACCAGCTTGAATTCGGCGCGGCGCGCGGCCGGCTGCACGTCAACGTCGGCTCGGGCGAGACGCAGACCAACCGGAGCGTCGTGCTGAGCGGTGCGCTGGATCTCGTCAAGGAAGGGGCCGGCGCCTGGGTGGCCGCCGTGCCGCAGCAGCGGTTCATGGGAGACGTCCGTGTCGCGGAAGGAACCTTGCGGGCGGGACTGTCCGGCGACGAGGCCGTCCTGGGACGTCCGGGCTTCTGCACGGTGGCGGTTGCCGCGCCGGGCGTCTTCGACATCGATGCGTTCGGCGGCTGGAAAGGCTATCCCGTCCGCCTGGACGGCGGCACGCTGGCCTGCTCGATGCCGTCCGAGTCCGCGCCGACCGAGACGTTCGAGTCGATTGCGCTGACGGCGGACTCGTCCCTGTCCGTTCGCGGGCCGCTGACGCTGGGCGGCGCGGCGGGCGCCGGCGTCCTCGACCTGGGCGGACATCGGCTGACCGTCGATCTCGTGGACGGCGGCCTGCTGAGCCTCGCGCTGGCGGAGATCCGAAACGGGAAGATGGCCTTTGCCGTCGATGGCGCGCAGGCGGCGAACGGCGTGAAGGTGGCCGCCTGGACGACGCCGCCCGCGCTGACGAAGGCGCGCTACGTCCATGCCAAGCCAGCCGAGGACGGGCTTTACGCGCTCGTTCCCGGTCTGCTGTGGGTGCTTCGGTAAGTTTCCTGACGGTTGAAAGGATGAACATGACACGTGCATTTTCCCTTGTTTCCGCCCTGCTGCCGCTGGCGGCCTGCGCAACCTTGCCGGTGCGTGCGGGCACACCCCTGAATCGCCAGGCCCAGCCTGCGCTGAAGGACGTGCGCCTCGAAGGCCCGCTGGCGGCGAAGACCGACCGCCTGCTGGCGCGGCGCGTGACGGACGACTTCATGCGGCAGACCATCTTCGACGAGGCGTTGCGCGCCTTTGTCGCGCGCGACGACGACCAGCGTCCGTGGGACGGCATGTGGCGCGGCGAGTTCTGGGGAAAGACGATGCTCTCCGCCGCGCGCGTCGCCGAATACCTGGACGATCCGAAGCTGAAGGCCGCGCTTGTGACCGAAGGGCGCCGCCTGATGGCGACGGCGGACGCCGACGGCTACATCGGCAGCTACGCGGTCGCGACCAACTGCACGGTCGGCGACGCCCAGATGAAGGCGCACAAGAACAACTGCACGAACTGGAACCTCTGGAACCGTAAGTACGTGATCTGGGGGCTGCTGGCGGCCTACAAGGCGACGGGGGACCGGCCCCTGCTGGACGCGGCCGTCGCACAGGCGCGGCACTTCATCGGGCTGGTGCGCCGCGCGGGCATTTCCCTTGCCGACACGGGGCATCCGGGGCTGTACGGCATGCCGACGATGAGCGTCCTGAAGCCGATGCTGCTTCTTTACGAGGAGACGCGGGAGCCGCTTTTCCTCGCGTTTGCGAACGAGATCGTGGCGGACTGGGACCGTGCGGACGGGCGGGCGCCGAACTTCTTCCGGAATGCGTCGTCCGGGCGTCCGCTGTACGCCTGGTATCCGCAGCCGGAGATGTGGGCCAAGACCTACGAGATGCTCAGCTGCGTCGACGGGCTGATCGAGCACGCGCGGGTCACGGGCTCCCGCCGGTCGCTGGAGACGGCACGGGCCGTGCGCGACAACCTCGCGCGGCACGAAGTGAATTCGATCGGCGGCCTCGGCATTTCGGACCGTCTATTGGGGGCGGAGACGTTCCCGTTCGCCTCGACGGAGCTGTGCGACGTGATCCACTGGATCCGGCTCAACCTCGACCTCTTTCTGGAGACGGGCGACGACGCCTACATGGACAGCATCGAGTTCAGCTACTTCAACGCCTTCCTGGCCGGCATCTACCGAAGCGGAAGCTGGGCGCCGATCGTCGTCCGGGACGCCGGCCGTCACCGCAACGGCTGGGGCGGGCAGTGCGCCTATGCCTATCACCACTGCTGTCTCGACAATGCGCCGCGCACGGTCATGGACATCGCCTCGGCCGTCGTCACGCAGGAGGCCTCGGGACGCTACCGCGTGAACCTCTACCAGGACGCGACCGTATCGCTCAACGGGACGCGGTTCGTCATTCGCGGGGACTATCCGGCGCAGGGCCGCGTGACGGTTCGCGTGGACGGCCCGGCCGAGGTCGCGTTCCGCAAGCCCGGCTGGTGCCCGAAGCTGGACGTCGTCCGCACGGACGAGGGGACGTCTGCGGTCTACGAACTGACGTTCGACATGAACGCGCGGCTCGTCAACCGGTCGCTTGCCGCGAGCGTCGACACGCCTGCCGGGGCCGTGGCGACGCGCACGTGGGGCGAGGACCGTTACATCTTCCACGTCGATGACGACCTGCGCGGCTTCGTCCCGACCGAACCGGCGGCGACCGTGTGCTATGGGCCGCTGGTCTTGGCGAAGTCGGTTCGTCTGGGCGCCTCCGAAGCGGAACTGAGGCGTTCGGAGGCGGTCAACAACAAGGGCTACGGCGTTCGCCTGACGCCCATCCGGGCTGCGGACGTCTATGCGCCGTTTGCCGTCGAGCTGTTCAAGGAAGGCGCGCCGGCCGTGCGGACGAAGGCGTGCGCCTACGAGTCGGCGAGCGACGATCCCGTCTTTCGCGGCGGCTACATCTTCACGACGAGGTTCTGACGAAACGAGGTGCTGACATGACGATGAGACTTCCGATTGTCCTGTTGTTCGCCCTTGGCGGCGTCTGTGCGCCTGCGGCCGAGCCGGTCACGCCGTCCTACGCCGAGGCGGCGTTTCCTGCGGCCGCGCGCGCGGCGATGACGACGAACCTGACGGTCGAGGCGATGCGCTGCCGCAGCCGCTCCTGCGCGCTGGACGACCGGATCGCGCGCGAGGTCGGCGCGCCGGCGGGCGTGGACGTCGCCGCCGTGCGCATCGGCAAGCGGCGGGAAGTGCGTGACCGCGCGCAGACGTTCGCCGAGGCGAACCTCCGGCGCGGAGGCGCCGACGGGCTGGGCTTCGCCGAACAGGCGCTGGCCGACGTCGAGGAGATCAACCGGCTGCTGGAGGACGAGCTGCGCTTTCGGCGGATGGCGCCGTCCGGGGCCAACCGTCCTGTCGTGCTGAACGTCCGGGACTTCGGCGCGGTCGGCGACGGGAAGGCGGACGACTCGGCGGCCTTTGCGCGCGCGAACGCGGCGCTGGGGCAGCTGGGGGGCGCGCCGACGGTCCTGCGCATCCCGGCCGGCACCTATCGCCTCGTGACGACGCGCACGGCGCGGCCGTTCACGACGGCGGCCGGCGAGTTCAACGAGGATCCGTGGGTGCGGACGGGCTACTGCCTGTTCGACGGCCTGCAGAACTGCCGCATCGAGGGCGACGGGCCGGAGAAAACGCGTCTGCGGTCCGGCTACCGCGGGCAGCAGCTGGCCCTGGTGAACTGCGTCAACTGCACGGTGAAGGGGCTGGAGCTGGCGACCGAGGAAATCCCGTTCCTCGAAGGCGACGTGCTGGCGTACGACCGCGAGACTTTCGCCTGCGACATCCGCCTCAAGCCGGGCACCCTGCGCCCGGACGACCCGAAGTGGCATCCGGTCGGGTTCGAGAAGCAGTTTGGCGTCGAGAGCTTTGGCGTCGAGTTCGACAAGTCGGGCAACCTCATCCGCACCGCCGCGCTGCTGTGCTGGCGGATGGGCGAGAACTACAAGGACCTCGGCGACGGCCGGTGGCGCCTGTTCCTCGACGGGAAGGTCGGGCGCAGCCACCTGGACGGCATCGTCGTCGGCGGCACGCTCGCGCTGCCGAACCGGACCAACGCCTACGGGGCTTTCGCGTTCCGCTTCTGCACGTTCTGCACGGCGGAGGACGTCTGGGTGCGCACGAGCCGCAGTTCGGCCTTCTGCACGCTGCGGTCGCGCGGCAGCACGTTCGACCGGTGCCGACTGTTTCCGCTTGACGGACACTCTCTTTCGAGCAATGCGGACGGCTGCTTCTGCGATCCGGGCACGTTCGTGTACCGCTGCTCGTTCGACGCGATGTGCGACGACGGCCTCAACGTGAGAAGCCGCGCGCTGGTGACGGCGCCGGGCCGTTCGCCGAGCGAGGCCCTGCACCTGGACAACGGCGTCAATCGCGGCGGGGCGCTTGTCGCCTTTGCGGACCCGAAGACGGGACAGTACCTGGCGAACGCCGCGCTGGCCCAGACGGACGCGGCGGTCTTCCTCTCCAACGGCTGGCGCCGCGTCTCGCGCTTCGACCGTGCGCTGCCGCCCGGCATCGCGCAGGGTGCCTACCAGTACGAGCCGCGCCAGTTCGGCGTCGGAACCGTGATCAGCGGCTGCTCGTTCCGCAACGGACGCTGGTCCGGCAGCGTCATCCAGTCGCCGCAGGCGCTGATCGAGGACTGCACGTACGAGGGCGTCCGGAACGAGTGCATTCGCCTCGGGGCGCTGGGGAACTGGCGCGAAGGGCCGCCGCCGTATGCGGTGCGGATCCGCAGCTGCCGGTTCGCCGCGTCGGGCACGGGCGTCGGCTCGTGGATCGAGATGTTTTCGCCGGAGGACGGGACGAAGTCTGACGTCACGGTCGCGCCCGTTCGCGGCGTGGACATCGAGGACTGCGTCTTCGAGCGCCTGGCGGTCGCGCCCGTCTCGCTGAAGAACGCGACGGACGTCCGCCTGGTCGGCAACCGCGTCGACGGGGCGGCGCTGTCGCCGGAGAGGGATGTCGTCCGCCAGACGTCCGAGCGGGTGTCGGCCGTGAAGTCGGAGAGCCTGCCGGCTTTCGGCTTCCGCGCGTTCATGCTCGACGAGGCGCGGCACTTCTTCGGGAAGGAGAAGGTGAAGCAGTACCTTGACGTGATGCGGCGACACCGCTACAACTACTTCCACTGGCACCTGACCGACGACCAGGGCTGGCGGATCGACGTGCCGGGCTTCCCGGAGCTGGTGCGCAAGGGCGCGAAGCGTCCCGCGACGCCGCTGCGCGGGCAGGACACGAAGCCGGACGGCCGCCCGTATGGCCCGTACTTCTATTCGGATGCTGACATCCGGGAGGTCGTGGACTACGCGAAGGCGCGCGGCATCGAGGTCATCCCCGAGATCGACATGCCGGGGCACGTCGGCGCGTTGCTGGCTTCGCATCCGGAGCTGGCCTGCGCGCCGGACGCGCAGCCGGGGACGCCGCTCGTCCGGTGGGGCGTCTCCCCCGAGGTCCTGTGCGTGGGGAACGAGGCCGTCTACGCCTATCTCGAACGGCTGGTTGCGGCGGTCGCCCGGCTCTTCCCGTGCGACTACTTCCACATCGGCGGCGACGAGTGTCCCCGGACGCGCTGGGAGGCGTGCGACCGGTGCCGAGGCCTGATGGCGCGGGAGGGCATGGGCCAGTCGGCGGAGCTGCAGGCGTACTTCGTCCGCCGGGTCGCGGCGATGGTGGCCCGCTGCGGCAAGAAGGTGATCGGCTGGGACGAGATCCTGGAGGCGGGCGAACTGCCGAAGGGGACCATCGTGCAGAACTGGCGTTCGGCGTCGAACGGCGTGAGCGGCGCGGACATCGTGCGCAAGGCGGCGGAGAAGGGCTGCCGCGTGATCATGTCGCCGCTGAATACGGCCTACTTCACCCAGCCGACGGGCGAGATCGGCTGCGATCCGTGGCCCTACCGCGAATGGACGATGAAGCTGAAGCTGACGCTGCCCTCGGCGCGGGTGGCCCGGTTCTCGCCGCTCGACGGGATTCCGCCCGAACTTCACGGCGTGATCCTGGGCGGCGCGTGCTGCGCCTGGTCCGAGGAGATCGATTCGGGCGCGGAGCTTGACTACAAGATCCGCCAGCGCCTTGAGCTGTTCGGCGACGCGCTGTACTGGTCTCCTGCGTCGTCCCTGCCCGCGCCGTCCGCATCTCCGCAAATCGAATAGCCCGACTTTCCACGTTCGAATGAAAAACCCCAGGATTTCCTGGGGTTTTGCTTAAAGGTCTTCACTACACTCTCGTT
>CAKUGW010000134.1 GCA_934654805.1 uncultured Kiritimatiellota bacterium
CATCCTTCAACAACAGCCAATCTTTACAGGGGGTAAACCATCAACGAAATCAACTTTACCTCTGGAAGCGGCAAAATTGAGAAAAATGAAAAAAAATCCGGATACCCCCTTGTGCGCGTCATCAGGAAATGATATACTACGCACTGTTTTCACGACGCGAGGATAACTCAGTTGGTAGAGTGCCACCTTGCCAAGGTGGTTGTCGCGGGTTCGAGTCCCGTTCCTCGCTCCAGTGAAAGCCAAGGTGAGATGGGGGCGTAGCTCAGCTGGTAGAGCAAGTGACTCTTAATCACTGGGTCCAGGGTTCGAATCCCTGCGCCCCTACCATCAAGACCTTGACCGACGCACATGTGGCTAGGTAGCTCAGTTGGTAGAGCAACGGACTGAAAATCCGTGTGTCGCCGGTTCGATCCCGGCCTTGGCCACCACTACATTGACGAAAACCGCGAAGTGCGGTTTTTTTCTTTTTCGAGGCTCTCTCACATGAGGCGAACCGGCGCGTCGCCCAGCCCGTGCGCGAACCGCCGGGACGAAGCTGGGGCAGGGCGTCGAGCGGAATCGCGGAGCCTTGCGCCCGGTTCCGGAATCGCGCGGGAAACGCCCGTTTTGCGCGGTTCAGGCCCCGCGCGGAGAAAGTCCCCGGCGCTTTCAGAAGGGGCCGAGAATATTTTCTCGCCCGCATTTGCAGGGGCTTGGAGAGAAATCGGGATAAGCTGCCCCGAAAAATCGGGATAAGGGTGGTGTACGCGCCCACTTGCAAGGGATGTCCTAAAATTGGTATAATACACCCTCAATGTTTGGCTTTCTGAAACGCAAGAGTAAGGGCCCTGTCGTCTACAGGCGACAGGAGCACTGCATTTCGCGCAAGAACATCGACCCAGACGCGCTGAAGGTCCTCTACCGGCTCTCCGACGCGGGCTACACGGCCTACCTCGTGGGCGGCGGCGTGCGCGATCTCCTCTTGGGGCGCGAGCCGAAGGACTTTGACGTCGGGACGTCCGCCCGGCCGAACCAGGTTCGGCGCGTGTTCAGCAACTGCTTCCTGATCGGCCGGCGCTTCCGCCTCGCCCACATCCGCTTCGGCACGAAGGTGATCGAGACGGCGACGTTCCGCCAGAACTCCCAGACGGTCGGCGAAATCATCGAGCACGTGGCGGAGGGCCCGCAGGAGGACAACACCTTCGGCACGCCGGAGACGGACGCCTACCGCCGCGACTTCACGGTGAACGGCCTCTTCTACGACATCCGCGACTTCTCGGTCATCGACTGGGTCGGCGGCATGAAGGACCTGGAGAAGAAGGTCATCCGCGCGATCGGCGACCCCGCGATCCGCTTCCGGGAAGACCCGGTGCGCATGATGCGCGCGATCAAGTTCTCGTCGCGCCTCGGCTTCACGATCGAGCGGAAGACTGCGGCGGCGATGAGGAAGTACCACCGCTGCATCCTGACGGCGGCCGTGCCGCGCGTCTGCGAGGAGGTTTTCCGCCTCTTCCCCTACGGCCACAGCGAGGAGGCGTTCCGCCAGCTGTACGAGTACGGCCTTCTCGGCGACCTCGTGCCGGAGCTCGCGGCGTTCATCGACCGCGACGGCGGCGCGAAGTCGAAGACGTTCCGGTACCTGAAGGGGCTGGACGCCTACGAGCGGATGATGGCGAAGAGGGGCTTCGAGGTCTCGAACGCCCTGCGCGCCGCGATCCTGATGACGGCGCCTTTCCGGGCGGAGAGGAAGGACGGCGCGAGCCGCCGGATCATGGAGTACCTGACGAAGCCGCTCGCGACGCCGAAGGCCACGTTCTTCACGGGCGTCGTGCTGATGGAGTCGTTGCGCCGCCTGTCGCAGTCGCCGGCGCGCGGCAAGCAGCGCTTCGTCTACAACCGCGACTTCCTCGATGCGCTCGACTACGCGCGCATCGTCGCGCGCGTCGAGGGGCGGAGCGAAAAGGTCTTGAACGAATGGGCCGATCTCTACGAGGAGAAACGCCCGTACGAAGAAGAGGAATCATCAGAAGAGAAAGGAACGAACGAATGAATCTCAAGAAGAACCCCGAACTCATCCCGCTGGTCGAATGGTGGGAGAAGGACGGCAAGTCGACCGTCATCTGGCTGCTCGTCGCGGCAATTGCCGTGGGCGGCTGGTACGGGTGGAAGAGCCACCGCGCGGCGCTGAAGGCGGCGGCGTCCGACGCGGCCGTGAACGCCTACACGACCGAGGAGATCGAGGAGGCCGTCTCGAAGTTCTCCGGCACGGCGACGGCGGGCGCGCTGAAGCTGCGCCTCGCGAAGAACTACTTCGACAACGGCCGCTACGAGGAGGCGTTGGCGCAGTACGAGGCGCTGGACGGCAAGGCCCCGGACGGCTTTGCGGACGTGCCGGCCGTCGGCAGGGCGCAGTGCCTCGAGGCCCTGAAGAGGTTCCCGGAGGCGCTCGCCGCGTTCGACGCCTTCGTGCAGGCGAGCCCGAAGGGCTACCTGACGCTCACGGCCCAGCTCGGCGCCGCGCGGTGCCTGGCGCAGGACGGGAAGAAGGACGAGGCCCTGAAGCGCCTCGCGGCGCTGAAGGGCGCGAACGGGGACGACGAGATCGCCGCGGCTCGCATCGACGCGACCGAGACGCTCGTGCAGCGCTACGAGGCGCCCACGGCGGCGGCGAAGTAAAGGCGCGGGCCTTCATGGAATTCGAGAATACGATCGGGCTGGAGACGCACGTCCAGCTCAAGACGAAGACGAAGATGTTCTGCGGCTGCCTGCTGAAGACGGGCTGCGAGCCGAACACGAACGTCTGCCCCGTGTGCCTCGGCTATCCGGGGGCCCTGCCGGTCATGAACAAGGAGGCCGTGAAGCTGACGGTGATGAGCGGCCTCATGCTCGGCTGCGAGATCAACCGGCACGCGACCTTCGACCGGAAGAACTACTTCTACCCGGACATGGCGAAGGACTACCAGATCTCCGAGAACGGCAATCCCCTCTGCCTCGGCGGCGGCGTCGAGATCACGCGGGCGGACGGCACGAAGAAGCTCATCCGCATCAACCACATCCACCTCGAGGAGGACGCCGCGAAGATCAACCACTACGCGGCGACGTCGGGCGTTGACTTCAACCGGGGCGGCACGCCGCTCATGGAGATCGTCTCCGAGCCCGACATGGAGTCGGCGGACGACGCGATCGCCTACCTGACGGCCCTGAAGGAGATGCTCGTCTACGCGGGCGTCTCCGACTGCAACCTCGAAGAGGGGAACATGCGCTCCGACGTCAACATCTCGATCCGCCCGAAGGGCGAGACGAGGCTGGGCACGAAGGTCGAGATCAAGAACATGAACTCGTTCTCCGGCATCCACGCCGCGCTCGTCTACGAGGCGAAGCGCCAGCGCGCGTGCGTCGCGCAGGGCGTGCCGATCGTGCAGGAGACGCGCCGGTGGGATCCGGAGGCGCTGGAGACGGCGTCCATGCGCACGAAGGAGAACGCGCACGACTACCGCTATTTCCCGGAGCCGGACTTGGTGCCGGTCGAGCTCTCCGAGGCGCAGGTCGCAGCCTGGCGCGCGCTCCTGCCGGAGAAGCCGGAGGCGCGCCGCGCGCGCATGGTCGAGCAGTACGGCCTCGCCGAGTACGACGCCGAAGTGCTGTCGCAGCACAAGGCGAACGCCGACTGGTACGAGGCCGCCGCGAAGGGGCTCGACAGGAAGACGGCCAAGCTCCTCTGCAACCTCTTCCTCGGCGACGTGATGGCGCTCCTGAACGCGAGCGGCAGGGCCATCGGCGACTGCGCGATGCAGCCGGCGGAGCTGGCGGCGCTCGTGAGGCTCTCGGCGTCCGGCGCGATCAACGGGCCGACGCTGAAGGAGCTCCTGCCGGAGATCTTCGAGAAGGGCGGCGACCCGGAGGCGATCGTGAAGGCGCGCGGCCTCGGCGCCGTGAGCGACACGGCCGCGCTGGAGGCGTTCGTCGACCAGGCGATCGCGGCGAACCCGGGCCCGGCCCAGGACTTCAAGGCCGGCAAGAAGGCGGCGGCGGGGTTCTTCGTCGGGCAGGTCATGAAGCTCTCGAAGGGCAAGGCCGACCCGAAGCTCGTCGGCCCGCTCGTCGCGAAGAGGCTCGCCGCGCTGTAAGGGGGCGGCATTGTGCCTCGACCTGCTGGACGCGGACTGGCGCAAGGACCCCGAGCAATTGGACTGCAAGCGGACAGGCCAGGCGTTCCTCGAGAGGGATCGGCCCTATCTGGATCATGAGACGGACCCGTTGCGCTGGGACGGGCGGCGAAGCGGATTCCCATTGGCGAGGCATAGTTTCTCGGCCCGAGGCTGCGGCGGAAACGACATGTTCAACATGAACCTGGCCCATCTCGTGATCGGGCCGGACCTGGAGGGGCCGCTTCGGCGGCAGGAGGAAGGGCCGTATCCCGAAGTCGATTTTGACCTGAACGGCAAGAACGTGCGGGCGAAGTACATCCGCATCGGCCGCGAGCCGGGCTTCGAGGACGACTACTTCTGCCTCGACAAGGTGCTCATCTACGCGAAGCCGGGCCGATAGGAGCGACGTCTGCTTTCGGCAGCGCCTCCTCGCCAGCCTCTCCTCCTTATGTCTCGTCATCTTTGTGGGCATGCTGTCGATTTGCCGGGTCCTGCCGCGACACGGGCGGGCGGAAATTTTGGTATAATACACGAACATTTAACCAACCACCAAGGAGACACACAATGGTCTACTCGACAGAAGTCGAACATCAGTGCCCGCTCATGAAGGGGTGCAACCACGGTCCCGCGCCGATTCCCGAAGAGGGAAAATGGGTGCAGGCCAAGCAGATCAAGGACATCAGCGGCTACACGCACGGCGTCGGCTGGTGCGCGCCGCAGCAGGGCGCGTGCAAGCTCTCGCTGAACGTCAAGAACGGCGTCATCGAGGAGGCTCTCGTCGAGACGGTCGGCTGCTCGGGCATGACCCACTCCGCCGCGATGGCGTCCGAGATCCTCGTCGGCAAGACGATCCTCGAGGCGCTCAACACCGACCTCGTCTGCGACGCGATCAACACGGCGATGCGCGAGCTCTTCCTCCAGATCGTCTACGGGCGCACGCAGAGCGCGTTCTCCGACGGCGGCCTCGTGATTGGCGCGGGACTCGAAGACCTCGGCAAGGGGCTTCGCTCGATGGTCGGCACGATGTACGCGACGAAGGCGAAAGGCCCGCGCTACCTCGAGATGACCGAAGGCTACTGCACGCGGATGGCCCTCAACAAGGACGGCGAGGTGACCGGCTACGAGTTCGTCTCGCTCGGCAAGATGACCGACTTCATCAAGAAGGGCCTCACCCCGAACGAGGCGTGGGAGAAGGCGAAGGGCCACTACGGCCAGTTCGAGGGCGCGGCGAAGTACATCGACCCGCGCAAGGAGTAAATTCAAGTGCCCGCTGTCGTTTGTCGTCCGTCCATTGTCTCGGAAAGGACAGCGGACTGCCGACGGGGGACAGAGGCAATCAAAGGAGAACTTATGGCTACTGCAAAGAAAGTTACCAAGAAGACCGACGAGAAGCTGTTCGAGGGCTACGAGCGCCGCGAGGCGAAGATCCTCGCCGCGCTGAAGCCCTATGGCATCAAGTCGATCGAGGAATGCGCCGCGATCTGCAAGAAGGCGGGCTTCGACCCCTACAAGATCGTCGAGGAGACGCAGCCGATCTGCTTCGAGAACGCGAAGTGGGCCTACACGGTCGGCGCGGCGATGGCGATCAAGAAGGGCTGCACGAAGGCGAAGGACGCGGCGGCGGAAATTGGCGTCGGCCTCCAGGCGTTCTGCATCCCCGGCTCGGTCGCGGAGAACCGCAAGGTCGGCCTCGGCCACGGCAACCTCGGCGCGATGCTCCTGGACGACGCGACGGAGTGCTTCGCGTTCCTCGCGGGCCACGAGTCGTTCGCGGCGGCGGAGGGCGCGATCAAGATCGCCCTCAACGCGAACAAGGTGCGCAAGACGAACCTGCGCGTCATCCTGAACGGCCTCGGCAAGGACGCGGCGTACATCATCTCGCGCATCAACGGCTTCACCTACGTGAAGACGACCTTCGACAACAAGAAGGAGAAGCTGCGCGTCGTCGAGGAGAAGGCGTTCTCGAAGGGGCCGCGCGCGGCCGTCAGGTGCTATGGCGCGGACAACGTGCCGGAGGGCGTCGCGATCATGCAGGCCGAGAACGTCGGCGTGTCGATCACGGGCAACTCCACGAACCCGACGCGCTTCCAGCATCCGGTCGCCGGCACCTACAAGAAGTGGTGCTGGGAGAACGGGCGCAAGTACTTCTCCGTCGCCTCCGGCGGCGGCACGGGCCGCACCCTGCACCCGGACAACATGGCCGCCGGCCCGTCCAGCTACGGCATGACGGACACGATGGGCCGCATGCACTCCGACGCGCAGTTCGCGGGCAGCTCGTCCGTCCCGGCGCACGTCGAGATGATGGGCCTCATCGGCATGGGCAACAACCCGATGGTCGGCGCGACCGTCGCGGTGGCCGTGGCCGTCGAGGAGAGCTTCAAGAAGTAGGCTTCCAAGAGCTCTTGCGAAAACGGACGGACAGGCACCCGGCAAGCGCGGCGCCTGTCCGTCTGCTTTTTGCCGGCAGTTCGCGTTCGTTAACACTCCGTTAATGCCGAAGTGCTATACTGTCCGCGTCTGATGAAAGGCTGAACGAAAGAAAGAGAAAGGGACATGTGACATGGTGAAAGACCAGATCAGGCTGTTGCGGAAGATCCAGCATCTTCTGCTGATTCGCGACGAACACGAGAACGTGGGTTCCGGCGAGCGGACGGAGGCGCTGGCCGCCGAGATTGCGCGTCTGCAGGCGCAGCTGGAGCCGGAGGCGGCGGCCCTCTACCGGCGGCTGGTCGCGAAGAGCCGGCTCTTCCTGTCGCCGCTGTCGCGCGGCAACTGCTCGGCGTGCGGGATGCGGGTGCCGACCGCGCGCCTGCAGCACGTCTTGGGCGAAGACCAGTACGTGCCGTGCACGAACTGCGGGCGCATCCTCTACCGCCCGGACGTGAAGGCGACGGGGCTGAGGCCGGGCGAGCCGGATCCGAAGTTCCCGCTCTCGCGGTACAGCACGGGGAAGCTGATGGTCCCGACCCTCAAGGCGGAAACGCCGGAAGGGGCGATCGCGGAACTCTGCGACGTCCTCGCGAAGGAGAAGATGATCGCAGCCCCGGAGGCTGTCGTGACGGCGGCGCTTGAGCGCGAGAAGATCCTCTCGACGGCCGTCGGGAACGGCTTGGCGTTTCCGCACATGCGCGGCGTCGAGGAGGGTGTGCTGACGTTCGCGGCGGGCGTTTCGCCGAAGGGCATCGACTGGAACGGGCAGACGGTCAACCTCGTCGTCTTCACGGTGCTGCCCGTGGTCGCCTCGCCGTTCTACCTGAAGCTGCTCGGCGCGTTTGCCAAGACGTTTGCGGACGGAGAGAAGATGCCGTTCATCCTCTCGGCCACGGACGCCAAGACGCTTTGGAAAGAGCTGAACAAGGCGATGCGCGTCGCCATCAAGAACATGCAAGGGTGATCGCCATTTGCTGGGGTTTGTAGAGAAATCGTGATAAGGCGTCCTTAAAATCGACGCCGCGTCCGGAACTAAACTTGGATTCCAGAACTAAATCCTAACTTTGGGTGTTGAGCCGTTAGGGCTGTCCTC
>CAKUGW010000135.1 GCA_934654805.1 uncultured Kiritimatiellota bacterium
GCAACACGCGCCTCGACGGAACCGATGAACGCAAGCTTGTAATCCGAATTGAACGTAACCGAAACCGTTCGCCCCGGACGCGGATCTCGCCGCTGCCCGCGAACGCCACGTCACACAGCGTGCGCGCCGACGCCTGGATCTCAAGACCGGACGTGCCCACGTCGAACGTCGCGGCGTCGAAGGTGACGGCCTTGTTGATGACGAGCGTGTCACCCGCCTGAGGAGCCTGTGCGGGCGACCAGTTCGCGGATGCCGTGAAGTCGCCCGTCGCGCCGCCCGTCCATGTCAGCGTCTCGGCCTGCAGGTTCAAGACGCCGCCAACCGTCACAGACGAGAGAAGCGTCAGACACAACCACTTTTCAATTTGGATTTGTTTCTTCATGGTACTTTCTCCTTAGGTTTGTCAGTCGTTATCGTTTGCCGTCCGCCGACAGCCCGCTTGCAACCGCCGGCGCACATCTCCCGATCACGACAGGGAATAGTATACCAAAAAGTTCCGGCGATAGAACCAATAAAACGTAAAAATTTTACGCCAAAAGAACGAACGACGACGCCGTCTCTGCTCAAGGCTCCATCCATTCGGGACCAATCTCACGCCCAACGAGGCAGTACTTGTCATCGGGGAACCACAGCACGCCCGTGCCGCCGACGACGGTATAGGACGAATAGAATGAATTGCACGAACGCCGGGAAGAAAAGAGCTTCGGCGCGGCAAACTCGACCGGTTGCTCGGCTTTCGGATTGAATCGCCCGGCAATCAGATAGAGCGGGCCGCGGTTCTGGTAGGCCGTCTCTCGCGTAAAGTCAAACATGTTATGGACCAGGCAAAAGTAAAGTCCGCTTGCGGCCTCGCATCCCTTCCAGTCGTAAATGGGGCACGGGCTTGTCGGATGGCGGTACGGCTGTCCGCCGTCCCGGTCAAGAAGCGCCTTCGGACCGCTCCACGAACGGCCGCCGTCCCGGCTCTGGCTCCAGACCGGATAGCCGATCGACGAGCGCATGACCGCGAAGAGGCGACCGTCCGGCAACTTGACGATGGAGGCCTCTTCCACGGTCGGCGGCTCAACCCATCCGTCAGAGGGTCGGGTCCAACGTGGCTTGAAATACGGAACGCCAGGAATCGGCTCGACGCGATCCGCCGTGAGCGAATCGCGATTCGTGCAGAAAGCCGTGATTCGGATCTCCGCCACGCCCGGGTCGTCGTCAATGTTCTCGAACTGCCAGAACTCAATCCGTCCGCGCGTCTCCGTCTCGTACGGCGCGCGCCCGTACCGGGAACTCGCGACGAAGAACTTGCCGTTCTCGCCAAGCCGAAGCGGACGCTGCCAGTTGCACCAGCTTGGCAACCCCTCCGGACTCGTCGCATCGGCGTCGCGTGCGCTCATCGGCACCTTTGCCGGCGTGGACCAGGTCTCGCCGGCATCATCCGAATAGCTCCCGAACATCAATCCTCTGTGGGGTCCGTAGTCCCTTGAGACCTGCTGGTTCCAAAGACAATACAGCCTCCCCGAACGGGCAAGCATCGGCTGTTGCCAACCCGCATGCAACACAGGACGGGCGCGGCACTCGGAACCGGCAAGGATGACAGGCTCCGTCCAAACCTTGCCGCCGTCAGCCGACTTCGAGAAGGCCACATGCTGATCGGATGCGCCTTCCCAGGAGGCCTGTGTCCAAAACGCATGCAGAAGCCCCCTTTTCTCGTCCGCAATCACCTGCAAGTGATCGTTGTAGCTGTCGCCCCTTTTGCGGACATCCAGCCTCACGCTCCTGTCGAACCGCTCGCGGTCGTGAGGCTGGCGCGGGACATAGACGACATAGTCGGCACGGTTCGAGAGAACTCCGTCGGGAATCCGCCGCCTTCCGGGCGAAGGCTCCGGGACCTCGAACTCGACCGTCGCGAACGACTGCGGCTCAAGCCACAGCTGAACCGAACCATCGGCAGCCTCTTCCGGCGTCGTTTCCGTGTAGACCGTCGAGAAATCCGTCACGTGTGCCCGCGCCCCGACTATCCGCGACCCGTCGGCCAGCCGGAATGAAACGGCCTTGGGCACGCAGACGTTGTCGTCTTCGTTGAAGCGGGCGATGTAGACCATCACTTGAGATCCGTCTTTCCCGACCGTGACGTGGAGATCCGACGCGGCGCCCGTGCAGTCTGTCGCGACGCGAACCGGGTGCCGGCACAGGCGGCTCCACGCATAGAACGGGTAATAGCCCTTCTTTGTCCGAAACAGCTGCCAGTCAAAGAGGGCGTTCATCTGGTAGCCCGGACGCGCATCGTAGAAATGCGCCTCCTCCACGGGCGCGTCCTGCAGGACGGACAGCGTCGCGGCAATGTAGGCCGCGCCCTTCGCGCAGAGGTCGCCGGCATTGACGCGCAGCGTGTAGGGCCACTCTTCGCTCCAGCCGCGAACGTAGTTCCATTCGGTCAAGTGGCTCTCCGTCTTCAGGAAGCCGCGCCGGTCAAGGGCCGCACGCATCCGAACGGCATGTGCGCCGACGCTCTTCGGGTCCTTGTCGTACCCGTGCCAGGAAAAGAAATCCAGGGGGACCTGACGCGCCTTCACGTAGTCGAGGAAACGTCCCGCCCACTCTTCGTTCCAAGCAACGGCCGGACCACCGATCATCAGAGACGGAAAGCACGCTTTCAGGTGTCGGGCCGCCGTCTCGTAAAGGGCGAAGAACGCCTCGTCCGTCCCGCCCCAGCACGTCGGGTTCTTCGGGTCGTTGTTGTCCGGCTCGTTCCAGATCTCCCAATGCCGGATGTTCCACCGAAACCCGTTCGCCCAGCCCTCGTTGTAGTGCCGGATGATGTGCTCGCAAATGCGCGCCCATTTCCCGTAGTCCTTGGGCGGATACGCGAAATACTGCTTGATGCCATGCTCGATCGACTGTCCGAGACGGTAGTAGACCGCGCCGCCGGACTCGCGGATGTCGCCCAGGTACTTGTCCGTCCAGGCGAAGTCGTAGGAGGCGGCATCCGTCTCGTCCTTGTCGAAGTCGGGAAAGACGTTCGAGATGTCCACCGTGTGCCGTCCTCCGTATTCGTTGCTGTAAGCGGAGTCATGCGTGCGTACGCTCGGGATTTCGGCCGCCTTGAACGCGGGGAAGTTCCCCTTGCACTGGTCGGCCCGCGCCTTGACGGGGCCGTTGTTCACGCCATGGATGCGCTTGATCAGTCCCTGCTCGCGCATCGGGTCGATCGTCACCAAGGCCCGTTCGGACGCCAGCGAAACAAGGCCGCCGCCCAATGAGAGGAAGACCGCGAGCCCCCCGACCGACTTATTCACCTTGTGCATCCCGTCCTCCTTTCGAGACGATCATCGGCATCGCATGCGTACCGCCCAGCACGACATCCGCCTCCGTGAAGCGCGTCAGGAGAATCTCATGCTCCGACATCCGCTCCCGATCCCAAACGGCGAAGATCGTCCCGTCCGCCGCCTGGTCGGCATCTGGATAGGACACGTTCTTGCGCGCGTCGAGGACGAGTCCGCCTTTCCAGCTTTTCCCGTCATCCTCCGACACGTAGGCAATCATCTGGTTGCGCTCATAGCCTTGGTTCAGCCGACCGTTTTTCACAAGCAGCAGTCGCCCGCTCCGAAGGCGTCGCACGAGCAGACGAGAAGACGGATGAGAGAACGGGCACGGGCGCGGCGCATTCCATGTCCGGCCGTCGTCTGACGACTCGGCCTCCCAAGCGCCGTCCGGGCCTCTGTCCGTGCGGATGTAGGCGCGAAGCCGCCCATCCGACAGACGCACGAACCGCGTTTCGTCGAACATCCGTCGTTCGATTGGCACCGTCACGCCGCCGACGCGCGTCCAGCTCCGCCCCGCATCCTGCGAGAGCGTCGCGACGGTGCTGGTCGGAGCATACCAGTCGGCAACCGGCAACAGCCAACTTCCGTCACGCAACACCTGCGGCTTCTCCAGCACTATGCCCTTTCCGAGCGGCTGAATCGCCGACCATGTCGGAATCTCCTGTTCGGCATCATCCCCGAAAGCGAGAAAAAGCCGATTGCCGTCGCATTCGTAGACGCCCCCGTAACCCGGCAGCAACTCGCTCCAGTTCCAAAGCAATCGACCGTCCGGCGTCACCCAGACGCTTGGGTCGAAGGACCGGACGGGACCCGCGCCATCCGGGTCGTAGACGGCCACTTCGCGCCACGTCTTCCCGCTGTCCCCGCTGGTCGCCAGCACGACGTAGTTGTTGGCATCCTCGTTGGGCGTCACGCCCGCATACCAAGTCACCCACAGCCGCCCCTGCGGTGTGACGCAAACGCTGGGGATCCCGGTAAACCGACGCGACTTCGGATCATGCCGCGCGACCGGCGGACCAAAATGCGGCCGGCGCGTCACATCGCCCGGCACGTACAGACGCGGCGGCGCCGACTGCACCTCCTGTACGTTCTCGACGAACAGGTGGCGTTTTGTCCGGTCTGTTTCGTTCCCCGAGAGGGAAACGTTTCGGCAGTTCAACAGCCAAATGTCATGCTTCGGCTCGGGGCGGCGCTCGTCAAACACGCGTGTCGCGCATCGCTGGAAGACATTGTTCTCAATCGCCACGCCGTCCGTCGCCGAGACGCAAATCCCCGCGTTCGCGCAGGCATCGAAGCGACAGCCCTCAATCCGGATGTTCTGATGCACACCCGCCGGATAGTCGGCAAGCCCGCCGTCATGACTGGCCTTGACCACGATTGCCCCAGCCGACGCGCCCGTTCGCGCTACGCCGCACTTCATGAACGTGCAGTTGCGGATCACGCCCTTCCGCGTCGGCCCGACTTCGCTCCACTGCCGTCCGTCGGGCGCGACCAGGATGCCTGGCAGAGAGGTGTTTCGGATGTCGCAGTTCTCGACGCAAAACGAGCGCGTCTGCAGGAGAAACGCCCGCCCGCGCGTGTTGCGGACCGAGCAGCCGGAGATGCGGACGTCAGGCTGGTCGTCAAGATTTGCCACAATGTCGCCTTCCTCAACGACGAATTCGGCATTCCGCACCGTCACGCAGCCCTCCGCGAAACCGTCAACTGTCACGACACCCTTCTCCCGAAACGTCTTCGGCTCATAGAAGGCCAGCCGACTTCCCGAACGCGCCCACAGCTTCGGCAACGGACGCTCGCGCTCATACTCACTCCGGTAGACGAGCGCAGTACGTCCGGTCGTCGCGTCATGGCTCTTCACGAACCCGGCTCTCGAATGGACGTTCAGGATGTCATCGCCAAGGCCCCAGAAATGGCAATCCCGCAGCGACAGCGTGCCGGAGAGGCCGCCGAAGTGGATGCCGTCGGCAGGGGAGGAATAATAATAGCGGTCGCCGTCCTTCGGCATCCGGATGTTGAAGCGCTCGAACGCGAAGTCGGATGCCGGCGGCATGA
Source organism: uncultured Kiritimatiellota bacterium (assembly GCA_934654805.1). GTDB lineage: Bacteria > Verrucomicrobiota > Kiritimatiellia > RFP12 > UBA1067 > UBA1067. The sequence goes on from CAKUGW010000135.1 coordinate 5,367, forward strand.
CGCGGACACCGCATGTCGTCGTCCGTTCAACCTCGATGTCCTGCAGGCGCACGCGGTCACAGCGCTCAAAATCGAACATCGCCAGTCCCGGCACATATCCATGACGGAAGAGAATCCGCTGACCGACGCGCAGACGCGACCAGTCCGGGCGCTCCCAACTCTTTTCGCCGTGCGGTGCCGTCACGCGAATGAGACGGTCTCCGATGACCGTGTAGGGTATGCAGACAGCCCTCTCACGGACGATGCCCTGCGCATCCGTCACCTTCTGCCGCGCAATGCGCCGATAGTCGAGAATCGCCCAATCGGGCGTGCCGTCTTCGTCGCAGGTATCGACGCGGCAAATCATCTCATCGCCTGTGACGGCATATCGACTTGCGATTTTCACGTCATACGTCCCGTTCGCCGGATCGAGCGCGGCGATTCGACCCGACCAGCCGTGCGGAATGTCCGTCGTCGCCGTCAGATTCCGAAAGACGAGGTCCGACGAATCGCGGACCTCGAACAGTCCGCCAATCTCCCGATAGCTGCCGTCAGACGCAAAATGCGCGACGAGCCGCGTCCCCGCCTCCCCGCGAAAGACCACGTTCGTCTTGCCAACAACTCGGACCGTTCGTCGGAAGAAATACTCCCCGGCTGGGAAGAAGACATCCGAGCCGCTGGGCGCAGCGGCGATGATCGCCTCAACCTTTGCCGCGACGTCTTCGCCGGAGACGGCCCTGAGACCGGTCGCCTTCACGTTAATCTCATCGGCCGACAAGGTCAGCGTCAACCCTGTCCCAAACAAGCACATCCATTGTTTTGCGTTCATTTCTGTTCCTCTGATTCAATCAACGAAAAAGAAGGAGCGTTCCTCTTCCTCCATTCAGCCCATCCGGCAGGAACGCGTCACTCGCGCGAACGCCAGACGAGACACGCCAAACGTCATAATCGCCGGACAATGCCCGCAGGCCCTGCCGCACCCCCTTCAGCCCAAGGGCAAAAGCCGTTTGACCAAGGCCGACTTCTCCCGGATGATAATGGCCTTTGGCCTCGCCAATCTTCGTGCGATCCACATACAAAGACCACCATCCTTCGGACGCCTCCACATCATAGGTCAACGCCATGTGCTTCCAGTCTGTCGGCACGGCCCCGTCGAACGTCGCATCGACAAGCGGCGACAATCCACTTGCGCCACGCGCAAAGACCCGGAAGCGGCGCGCTCCGTCCACGCGGACAACCGAAAGCTTCCAGCCGACACGCGCAACCGGATCAAAATTTCCAACGACAACCTCCTCATCTGTCGTCCCCGACTCCGCATGCGTCCGAAGCCAGCCTTCAACCGTGAAAGAGGCGTCCCGACTCAGGTTCGACCCGACGCTCTCGGACAAGAGATAGGCCTGCACGCCATCAAGCGAAACCGCACCAAGGTTCTTGACGAAATCACCGGCAGCGACTATCGGATCGTCAACAGGCAGAAAGCGAAACGCCGCGTCACCTCGTTTAATCGGACGGACGTTCAAGAACTCCGAAATCGGATTTCCCAGCCCGGAAAGGTCCTCTCCCGACAATGCGCTTCCGCTTCCGTCCAGCGGCCAGTACGCCAATGTCTGTGGACTCTCTTCAGGGATGTCCTTCTCGGCACAGAGAAACTCGGACGGAGCCAACACCACGTCAGAAAGTCGAATCGAGGACAATTCGCCCTTGAAGCTCTGATCGCTCCATGGGCGACCTCCAACATAAAGCAAGGGCGACGTGCCCATCTTCGCCTCCTCGCGCAACGCAGCGGAAAGCGTCCCGCAGGACTCGCCGTCCACAAACAGCTCGTAAACGCCATTGCCTGCCGACACGCAGAACGTCAACGCGACATGATGCCAGTCGCCGACGGCAAGGTTCTTCACGGTCGCCGGAAACGCCTTGTCATCAATGCCGAGGCCGCCCGTTGCGTTCTGCGTCTGCATCTGCTCAAAAAGCACGAAGCCGTTCGCGCGATAGGAAAGGCTGAAACGACCGTCCTTGCCCGTATAGCCGACGCCATCATTGATGCCCAAAAGGTACTCCCAGGTCGAAAGCTCGGAGCTGCGCCTGACATAGAACTCAATCGTCCATCCGTTTCGCGACTTCAGAGCCGCCAAGACAGAGGCGTCGCCACAGAAGAGGCTAGCCCTCCCC
>CAKUGW010000136.1 GCA_934654805.1 uncultured Kiritimatiellota bacterium
CAATCGTCGGCGCCGCCGGGCGCATGGGAAAGAAACTGGTCGAGCTGGCGAAGGACGCCGGGCTGGAGGTCATCGCCAAGGTTGACGTGGCCGAAGGCTATGAGCGGACGTGGCCGAAGGGGACCGAGGGCGTCGTCGACTTCTCCCATCATGCGGGCGTGCCCGGATTCGTCGCGCAGGCGGCCGAGCAGGGCATTCCCTACGTCATCGGCACGACGGGGCTCACGCCCGACGAGCAGAAGACCGTGGACGCCGCCGCGCAGAAGATCCCGGTCGTGCAGAGCGGCAACTACTCGCTCGGCGTGAACCTCCTCCTCGAACTCGTCCAGCGGGCGGCGTCGGTGCTGGGGCCCGAATACGACATCGAGGTGACGGAGATGCACCACCGTCACAAGAAGGACGCGCCGTCGGGAACGGCCCTCATGCTCGCCAAGGCGGCGGCGCAGGGGCGCGGGCGGGGCGACGATTTCGTCTACGGACGCCACGGCGACATCGGGGAGCGTCCCGTCGGCGAGATCGCGATCCACGCATTGCGCGGCGGCTCGGTCGTCGGCGACCACACCGTCATGTTCGCGGGCGACCTTGAGCGCGTCGAGCTGACGCACAAGGCGCAGGATCGCGCGGCGTTCGCCGCCGGGGCCCTGAAGGCGCTCGGCTGGGCGCGGGGACAGGCCCCCGGCATCTACACGATGCGCGATGTGCTGGCGGATGTCGTCAAGGGCGTCGTGGCATGAGCGCGTGGCTCCGGCTTTTCCGCGTGCAGAACCTCGTCACCGTGCCGGGCGACGCGCTCGTCGGCGCGGCGGCGTGCGGCGGACTTGTCGCCGCGCGGGCGGAAAACGTCGCCTGCATCTGCCTCGCGTCGGTCTTCATGTACCTGTACGGTCTCGTTGACAATGACCTCGTCGGCGCGGCGACCGACCCGAAGGAACGTCCGCTGGCGTCGGGCGAGATCTCCCTGCGCGCGGCGCGGACGGCGCGGACGGTCTGCCTCTGCCTCGCTGTGCTGGCGCTCTATCTCGGGCATGGGCCGTTTCTGGTTCTCGTCGCGCTGACGGTCGCGATCCAGCTCTACAACCGCACGAAGAATCCTCTGCTCATGGGCGCGGCGCGCGGGTTCAACGTCCTCTTGGGCGGTCCGGCGTGGATTCCGGCGGCGATCTGGCTCGCCTACATCGCGGGCGTGACGAAGTATTCCGAGCGCGAGGCGGTCGATCCGGCGAACGGCCGGAAAGTCGCGTGGCTCGTCTACGGCCTCCTCGCGCTTCAGCTGGGCGCGCTCGTCCTCTTCTGCAGATAGAGGGCCATTTCTCTCTCTCTCTCCCCCCGTTGACGGCTTTCGTCCGAAATGATATCCTAGACACGTGTTTAAAACGGAAGAGTAAAGCCGAGACACGTGTACAAGACGAGAGAAAAAAGCGGATCCTACGGCATCCTGCCGTTTCTGGGCGGTTGTGCGGCGGCGCTTCTGCTCGTCGGCGGGTGCGCGACGACGGAGGCCGACCGCGAGGCCGCCGCGCAGGAGATGCGGACGCGCCTCGTGCAGGAGCCGGCGGACTGGCTCGCGGCGCATCCGGGGCCGCTGACGCTCACGAACGCGCTGGCCCTGGCGCGCGCGCGGACGCTGAAGCTCACCCAGCAGGAACTGGAGGTCCAGCTCGCGAAGGTCGACCGCGCGACGGCGTTCTCGGCGTTCCTGCCGACTGTCGAGCTCGCCTACGGCCGCACGTGGGCGAGCGGGCGGCTGACGCACCTGCCGCTGGGGCTCGGCTCGCTGCGGACGTCCGGCGCGGACTTCGAGAGCGCGGGGCTCGTCATCTCACAGCCCGTCTTCACGCCTGTCGCGTGGACGCTCTTTGCCGAATCGCTCTACGGCGTGCGCATCAAGGACTTCATCCGCGCCCGCGCCCGGCAGCTCCTGGACGTGCAGGTCGCCGTCCGCTTCTACCAGGCGGCCGTCGCCGCGCGGATGGTGACGGCCTACGAGCTGCAGCTGAAGAGCGGCGAGGCACTGACGAACCGCGTGGCGCGCCTCGCGGCGGAAGGCTATGCCCGCGCGGCGGAAAAGGCGCGGGCGGAGGCGCGCGTGGCGGCGGACGCCTACGGCCTCCTTCAGGCGCAGCACGCGCGCACGAAGGCGCGGCAGGAACTCGCGGACATCCTGCGCTTCTGGCCGCTGGCCGAGTTTGCGGTGGACGGCGAGAGCATCCTCTCGGCGGTCGCGGCGTCGGGCGGCGGCGCGGAAGCCGAGGCGCCGCCGGAAGAGCTCGTCTGGACGGCGCTCCTGAACCGCAAGGACCTGCGCGCGGCGGACGAGACGCTGGCCCTGCGCAAGGCGCAGGTCGTCGAGGCGCTGGCCGGATTCCTGCCGAACGTGATCGCGGGCGGCGGCGGCGCGAGCCTGACGCTCGAGGACGTCGCCCTGCGCGGCTGGGCCGGTTCGCTTGCGGGCGTGTGGTCGGTCTTCGGGGGCTTTCGCACGGTTCAGCAGTACCGGGCGGCACGGGCGACGCGCGCGGCGGAGTTCCGCCTGAACGAGGATCGCATGCTCGCGGTCGTGCTGTCCGTCGCGGACTGCTGGCGGTCGCTGCAGGAGGCGAAGCTGCGGGCGGCGGTGGCGGCGAAGGCCGCCGAGGCGGCGACGCTCGACCACGCCGAGGCCGCGCGGCGATTTGACGACGGCCGCGAGACGCTGTCGACCGTGCTGGACAAGGTCGCCATGCGGGACGAGGCGGAGGTGAACCTCGTGCGCGCGCGCTACGCCGCCGCGCTGTCGGCGATCATGCTCCGACAGGCCGTCGGCCTCGACATCTTCAAGTCAGAGGAAAGATAAATGCCGATGATGGTTGCTCTCATGCGGCCTACGGCTCGGAGTTTCTTGCATCAAGGAGAATCATGAAAACGAAATTGATTGCTTTGGCCGTTTTGGGCGTGCTTGGCGTGACCTGGGCGTCGGAGGTGCCGCTCGTGACGGTCTGCCACGTGCGGAAGGGCATCGTCTTCGAGGACACGGCGTTCGCGCAGGGGACGGTGCGCGCGAAGGAGTCCGCGACGGTCGCCGCGCGCGTGCCCGGCACGATCGACGAGCTGCTCGTCGCCGAGGGCGCGACGGTGAAGAAGGGCGACGTCCTCTTCCGCGTCGATCGCGCGAACCTCGAAAACGCCGTGAAACTCGCCGAGATCGCCGACCGGAAGGCGGCGCTCGACTTCCGGCGGATGACGCGCCTCGTCGCCGAGGGTGCCGTCACGCGCGACGCCTTCGAGAAGGCGGAGGTGCAGGCGAAGTCCGCCGCGCTTCAGCTCGCTGTCGCGCGCAAGAACCTCGCCGACTCGGAGGTCTGTGCGCCGTTCGACGGCGTGATCACGGAAAAGAGGCGGGACAGGGGCGACTTCGTCTCGCCGGGCGCGCCGGTTCTCAGGATGGACAACACGTCCGCCTACGAGATCCGCTTCGCGCTCAATGCGTCCGACTACGGCAAGGTCAAGGTCGGCGAGACGCGCGTGCGCCTCGCGGCGGCCGGCGCGCCGGCGGACGGCTTCCCCGTCGCCTACAAGGCACCGTCCGTGAACCCCGCGACGCGCACGTTCGAGATCCGCATCGCCGTGCCGAAGACGGACGACCTTGCGCCGGGCATGATCCGCGACGCGACGGTCGTCTTCGCGCGCACGACGTCAGACGCGCTGCCGGCGGCGGCGGTCAACCCGGTGAACGGCACGAACTGCGTGACGGTCGTGCGTGGCGGGCGGTTCGTGCGCCTGCCGGTCGCGGCGGGCGTCGAGCGGAACGGGCTCCGGGCCGTGCGCGGCGTGCCGCCCGACGCCGAGGTCGTTGCGGCGGCGATGCTCCTCTTCAACGAGGGGGATGAGGTGCGGGTCGTCGGGGGCTTGGAGGCGAGCGGCGCGAGACAAGAGAACCGCTGATTCCACACTTCTTCCTTCTTCCTTCTTCCTTTTTCCTTCTTATGTTTCTTTCTGATTTCAGCCTGAAGCGCCCGATCGCCATGACGGTCGTGCTGATCGTCCTGGGGCTGTTCGGCTACCTGGCGTTCCGCACGGTCGGCTACGACATCACGCCGTCGATGGACGTGCCCTACGTGACCGTCACGGTCGTCTATCCGGGCGCGTCGCCGGAGGAGATCGAGACGTCCGTCGCGAAGCGGCTGGAGGACGCCGCGACGCAGGTGAACGGGCTGAAGCACGTGACGGCGACGTGCGCGAACAACTTCTGCCAGCTGCTCCTGGAGTTCGAGGGCGACCGCGACGTCGACGTGATGGCGACGGACGTGCGCGAGAAGATCGACCTCATCAAGAACGAGCTGCCGAGCGGCGCCGAGCAACCCAAGGTGCTCAAGTACGACATGAACGCGACGCCCGTCGTCACGCTCGCGCTCTCGGGCACGGCGGACGTCGGCGCGCTCTACGACTACGCGGACGACAAGCTCAAGGCTCGCTTCTCGGTGCTCGCGGGCGTCGCGCAGGTGGAGCTGATCGGCGGCGAGAAGCGCGAGGTCGTCGTGGAGATCGACCGCGAACGCCTCGCGGCGAAGGGACTCACCGTCGCCGAAGTCGTGCAGAAGGTCGGCAAGGGCAACCTCAAGGTGCCGTCCGGCGACGTCGACGACCACGGCCGCAGCATTCCCGTCATGTTCGACGCCGAGGCGGCGACGCCGCAGGGGCTCGGCGACGTGGAGCTGGGCGCGCCGCGCGGCGCGAAGGTCTACCTGCGCGACGTGGCGACGTTCGGCTTCGGCTCGAAGAAGGCCGAGACGCTCGGCTTCTACGACGGGCGCCCCGCCGTCCTCCTGAAGATCACGAAGCGCGGCGAGGCGAACGCCCTCAAGACCGTGCAGCTCGTGCGGCAGACGTTCGGCGAGGTCTCGGCGCAGCTGTCGGAGGGGCTGAAGCTCGACTGGGTGCGCGACGACGGCGACTTCGTGCAGGCGTCCGTCGGTGACGGCTTCAGCTCGATCTGGCAGTCGATCCTGCTGACGGGCGTCATCCTCGTCCTCTTCCTCGCGGACTGGCGGACGGCGTGTGCGGCGTTCGTCTCGATTCCCGTCACGGTCGTCGTCACGATGGTCGTCTTCCCGGCGTTCGGCTACACCTTCGACCTCATCACGATGAGCGCGATCGGCATCACGACCGGCATCCTCGTCGCGAACTCCATCGTCGTGCTGGAGAACATCGCGAAGCGGACGCAGGAGGCGGGGGCGGCCGGCGCGGCGGGCGGGAAGGCCGTCGTCGCGCGGGCGGCGGGCGAGATCGCGCTCGCCGTGTTCGCGTCCGCCCTCACGAACGTCGTCGTCTTCCTGCCGATCGGCACGATGAAGACGGTCGTCGGCAAGATCCTCTCGCCGTTCGCGGTCGTCATCACGGCGGCGACCTTCGCCTCGCTCCTCGTCTCGTTCACGCTGACGCCCATCCTCGCGGCGCTGCTCGCGGGTCGCGGCGAGGGGGTGAACCGCCTGCTCGCGAAGGCCCTCGCGCCGTGGAACCTCCTCTATCGCGGACTGGAGAGGGGCTACAACGTGACGCTCGGCGGCCTCCTGCGGCATCCGTGGCTCGCGACGCTCGCGATCGCCGCCCTGACGGCGGTCGCGTTCCGGCTCGTCGCGCCGGGCGTGCGGATGGACTTCATTCCGACGTTCGACAAGGCGGAGCTGACGGTGCGCCTGGAGTTCCCGCCCGACTTCGCGCTCGCGCAGACGGCCGCGCGCGCCAATGCCCTCGCGGCGAAGCTGGCGGCGGCGCGGGACGCGGCGGGCGAGCCGCTCGTCCTGCGGCAGGCGATCGCCGTCGGCAAGACGCAGGGCGTCGCCGGGCAGGTCAGCCAGGGCGCGCACCTCGCGGAGATCACGGTCGTCCTGAAGCCAGTCACCGGCCGGCGCGAGACGATCTTCGCGGCCGCCGAGCGCATGCGCGAGATCTGCCGCGCCGAGCCGGACGTCGTCTGGTCGGTGCTCGTGCCGAGCGTGGTCGGCGGCGCGGGCCAGCAGATCGCGCTGCGCGTGCGGGGCGACGACTTCGACGCGATCGACCGCGCGGCGCTCGCGGCGGCGCGCGAAAGCGCGGCGTCGCCCGACTGCGCGGACGTCGAGCACACGGTGCGCCCCGGCCGCCCGGAGGTCCGCCTCTTCCCGAACCGCGCCGTGCTGAACGACGTCGGCGTCTCGCCGGACGCGCTCGGCCTCACGCTGCGCGCGTCGCTCGCGGGCCTCACGCCGGCGACGTTCACGAAGGGCGACCGCTCCTACGACGTGCGCGTGCGCCTGAAGGGCGAGGAGGGCGTCGAGCAGGTCCCGGCGCTGAACTTCCCGGGGCCGGACGGCGTGCCGTTCGCGCTCGGCACGCTCGCGACGGAGCGGCGGCGGCTCCAGCGCGTGCAGATCGTCCGCAGCGACAAGCGCCGCGCCATGACGGTCTACGGCGACGCGGCGGAGGGGCGCGGCCTCGGCCCGGCCATCGACGCGATGGAGCGCATCGCCGCGTCGAAGCTCGGCCCCGGCATGGACACGAAGCTCGGCGGCACGGCCGAGCTGATGGGCGAGACGGTGGAGGAGTTCAAGTCCGTCACCGTCATCGCCATCGCGCTCACCTATCTGCTGCTCGCGGCGGTGCTGGAGTCGTGGACGCAGCCGTTCATCATCCTCTTCACGATTCCGTTCTCGTACCTTGGCCTGTTCGCGGCGATCCGCCTCGCGGGCACGACGCTCTCGATCTTCGGGCTCCTCGCGGGCATCATGCTCGTCGGCGTCGTCGTGAACGCGGCGATCCTGCTGATGGACGAGCGGTCGAACCTCCTGAAGGCGGGCGTGCCGAACCGCGAGGCGGTGCGACGGGCGGCGGCGACGCGGTTCAGGCCGATCCTGATGAGCTGCGCGGCGGCGCTCTTCGGCATGCTGCCGATGGCGTTTTCGGGCGGCTTCGGCGCGGAGCTGCGCCAGTCCATCGGCATCGGCTCGGTGGGCGGCATCCTCGTCTCGTCGCTCGTCTCGCTCTATTTCATCCCCTGCCTCTGCGCGCTCGGCCGCGACCGCCGCCGGTAGCCAGGGCGTCTGTTCGCGCGACCGAAGGCACGGAAGATGCTGCGGCCTGACGAGTGACGGTCGCAGGGCGCCTCTGTTTTTGGTATAATGCGCGGCATCATTCTGATTCTTGCGTCATGATTTCCATTCTTGTCTTGGCTGTCGGCATCGCCTTTCCGAAGGAAGGGCAGAGACTGCCGTTTGTCACGCGGTGCTACGTGTCCGGCGCGGTCGCGCCCGGCGTGACCAATGTCGTCGTGCAGGGGCGTGACGTTGCCGTGCATCCGATGGGCGGCTGGGTGACGATGGCGGATGTCGTTGAGGGCACCAACGTGATCGAGGCCGCAGGCGTGCGGCGAACCTTCGTCGTCGGCAGGCGCCCGACGCCACGCCCGCGCGCGGCCGCGACC
>CAKUGW010000137.1 GCA_934654805.1 uncultured Kiritimatiellota bacterium
TCCCGAACAGGTCCCACGCCGCCTGCGGGATGAGGTTCTGCTCCCTGTAGAACCGCGCGCAGATGCGGTTGACATGCCGCGCGGGGACGACCCGGCAGTCCGTCGTCCAGCCGCCGTTGACGCCCAGCTCGGCGTAAAAGGGACTGTTCGTGAAGACGAACGGCACGACATGCCGCCGCATCGCGAGGTACGACTCGCGGCGGACGTCAAGCGCGTCGAAGCCGGGGTGCGCCGCCGCCCAGGCGTCCAGGTCGTCGCCGATGGCCTTGCAGGAGGCCGCCTGCTCCGGCGCCTGACAGGCGCCGCGGCAGTAGGCCGCCGGATAGAACGCGCGCAGCTCCGCGCGCAGGGCGTCGTAGTCGGACACGCCGCCCGCCGGAGCCTCGCGCCCGGACGCGGCCGCCGCCTTCCGGTAGACGCGAATCCAGTCGACCTCGAAGCACGTGCCGTCGTCCACCTCGACCTCCGACTCCGGCATCATCCACTCGGCGCCCAGCGCAAGGTTGAGCAGGATGTAATGAGGCCTTGAAAAGGCACCACCATACTCCCCAAGCGGGAACGCCCCATAGCGGACTCCGTCGTAGAAGCACACCGCCTCCCGCTCGTTCCACTCCAGCGCATAGACGTGGAAGCCGTCGGTCGGCGTCCTGTCGCGCAGTTCGCAACCTCCCGGAGACGCATACCGGCCCGTCGTCTCGGAGAACCCGTGCACATTGCACGTCACCCTGTCGGGCGTCTGTCCATAGAACTCAAGGACGTCGATCTCGCCGCATCTCGGCCAGCCGACCTCCTCGATGTCCGCGCCCAGCGTCCAGATCGCGGGCCAGCTTCCCTTGCGAGCGGGCACCTTCGCCCGGCATTCAATCCGCCCATGCGTGAAGGAAAAGCGCTCACGCGTGTTGACCGAGCCGGAAGTGATCGCGATGTCTGCGCGCGCCCGCGTCCAGTCGTTCGTCTGGCCAGGCACGAAGTCCGGGTTCTTCCATTGGACACGATGCCCCTGCAAGACGAGGCAGCCATGTTCGACGCGGACATTCTCGGTCCTGTTCGTGTAATACTGGTACTCCTTGTTTCGGACAAAGCCCAGCTCGTAGCCCCACTTCGACGAATCAAGTTCCGTCCCGTTGAATTCGTCCGACCAGACAAGTTGCCAGTCGGCAGAGGCGCCTCCGGCCAGCAGCCCCGCAAAGGCCACCGAAATCAGATTCTTCATGTTCACCAAACCTTTCATGTTCTTCACAGTTCCCGTTCGTGGTCTCAGCCGAGGCCTTCCCGGTCGCCCGACAGGACGACAAGCGTCCCCGGCGACGACGAGTCGCCCGGAGCCGCCGACCGGCCGATCCGTCCGAGGACATCGCCCGGCAGGGTGAGACGCCCGTCGTGGCGCGCACAGGCCGCCGTGATGTCCTCGGCCTCGCCGCCCGCGAGGTCCCGGGCGAACACGCGGGCCTTCGGCCCGCCGTCCCGGAGCGTCAGCGACCCCACCTCGCCGAAGACCGCCAGCGGCATTCCCGCGCAGACCTCCTCCTCCAGGGAGACGTCCGCAACGGGCGTCCACTTCCGCCCCCCGACGAGGCGCGGCATCGTGCCGACGGCCAGAGCCCCGTTCGGATGCCGCCCGGAGAGGACGTACGGGCGCTCGGCCTCGCGCGAACGCACCTCCGCAAGCGCCGTCCCGCGCGCAATGACCGCCGGAGCCTTCTGGTAGACCAGCTTCTCCCAGACCGCCTCAAGCCATCCCTCGCCGCGCGCATACCGCCATTCGTCCGTCAGCGTCTCGTCGGAGAACGCCGTCTTGAAGTCGGGCCTCCCGCCAAAGGCCGGCGCCAGCGCCTGCCACGCGACGGCCCGGTCGACTTCCGACAGGTCGTCGCCGTCGCTCCGCATCACGCCGAACGCATGTCCGAGAATTGCGCCGAGCGTCGGGACGTCCTCGACGTTCAGCATCGTCCCAAATCCGTTCCCGTCGATCAGCTCCGAGAACGCCGCGACCCGCTCCAGCGCCGTCGTCCGGTCCAGCGGACGAAGCATGTCGTAAATCCGGACAACGTCCGAGAAGGCGAACATCTGACGGTCATAGTCGTCTTCGGGATTGACTTCCGCGCGCAGGGCGTCCAGCATGCGGCCCGGACCGCCCACGCGTTCGGACTCCTTCAGAACCTTGACGTAGTTGAACGGATGGCTCCACATCGGCTTGTGCTCGACGATCATCCCCGGCGCGATCTCGCGCGCCAGCTCCGAAAGCATCCGGCGGAAACCGACCGAACCGCTCCGCATCCCCCAGTCGACCTTCAGGTAGCCGATGCCGGCAGCGGCGCAGTCCTCGATCTTCGCACGCCATTCCGCGCGCGCCTTCCCGGACGGGACATAGGAAAGGCAATCCGACTCGCCGTGGCATTGGCACGCCACCCAGAGTCCCGCGCCGCGCCAGCCGGCCTCGACGAGCCGCCGGTTGAGGTTCGTCAACCGCGCGCGGCGCGTCGCGCCCAAGGATGGGAACCGAGCCGGATGGGGGTCCATCAAGGCGAAATCCACGGTGCTGGCGCTCGACAGCGTGCCGTATGGCACGTCCCATCCGTCGTCCAGCATCATCCACAGCCTGTTGCGGCTCTTCGGGAAAAGCCCCGTCCATCCACCCTTGCCGAAGACGAGATCCTCGTTGATGTTGTCGCGCGCGCGTGCCGCTCCCTGATCGCCCGCGAACGCCAAAGGCGAACGCTTGACCTTGCCCAGCATCCTGTTCTGGATGCCCCACGTGCACCAGTAGTTCGGCGAGACGGCGTCCTCCCGGACGCACCCGGTCGGGCATCTACAGCCGCCGAGCGCGAGAAGGCCGAGGCCACCGGCCTTCCGGATGAAATCCCTTCGTGAATCCATGACGCGATTCCTCCTTTCGTTGGCTAATTACCTGAGACCGGGTAGATCGGTGCCCCGTCTTGGTAGACCCACGCGCCGTTGCCCGCGCCACCGAACGCCCAGACGCGTCCGCGGTCCAGAAAGAACTGAGGCTCGAAGCTGGACGGGTAGTCGAACCCGCCCGGCAAGGTGCTGAAGTGCGCACCGTCGTCCTGCGTGACATACACCGTTCCGCTCCCCGCCGCAAGGAACGAGCCAGGACAATGGAGATCGAACGCGAGCGGCGCGAAAAGGCCGACGGGACCCGCCATCTTCACGAAGGTCCGCCCGCCGTCCGTTGAACGGAAGAGCGCACCCCGTCCCTCTCCGCTGGAGGCAAAGAACCATCCCGGTCGACCGGGCGCCGCCTTGATCGACGCTTGCACGGTTCGTCCCGAGACGAAATCGACGACGCCCATCTTGAAGGAGACTGCCGTCCACCGCGCGTCTTCCGGACCCCGTCGGAAGACGCGTGTGCCGTTCATGTCCCAGCACATCATGTCACCCGACTCTGACACGGCGATCGCCTCGCCGTTGCCCCATTCCTGGAACTTGAAGAGGTTTGCGCCCTCCGGAAGCCCCTCGCCGAACCACGACCAGCTCCTTCCGTCGTCCCGCGTGCAATAAATGCCGCCCTTGTCCTTTCCGACGACGCCCCCCATCACAAGGTAGAACTCGTCGCGCTTCGGATGCGCCGCCACGGTGAATGGCGCGTAAAACCCGTCTTTCATTGACCACTCCCAATCTGGCTTGATTGCGGGCAGGCCGTTCGTCGAACACAGAGTCCACGTTCTCCCATCGTCCCTCGACAGGCGCACAGACGGATTGAACTTGCCGCCCGTCACCAGGACAAGGCCGGGGGTCACGCGCGAGAACGCGACCGAATTGACGCTTTCTCCAAGGGGATCATCGCCCTTCATTTTCTCGAACGACTTGGCCCCATCATGCGAAACGTACATGCGCGAATCGGCCGTCGCATAGAACACCACGTTCGCGTCAAAGGGACTGGACGCGATCGTGAACGGCACGAGCTGCTGCGCTCCATGGATGCGGCTGTGCCAGTGGACGCCCGCGTCCACAGACTCCCAAACCGAATACCAGTCCGTGACGTACCACTTCCTCTCGTCATGCGGATTGACGACGACCGAACAGGCCGCCGGCATGCAGTCATAGTCGCGCATTTCCTTTTCAGGCTCGGTGCAGACGGGTTTCTCGCTCTTGATGGCCGTCCACGCGGCATCATCCGCACCGCGACGGAAGGGGTTGCCGCGCGTGTCGCAGAGGACGTAGAAGTCGCGGCCCGCGCCAATCGCCCAGTAGCGTCCGCGCTGGACGCCATAGTTGTCCCAGACCTTCACCCCCGGTGCCAGGCGCGGCAGTCCCTGCGAAAACTCGCGCCATGTCGCGCCGCCGTCCTCCGTCGCCCGAACGTCCTGTTCGTCGAAGATTCCCAAGACGCGCGTCGAGCCGGCGATCTGACAGAGTTCCGTCGGAATGCGCTTCATTTCAAGGCGAGTCCAAGTCTCGCCGCCGTCGTCGGAACGGTAAAGGCCACGCTTCCGACCGTAGCGCGGCTTCGGGTTGGGATCACGTCCCTTTCGGACGGCCTCCGCCTCGCCGGGAACGTCCTCGTAGCCCGGCGCACACGCCCACACGCGGCCCTTGACGGCGCGGTCGTAGAAAACGCAACAGAACCAATGGTCGTCCAGCCCGACCGGACGCCACGTCTCGCCATTGTCCGTCGATTTCATGAGTCCCGTGCAGTCGCCGCCCACGACCAGTTCGTCCGGATTGGACGGATTCCGGTCCAGAATCTGTCCGTAGACCCGTCGCCGCCCGTTCCCAAGGTAGTTCCCCACCGCCGTCTGATGCCATGTCCGCCCACCGTCGCGGGACACGATGATGCCCCCCATCGCGTCCGGCGTGGAGCCGGACGCGCAGACGATATTGTTCTCGTCGCGCGGATCGGCCGACAGCGAACGCGCCATGTCCAAATGCTTCAGGCGCATCTCGTAGGGGAGGTTCGCGTGAAGCGGCCGCCAGGTCCGGCATCCGTCATCCGAGCGATAAGGTCCGCCCACGTCAATCGTCAGGTAGGCGACATTCGGGTTGCGCGTGAAGATGACGTTCTGCGCGAACCCGCCGCCGTAAATCGGGAAGAGAGACCAGCGCTCGCCCGCCTCGCCGCTCCTTGCCCAAACGACGGTGGCCATCGTCAACATCCCGACCCGAACCATAAAAACAACTCGTTTCATGTCAAGTTCCTTTCTGAAAATCAGCGAATGAGGAGACAGAGGCCTTTCACCGGACGGACGGCAAACCGATTGCCCTTGCGCGAAATCTTCCATTCCTCGACCGTCGCCCGACCGTTCACCGTGAACGTCCATCCACTGAAATCGGCCGGCGACACGACCTCCGTCTCGTCCTTAACGGTCAGGAACGTCGTCTTCAAGTCTGTGCCCGATTCCCCGTCAGGGACATAGATGTCGCAAATCCCGTTCGCCGGCAGTTCAAGCTTGCCCGTGACGAACAGCGTGCCCCTATCCCCCGGCTTCACGCGGAAGCCGCCGCCCTCGGCCACGGCGAGACGCGCCATCTCGTACCTCCGTTCCTCCGCGCCGGGCTGCACAAAGGCTCCTTCCGCGACCTCAATCCCCATGCGGCAAATGCATTTGCCGTTGCCCGCGACCTGGATGGCGCCCGCCGCGATTTGGAGCGTGCCGTTCACCTCCGACAACCCCGCCGCGCCAAGGCCCGAGATGTCATACGCCAGTTCCAGCGTGCCCGGGCCCGTCTTGCGGAAGCCGACGGTCCGTCCCGCGTCCGTCTGCGCCTTCGTCCGCCCGATCGGTAGCCTGAAGACAACATCCGCCACGCCGTCGCCCGTGATGTCGGCCACGTCGAACGTCGTTCCCGAACTGCTGTTGAGCGACATCATGTCGCTCTGATGGCTGTTCGCCGCAACTGTCACAGGGGTCGTACCGGCAAAGGCGAACGTGCCGAGAACCGTGACGGCGCCCTTGCTCCAGTAGCCGTTGCCGTTCACGACGAACCGGCCGTTGCCTTCAAGACGCAGATTGGGGAACACGGCGCAACCGGCGTAGTCGCCCGTATTTCCCGGCACGTCGATGTGGATTTCGCCATTGTCGCGCGCGACAAACGTCACCGCGTCAGGCGTCACGTCTTCCGCCGTCGGTTCACCGCCGAACATGAACAGCCTCGGCAGGACGAGCCGGCCTGTACCGCTCGCGACAATCTCGCGCCCCGCGACCTGAAGATTTCCCGCGTAGGTGGCATGCGTGTCCGTCGCGACAAAACCGCCGCGCTCCTCGCCCAGCCAGAGTTCGCCGCCCGAGACCTCAAGGTCGCCCTCCATCGCGTTCGCGGCGTTCGCCAGAACCAGTCGGCCCTCCTCGACCGTGATCTTGCCGTTGAGTCCGAGCCAGCCAGCCCAGTCGCCTTTGTTGTAACTGTTGTGGATTTTCGCGCTCCACCGCAGCGTGCCCGGGCCGGTCTTCCTCACGCCAACGACGGACTCTTCCTTCATCCGTCCGACGTTCTCCGTCGAAATCGTCACGTCAGCCGCGTCGTCGCCCGTGATGTCGGCGACATGGAGCTCCGTCTGCCGTGAGGCGGCGAACGCGATCTTGCCCGAATTGCCGCTGGGCTGGTTCAGCGTGTAAGGGGTCGAACCGCCGAACGCCAGCGTGCGCGTCACCTTGAGAAGCCCCTGCCCCCAATAGCCCCGCTTCGAGAAGTCGAACGAGCCGCCGTCGAACGCGAGATCCTTGACCGCCGAGAACGGGTAGTCGTATGTCCCCGTCTTGCCGGGACGGAACGTTCCGCCCGCATGGACGGTGACGTTCACCGCACGGTCTTCCGCCTCCGCCGTGTCGTTCGCACCGCCCAACGCCCCGGAACCGGGATTCTCCAGCGTTGCGCCGTCGTGGACATGGATCGTGACATCCTTGTCGCGGTGGCCGAACGTCGTGTTGTCGCCGCACCAAGCGTCTTCGGTCGTCAACAGCCCGCCGTAGACGTGCCAGTCGCAGACGTTGTAGTTCCACATCGGCTTCAGGCGCAGCGTACCGCCGCCCCATTTGGACAGGGACTTCGTGTTCGACCCGAACCCGAACTTGTTCTCGGCCGACGAGAGAACGATTTCCTGCTCGTTGCTGAACACGACATTTCCGGGATCCAGCCATTCGGCGCCCAATGTCACCGCCGTGCCTGTGAAGTCCTCGCCACCGATCGTCACATTGTCGCCGTCCGCATAGCGCGTCTCTTGACCGTTGGCATCCTTCCAGTTCGCCGTCGAGCGATTCCAGACG
Organism: uncultured Kiritimatiellota bacterium; assembly: GCA_934654805.1. GTDB lineage: Bacteria > Verrucomicrobiota > Kiritimatiellia > RFP12 > UBA1067 > UBA1067. The sequence goes on from CAKUGW010000137.1 coordinate 7,227, forward strand.
GCTGTCCCGTCGCCGACGAGCGTCAGGTCCGCCGCCGACAGGCTCAGGGTCGAAAGCATCGACACGCCCGTCACTACTCTTGTCAGCTTGTTGTAGAGTAGAGACCCACGCCTCGGCTTCGCCGATGCGACTTCCCCCTCATCAAACCGGACGTGCGGATTTC
>CAKUGW010000138.1 GCA_934654805.1 uncultured Kiritimatiellota bacterium
GGCGCGCGCGCGCGGCCTCGCCCGCCGGCGTGTCGGCGCGCGCGAAGACGATCGGCAACCCGTTCGTCGCCGCGAAGGGGCGACCCCAGAAGCGCGCCGCGCGCGCGGCGAACCAGCGGACGGCCATGTCGGCCCCCGCCCCGAAGCCCTGCGGCGCGGCGAAGCCCGCGAGCGGGAAGGTCGCCGCGCCGGGACGGAAGACGCGCGGCTCGGGGAAGAGCCGGAAGTCGTCCACCCCGACCTCGGGCGCGGGCGCGGGACGTCGCGCGTCGCTGAAGACGAGCGCGACGGCCTTCAGCGTGACGTCGCCGCTGCCGCCGGAAATGCCGATGTCGAAGGTGTGCAGGCCCTTCGCGTCGAACGGGCCCTTCGCGCGCGCGAAGCCGCCGGGGCGCACGCGCACGACATGGACGCGACCATCCGCGTTCAGTCCAATGACATTGCTGTAATACCCAAGGGGCGTCATGCTGCGCATCAGCGGCAGAGAGCCGAGCGCGCGCGCCGAGAGCGTCAGTTGCACGTGCGTCAGGAAGCCGTCCGCGCGGGCGACGGCGTTGGAGACGCTCGCGTCAAGGGCCTTGCCGAGCGCGAAGCGCCCCACGGAGTTCGTCCAGACGAGGCGCAGCCCGCCCGTTTCGGCGTCGAAGGCCGCGCGGCCCGACTTGTCGCCGCCCCACGTGGCGAAGCCGGCGCCCGCGCAGGCCGCCGCCGCATCGAATGCGTGGACGGGCACGACCCTTTCCTCCGCGACCGACCCGACAGCGGGAAGGGCGGAGAGCAACGCGAGCGCAAGTCGACGGTGCATCAGACGCCTCTCACCGAATGACCATCAGCAGGCCGCGCGGCTGGATCATCAGCCACAGGCCTTTCTTCCCGCTCCGCTCCGTCAGGATCACCGCGCGCGCGAAGCGCTTTTCCTGTCCGTCAGGAATCCAAAGCGTGACGTCCGAGGCGGCGAACGAGCCCTCGACCGCGCCGCAGTCGGCCAAGCGGATCGTGGTGCTTGAATCAGCCGCAAGCGCTCGCGCGTCGATCTCCAGCTTCGCGCCCGGCGCGATCACGAGCCGATCAACCGTGAGCGCTCCCGCCTTGCGCGCGTCAAGCTCGAAGGCAAGGACGCCCTCGACGTTGTTGGAGACGACGAGCGCCTTTGCCGTCACGTTGCCGTCGGGACCGATCTCCAGGCGGCCGCGTCCGTCTGCGCCGACGACGATGCCCAGCTCGTTCGTCGCCGTCAATGTGCCGCCGCGCGCAAAGAGGCGGCCCGTCGCCGCGCCGCGTCCGGCGCGGCTCACGCCTTCGAAATAGGCCGACTGCACGTCCGTCTTCTGGCAGCCGCCCACGTAGAGCGGACGACCCGTGGCGAACGTGCCATTCGAGAGGACGTATTCGCCCGTGCCGGACCCGTAGCCGAGAACGGCCGCGCCCGCGCTCTGCGTCACGTCCACCGTTCCGCCCGTCTGGAGGCCGACGCCCGTGGCGTTGCCGACGCCGAAGCCGAGCGGCGACTTGTTGCTGACCTGCACCAGCCCGTCCTCCAGCTTCAGTTCGCCACGCACCGCCGACGGATCCGTCGCCTGTGTCGAGACGCCGAAGCCGACGCCCGACCAATAGTCAGTCAGTGTTGACGCGGAGACGGCGACTTGCCCACCCGCAACCGTGACGCGCCCCGTGACCACCGCGTTTGCGCCCGTCACGCCCGCGACGATCACGCCGCGCCGGCAGACGCCATTCAAGCCGCCGAGACGCCCGCTCTGAAGCACGACGTCCGCTACGCCGGCCTGACGGCCGACATAAAAGGCATACGGGTAGACCTTTCCGTTGACAAGCAAGGCGCTCGCGTCGCCGGGGCCCCTGTCTTCGACCGTCAGGCGGAATGTCCCCTTTTGGCTGTCGCCAAAGACGATGTGGCCCGCCTTTGCCGGCGCAAACGCCTGACGCCCAACGGTCATCTCCAGCGTTCCCTCGCTGTCGCCCGTCGAGAAGCATGCGTCCTGTTTTTCGTCCTTGGAGATCTGAATCGCGGCGCCGGCCGTCGTGTCGACCGTGACCGAGCCCGTGCCGAGAAGGCCCTTGGACGCGCGCAGGTCGAGCGTGGCCGCGCCCGTGAGCGCAAGCGTGCCGCCGTCCAAATGAAGGGCGTAGTCGTCCGCACCCTTCGCGTGTGCGGCCGTCACCGTGCCGCCGTCGATCCGAAGCGCACCCTGCGAGCCGACGACAAAGCGCTCGTGGCGCTCCGGAATCGCAATCGGGAGCGTGCCTTTCACGGACACCGTGCCCGCCTCAAGCTCCACCGTGCCGACTGGGGTCGCCGTCGCGCCTTCCGGCACTTCGACCGTCTGCCCGGCGCGGTTCACGAAGCCAACGCATTCCGTCGTCGGCACACCCGCCGTCCAGTTCGTGGCCTCCGTCCAAGACGCGCCGTCCGCACCCTGCCATTCGGTCTCCGCCAGCGTGAAGTAGCCGTCGGCGTCCGTCGTCTTCGGCATGAACAGGCCGCGCGACGAGGCAAAGGCCAGCCAAGTCGGCTCAGAGCCGTCCGACATCTTGACGCGGGAACCTTCCCCAAGGCAGAGTACGAGCTTCGCGCCCTCGGCCATCGGCGTCGAATCCTTCGGAATCACCACGTCAATGCCCGGCTTGAGGAGAAGCTTGGCCGTTCCCGAAAACGCGAGCGCGAACGGCAGCGTCTGAGATTCGGCGATCAAGAGCGTTCCGCCGTCCTCGATCGTCACGGGCGAGGCGAGGTCCGCGCCCGTGGCGGGGGCAAACGTCGCGCCGTCTTTGATCGTCACGGGCGAGGCGAGGCCCGCCGCCGCCGCAAGGACGAGCGTACCGGCCGAGACGGTCGTGCCGCCCGTAAAGGTGTTCTTCTCCGTCAGCTTCCACGCGCCGGATCCGGTCTTCGCGAGCGCGAGCGTCGAGCCGTCCGCCGCGTCCGTGAGGACGCCCGCCCACGTCGCCGCCACAGCCGTACTGTTCGCGAGCGTCAGGACGGCCTTGCCGCCCGTGCCCGAAACGTCCACGGGGCTCGTCACCGTCAGCGCGCCCGCGCCGCCCTGCTCGACCGTCGCCGACGCATCGACGGAGGCCGTGGGCTCATAGTCAACCCCGACCGTCTTGTTGGTGATCGCGAACGCCCTGCCGAAATCAAGGGGTTCCGAGCCCGTATACAGCAGACGACCCGCGTTGCCAATGCGGATGGCGCCCGGGCCCATCTGCCCGGAGTCGGTGAAGGCGAGCGTCGCGTTTCCCTTGTCGAAACTGAGAAGGTCGATGCCGCCCGCAAACGCATTGTCCGTGCGCGTGAACGAAAGCGTGCCCGCGCCGTCGTGGAAGTAGAAGCTCTCCTGCGAATAGCCTGAGCTGGCGAACCCGTCCACCTTGCAGTCGAAGACCAGCTCCGCCCCCGCGTCGATGTTCGCTCCGGCGGGAACGAAGCCCGTGCCAAAATTTGGGTTCGACTTCTTGCTCATCCCGTGAAGTCCCACGACGCCCTCTCCCGTGAACGTGAGGCGCGTTCCCGCGTCTCGCACGCGGACGACAGGAAGCTTCAGCGTCTTTCCTACGAGCTGCACGTTAATTCCCTGGCCCAGTTCCAGCGTTCCGTCGACGACCTCAACCGTCGCCGAACGTCCGCCGCCGACCTGAATGCGCCGCACGAGCTGGTTGATCTTGGGGTCTGCCGTCGTTCCGACGAGGCGAAGGCGCTGGTCCCCCTCAGGATAGAGGTTCAGCCCCACGCAGCTCTGCCGTTGCGACCACGAGTCGATCTTGACGTTGCCCGTGCCGCCGAAGCCGAAGGAACGGTACCACAGGACGACGCTCGGCGCGTTCGGGCTCTTCATGCCAAAATTGGAAAGGACTAGCTCCTCGTTCGACTCGTTGACGAACCGCGCCTCGTCGGGCGTGTCGTACGTGTCCGCCTCGTACTGCGGCATTCCCGCACGGTAGAGAAGGCCGTAGACGCCCGCCACCGTCGGCGCCGTCGCGTCCTTCTTGACCGTGAAGCGCCCGCCCTCGTGCGCGAGGCCGAGGTACTGGCCCGCCGTGCCGAACGTGTACTTCGGCGCGCCCGCCTTCACGACGAGGTTCGAGACGAAGAAGAGCCCGTCGAGGTTGATCGTCGTCGGCTTACCTTCCTCGACCGTGCCGAACGACGCGGTCGCGTTCAGGTTCGTGAAGGTCTGCCAGTCCGGCCCCTCCGTCAGGAACCGCACGCCCGGCGCGTCCGTCGCGACGGCGCCGCCCACCCGCCAGTTCGCGGCGTTCGTCCAGTAGGCGTCCTGCGCGCCCGTCCAGACGTATTCCGCCGGCGCGGCGGAGACGACGACGGCCGAGCAAATGACGACAAGTCCGATGAGGGCGCGGCGGCCCCTGCGGACGGCTTGGCTTTTCATGTATGACCTCCCTCTGTCAGTTTTCATGTGTGTTCTCTTTCTGTCGGGGTGGATTCCGTGAACAGTCTTTCAAGACGCGGGATCGGCGCGAAGAGTCCGCCCGAGGGGACGTCGCGCCGCATTTTCTCCCAGTTGCGGTAGTTCTGCGCACCGTTGGACTCCAAGAGCCCCAGCTGGCCCAGCCCCGGAAACGACGGCAGGCGCTCGGCCACTGCGCGGTTCCACTCGACCAGCACGGGGTTGACGGTCAGGTCGGCGCAGAAGCACGGCACGCCGCGCCGCGCCGCAGCCGCCGCGATCTTGAGCGACATCGACAGCGTCTTCGCGATCGGCTTCAGGGCCATCGCCCGATACCCCATGTCCATGCGCTTTTCCGCGTCCGCGACCGTGTGCGCCGACTCGTCCGCCGCGAGACGCAGGGGCACGTCCCGGACGTCGATCTCGTTCAGCTCGTCGAAGGGCTCCTCGACGATTGCCGTCTGCTCCGTCGCGCCGATCTTCGCGAGGTGGTCGGCGAAGCGCAGGAGCGTCTCCTTGCGCGCGTAGCGCCCGTTCGCGTCGAAGTAGTAGCAGGCCTTGCCCGTCGCGGAGTCGGGCGTGCGCACGTCGCGCAGGACATTGTGCAGTTCCGAGACGCGCGCGCAGTCCTTCGCGAGCATCTCCTCCTGCGAGCCCGGCTGGCCGATCTTGATCTTGAAGAAGAAAGAGCCCTCCGCCGCAAGCCGGCGCACCTCGTCGAGCGGCGTCCCGTAGGTGACGAGCGGAATCATCGCGCACCGTTCGTGACGCGCCGGAATGCCCGCGCGCCATTCCGCCGGCACGGCCGCGTCGAACGTCGCAAAGCCGTTCTCGCGCGCGTAGAGGACCCAGGCGGCGTTGTCGACGGCGACGAGCGCGTTGAGCGCGAACGTCGGCCGCAGGTCGGGCCGCCCCGACAGGCGCCGCCCGTAGGCGAGGACTTCGGGGTAGAGCGCGTCCAGCAGGTCGACGGGCGTCTCGAACGAACGCCCGCGCGCCAGCTCCAGCGCCTGGCGCGTCAGCGCGAGCATCAATTCGTTGCCCGCCGCCTCGGAACGGCTCGAGAAGATCGCCGCGTCGCTCCAGAGGACGCTCTGCGTGCCGAGGCCGACGCCCGACGTCCCGGACGCGCCCGTCAGCTTGGCGACCGCCTGCCAGAGCTCCGTCAGGTAGCCGCCCTTGAAGCCGAACGGGCGCACAAGCGGCTCGCGCTCGCAGGCGAGGTCCGTCGCGGCAATCGTGAGGCGGCGCGGCGAACCGCCGCGCCTCGGCAGGCAGCCCGCGCACGCGGTCGCCGCGAGACCTCCGAGGAAGCCGCGCCGCGTCGTCGTCATGCCTTCAGCTCCCATCCCGGCTCGTACTGCGGCATCCAGAGCTTCGCCGCCGGGCCGTTCGGGTCCTTCAGCTTGCCGGTCGCCGGATTGATGTGGACGGCCTCGCCGATCTGCAGCGAGACGTTGCCGAGTTCGGTGAGCAGGTTCGACTTGAGCGACGCGTCGATCGGCTGGGCCGTGTCGAGGTCGCCCGCGAGCGCGCAGTCCGTGAAGCGCTGCACGTGCCAGATGTCGCAGGCCCGGATCGGGTCGGAGAGGCGCTTGTCGCCCTCCTGGTCGCCGCTGTCCGCCGCCGCCCACTCCCGGATGACCTTCTTGCCCGTGCGGTCGTAGATCGCCGACTCGCCCAGCGGCCCGAAGAACGCCACGCCGTCGTCGCAGTAGACGAGGCAGCCCGTCCACTTGCCCATGAACGGCATCGCCCCCGTGTGCGAGCAGCCCTCCCACGTGAGGTACTTCTTCCCGGGGAACTGCACCGTCAGCATGTGCGTGTCGTCCCACTCCCAGTCCTCGCCTTCGCAGAAGAGGTGGCCGCCGCCCGCGTAGACGCGCTCCGGCCACTCCGCACCCAGCGCCCAGCGCGCGATGTCGACGAAATGGAGGCCGTTGTTCGGCAGGTCGCCCGTGCCGTAGCCACGGAAGAAGCGCCAGTTGTAGTGGACGATCTGGGAGCGGTAGGCGCGGCGCGGCGCACAGCACTGCCAGAGGTCCCAGCCGTCCGCGCCCATCCAGGCGGGAATCGGCGCGCTCTTCACGCCCCGGATCGCCGGACGGTCCGAGAGGCACCACGCCTTCGCCCAGTGCGGCTGGCCGATCTTGCCGGAGCGGATGTAGGCGACGGCCTGCTGCGTCGCGTAGGAGCTGCGGCGCTGCGTGCCGAGCTGGAAGACCGCCCCCGTCTTCCTCTGCACGGCCGCGAGGATCTCGGCCTCGCCGGCGGAGATGCCGATCGGCTTTTCGAGGTAGAGGGCCTTGCCGGCCTTCATCGCCTCGGCGCCGATGTAGCAGTGGGAATGGTCGGGCGTCGCGACAAGCACGGCGTCCACATCGTCGCGGCGCACCGCCTCGCGGAAGTCCTTCACCTTCGCCGGCGCGACGCCCGTCTTCGCCTTGAGTTCGGCGGCCGCGTCGTCGAGCGCCGTCGCGTCGACGTCGCAGAGGACCGTCACGACGCAGTTCGGCAGCTCCGCGAAGCGGCTCATCACCTGGAAGCCGCGTCCGCGCCAGCCCTTCGGGTCGACGACGAAGCCGTTGCCGCGGTTCGCCGTGCGCGCGCACCCGACCACGCAGAGCCGCAGCTTCTTAGACGGGACCGCCGCGCCGAAGAGCGTATGGGCCGAGGCCAGGGCGAACGCCCCGCCGCCGATCTTGATGAAATTCCTCCTGTTGAGCGCCTTTGCCGTTGTCATGGTCTTGTTCCTTTCGTGATGATGCCTGTTTTGCGTGACGTCCCCTGCCAAGCCGTCACTTCCGCGCGGCGGCCAGGGCCTCCGCGAGCGTGACGGGCGCGCCGCCGCGCTTCGCGGACATCTCCGCCGCCTCCATGAGCGCGAAAATCTCCAGCGTCTCCTCCGGCGGGATGGACTGCAGCGCCTGCTTGAGCGTCTCTGCCGTCTCCGGAGAAAGCGTGTTCAA
>CAKUGW010000139.1 GCA_934654805.1 uncultured Kiritimatiellota bacterium
TCTTGCGCGCGTAGCCCGTGCCCGCGACCGAGTCGTGATCCCAGCACGTCGGGTCGGCCGGCCCGTCCGTGCCGTCTTCGACGTTCCAGCAATGCGGCAACGTGACGGACACGCCGTCCGCCGTCCAGCCGCCGTTCAGCGGCACGCCAAACGCCGCGCCGCCGAACAGGACAAGAAGGGAGAAGAACGAGGCGACTGTCTTCATCGAATGACCATGACGAGGCCCGTCGGTTCGGTGCAGAGCGGCATCGGCTCGCCCGCGCTCCAAACAACACGCCGCGAATCAAGCGCAAAGGGCTGCGAAGGCGCAACCGTCACGGCTCCCAACACCCACGCCGCCATCAGGGCGGCTACGACAAGCGTCAGTTTCTTCTTCATTGCTTCTGTTCCTTTCATTCCTGATAGCGGAAAAGCCAGTTGAGGCGACCGCGCGGCGCGGCGTCGCCGTTGACGTAGAAGTCCATCGGGTCGTCCGCCTGGCGGTTGTCGGACCACTTGAATTCAAGGCTGAAGTCCTTGCGTCCGTCCAGCCCTAGGGCGCGCAACGGCAGACGATAGGAAACCTCACGCTGCGTCACGCGGCACGTGACGTCCGGCGCGCCGTTCGTCGCGATGTGCGTGTAGCCCATCGCATCGACCGCGCGCCCCGGCACGCGCACAAGCAGGTTCATCCACGTGGCGTCTGCGCAGGGCGTCAGATCCGCCACCGTCTGCGCGGCAAAGGAAATCGCCTCTCCGTCGCACGAGACGAACAGGCGCGCGAACTCGTTGCGTCCCGTCGCGTTTCGGTAGACGCCGCAGGCGTCGTAGCCGGGATGGTTGCGCGGCGCGAGATCGCCCGTCGGCTCGACATAGGCGACGACATCGCCCTTCCGCGCGACGGTCGGCGGCGGCAGCCCCTTGAAGCGGCGCACGAAGTCCATCAGCTGGAAGTAGTAGGCGTCACGATAACCGCCGCGCATGGGCTCGATGTCCCGGCTCGCCTCCTGATTGTACTCGTCCTGCAAAATGAGCCAATGCGGCATGCCGTAGTGGATGTTCGTCTGGCGCGTCAGGAACGGCACAATCCACTCGTTCCACTGGCAGACGAACGCGAGGGGGACGTCCGCGCGCGCCGGATCCAGCGCCCAGTCGATCTGGCTCTTGAAGAAGAAGCCGTATTCGGACGCCTGCGGGCGGCAGTCCAGCGCGCCGTCATGCCAGCTGCGGGACTGGATCGGCCGCCCCCAGTGGAATTCGCTGCAGCCGACGGACTCGCCGCGCTTCGGCTCGTCCGGCGCGTCCACGGCGAGATGCGGCGAACCGACGGTCAGCGCCATCATCTCCTGCGCGCCCGACGAGGCCCGCGCCACGTTCTGCGTCGGCATGCCCGCCCAGTACCAGGTGTCCGGCTCCGACGGCGTGCCCCACGTCGGACGGCGCCACGTGAAGAAGTCCCGGATCTCCTGACGGTAGGGACGGTCGGGATGCGCAATCAGAAGCGGTTTCCCGTCCCACATGAAATAGAGGCTCTCGAATTTTCGATCGCGGTAGTAGTTGAGCCAGACGTCCAGTACGTTCGACGTGCCGGAACCGCGACGCCCCGGCGCCATGTAGTAGCAGAACTTCGGCACCTTGAAACCCTTCTCCTGATACTCCTGAAGAATCGGAAAGAGGCGATCCGTCACCTCCCGGTAGTGGTAGCCGTTGGTCGTGTCGAAGAAGAGGACGTCGATTCCGGCCGCGATGAACATCTCGACGTGCCGCCGGAGAACCCACTCGTCCGTCGACTGGTAGTAGCCGAACAGCGGCTCGCCCCAGTGGAGCATGGGCGCGGACGACGGATCGGGCCACAGCGGCGAGTCCGGCTTGTCCAAGACCTGCGGATCGGCCGCCTCCATCTTCGAGACGTCATACGGGCCCTGCGTCCCGTGCTGTCCGAGCCAGAGGTAGTAGAACAGGCCGACCTGACGGTGCGGCCGCACGTCGCCGACCTCGGCGTGCGACGGCAGCGTCCGCCCCAGGTGATCCGTCCCGCCGAGGTCGCCGCGCGTCGCCTTCAGAAGGTGCGTGTCCTCAATCCGCTCGAAATAGGGCAGCCGATCCAGCGGCGTCTCGACGTCCAGCACCTTGGGGCCTTCATGCTCGACGCCATCGTCGGCACGCCAGCGGCCCGGCGGCAGACGCACCGGACGTGACGACGCGCCTTTCTCGACCTGCGGCGCGACGAGCAGGAAGTCGCCAAGCATGAACGCGTCGACGACATCCGCATAGCCCAGTCCCGGATAGGCGTACTCCAGGTTGCGCAGCATCGGCTCGCCGCTCGCGGCACAGGCGTGCGCCAACTCGACGATGCGAGCCGAGAAACGTTCGCGAATCGCCATCGCCTTGCGGACGGCCGACAGGTTCCGCGCGTCCAGCACGCGCCAGGGCGCGGTCGAGAACTGCGCCATCGGCGCGAGCGCGTGCATCTGCGCCGAGCGGACGAAGAGTTCGGGATCGAACGCCGAGCCGGGCAGGAACGTCTTCCAGTTGCCGCCGCCGATCATGTCCGGGCAGACGAACGGGTAGCCGAGCAGTCCCGTCGCGATCAGGTCGGGAATCAGGCGGCGCACTTCGCGCCACGCATGGTTCTTGTCGCAGAGGCGCACGACGGCGGGCTCCCCGGCCGCGCCCCAGGCGGCGCGGAACTCGTTGTAGCGCCACCGCGCACCGAAGCGCACGTACTTCTGCGTGTGCGCGACTGCCGGCAGGGACTCCGCCGTGACGAATTCGCCGAGGTGCGTCCGCGCGTCGTCACCGTTGTAGTACTCGACGTCGCCGGCGTCGAACTTGAAGCCGTCGACACCGAACCGGCTCTGCAGATCCATCAGCGCGTCCGCGAACCACTTCGCGCCGTTCGGATGCGTCAAGTCCAGCAGGGCCGAACAGCCGTTCCACCAACGGGTCGGTGCGGCGCGCCCGTCCCTGCGCAAGACGAGACCGCCGTCCTTCTCCAGCGTCCGAAACGCCGGCGAATCCATCGACACGAACGGACACGTCCAGAGCATGACCTTGAAGCCCAGCGCGTGCAGCCTGTCGCACAGCGCCTTCGGATCGCGGAAACGTCCCGCGTCGAACGTCCACGTGCCGTACCCGGACTGCCACGTGTCGTCAATCATCAGGAGCCCGGGCTTGAACCCGTGGGCGACGATCGCCTCCGCGTAGGCGAGGATGTCCTTCTCGTTCTGGTCGTAGGTCAGCTCGATCCACGTGTTCCACTGCGGCGTCGCGAAGAACTCGTCGGGCGGGGCTTTCCCCTGTGGCGGAAAGAACGTCCGCGAGCAGTGGGCGAACGCACCGCGCAGATCCTTCGCCGGACGTCCGCACGTCGGCGTCGCCGAACGCCCCGTCACGGTCAGCGTGCCGTTCGAGAACGCATAGGCGAACGGCTCGTCGCTCCAGACGTAGCGGCCATGCGACGACAGCAGCAGGGGCGCGCCCACATTGCACCGATGGTCACGCGCCAAGTCTTCCGCGACGCGGCTGTCGCGTCCGTAGGGCATCTCGAAGCCCCGCGCGTTGAGGCCGCCCCACCAGCGTTCGCCGTCCTCGATCTCGATCGTCAGCGACCCGGCCACGGCGACGCCAGCCAGACCAGCGGCAGCCGCACACCCCACGCAATAGCGTTTCAGCATCAGTCCCGTTCCCTTTCCAATTCGTAAAGCCATGTCGCGGACGCCGGATCGGCGTCGATTCTTGCCGTGAACGATAGCCGCCCGTTCGCCTGCCGCGCGGCGACTTCGCCACGACGGCGTCCGTCCGCCGCGAGGGCGTACACGCGCCATGTGCCGTCGCGCACGACGACGGTGACGTGCGCCTCGGCGTTGCGCATGAGATGCGGTAGGTGTCCCCAGTCCGTCAGCGTCGTCATCGTCTCGTCCGCATACGTCGTCCCGCTGTTCTGGACGTCCGTCAGGTGCGTCAGCAAAAGGCGCGACGAATCGCGGATCGGCTGGCCGTCGAGCGCGCTCACCCAGACCGTCGTCGGCACGTCGCCGATGTCCGCCGCGAAATCCCCAGCACGAAAGCGTCCGCGCTCGGCGAAGAAACCGCAGGTGCGCGCCGTGACGACGGCGAAGCGCCCCTGCTCCGGATCGACGCGAATCTGTCCGTCGCCAGCCGGCGGCAGCGCCGCCGTCCCGGTCGGCGGAATGCCCAGGTCGGCGAACACGTCCGCCCGGCTCTTCTGCCCTTCGCCGCGCTTCAGCGGCAAGTAGCGTCCGGCGACGGCGACGTCCTTCGAGACGTCGGACGCGACGGCCGTGCCGAACTTCGCCCACCACGCCGTCCAGAGGAATCCGTACCCCGGAAACTCGCTCGACGCATCCTCGAACCGCAGCAGATCCTCCTCCGGGAAGACGAGCGCGTAGGTGCGCTTGAGCGGTTCGAGGTCGCGCCGCAGGAACAGACAGAGGCTGGCCCGTTCGCCCGACAGGGACAGCGGATCGCCGGCCATGTCGAAATACGAGAGCGGCCGCGTCTCGGGCGAGACGACGCCGGCGACGCCATGGCTCCAGGCAAACCGCCAGAGGCCATCCCACTCCTGCAGGGCGGCCAGCGCACCGCACAGGATGCCGCCAAGCCCACGGTAGCGGCCGGGCGCGGAATAGTTGTATTCGGTGACGGCGAGCGGCTGTCCGAGAATGCGGCGGATCGCCACGCCCGGCACGCCCATGCGCGCGCCTCTGAGCGGATTGACGTTCGCGAGCCGCGACGGAAGCGCCCACTCCTTCTCCGTGAATTCGGGATGATCGACGTAGAAGTGGTCGTCAGCGTAATCGTAGAGTTTCGCGCGCGAACGCTGGTGGACGGCTGGGAAGAAGTTAGCGCTGAGGTTGGAGACGAGCGCACGGCAGCCGAGCTCGTCCCGAAGAAACGCGCGCGTGCGCCGGGAAAAACGCTCTTCCATGTCCGCTAGGAACAGCATGAACGCGCGCCCCGCGTCGCTCGGATTCCTCTGCCAGGTTTCCGTCTCGACGGATTCGGGAATCGTCTCGGCAAGTGCAGCGTAATGCGCCGGATCTTCCGCCTTCTTGCGGCGCAGCCAGTCCCGCCATGCCCGCTGCCAGTCGGGCAGGGCGCGCAAGCCCTTCGTCTGCCCCTGAAAACAGGGCGTCCCCTCGTTGACGAGGGCAATCAGGTTCAGGGCCGGCTCGTCCGCCCACCGCCGCCCCGTGTGGGGATTGACGTGGTTCAGGAAGCCGCGCGCAAAGGCCAAGTAGTTCGAGTACGCCCCCTCATGCACGTAGACGAGCATCTTGAAGACGTTGCGCGGCACATCGCCGTCGCGGTCTTCGCCGATCGCCCGCCACGCGATGGGACGGCGCGACACGTACAGGTCGGTCGTCAGGTAGATGCCGCGCCGGATGCAGGCGGCGGCCAGGGCGTCCAGCCGCGCGAGCGCCGACGGGTTCAGGCGCACGCAGCCGGGATCACCCGTCCCCTCGGTCAGCACGCGCTCGTGGTGGTGAATGCGAATCGCGTTGTAGCCGATGCGCGCAAGCCGCTCGGCGAACGCCTCCGCCTGATCCTCCGGCGGGACATTGGCGGAATCGACGAGGTTCACGCCGTAGAACCGCTGAGGGACGCCCGGCAGGTTCTCGAACTCGAAATGTCCGTTGCGCACGACCAGGTAGCCGTGCCGCCCCGCCGGCGCGTCCGTGCCGCGCAGCGCGGAGAAGTCCAGCGCCGAGCCCGCCTCGATCATCCCCGCCGGCGCCATCGGCACCCAGTCCTTGCCGGGCGCGACGACGACGGACGCGAGAACCGCCGCAAGATTCGCGAGCGAAATGAAGCCCATTGTCATTCCGCCCGGCAGTCGCAGACGAGACGGAAGCCAAAATAGTTCTTGGCGTCGTCTGGCTTCACCCAGTTTTCGCGCGCCGCGCTTCGGCACTTCTTCGCGTCGAGGGAAAATCTTCCACCTCTCACCGCACGGCACGTTCCCTCCGTCGGCCCGATCGGATCCGTCACGCTCACAATGCCGAGGTCGAGGGCAAACCAGTCGAGGCAGAACTCCGACACGTTGCCGAGCATGTCATAGAAGCCCCAGACGTTCGGCTGCTTCTCGCCGACGCGATGCCGAACGTCGCCCGCATTCGCCTTGTACCAGGCGAGTGCGTCCAGCCGCGCGGAAACATCTTCCGCCTCCAGTTCTTCGCCCGTGTAGAGCGCACCCGTCGAGCCCGCGCGACAGGCGAACTCCCACTGCGCCTCGGTCGGCAGATCCCATGTGGAGATGCCCGTCTTTTCGCGGAAGAGCTTGAGGCCGCCCGCCGTCACCTCGTGCAGAACATCCGGCCAAAGGCAATTGCCGCGCATCGAATTCCACGAGACGCCCATTAACGGCAGCGTGTCTTCGTCGTCGGCCACGGCCTTGCCACCGCCGACGTTCGCGTACTGCCGTCCCGTCAGCTCGAACACGCCGAGGTAATAGTCCTTCGTCAGCGTGGCGGCATGGCGCGTCTCAGGTGCATCCCAGTTCGTCGCATCCCTTCCGAGTTCCGATGCCGGCGAGCCCATGTACCATTCGACGTTCGTCGCGTGGACGCGCCGCATGACCAGTTCCGACGTGCGGTAGAGGTCGTCGTCGATGCCGTTCTTCGCCGGCAGCTGGCGAACGTCCTCGTAATAGCGGACGTTCTTCGACCCCAACAGGTCGACGACCATGTAGTCCGGCGGATCGTCGAGCGGCCAGGCCTTGACGACCGCGCGGACGGTCGGCGTCGGAATGTCCTGGTCGGGCCAGCTCCTGCGCGCCGACCAGCGGATCGTCTTGCCCGTGCCCGCCGCGACCTTGCGGTTCACGTCGCCCGAAGCGTAGCGCACGTTCTCCGGGCCGATCGACACCCAGTCGCCGCTGGCGTCCGCCAGCGTGTTCGTCTGCACGTCAAGCGTCACGACGGCATCCTCGCCCGCAAGATCATACGAGACAAGCACCGAACGGGTGGGCGTCTGCGTAACGGACGTGACCGTCACGTCCGGCGCCGCTCTCGCGACCGCCCCAAGAAGGGATACTGAAGCTGCACTGACCGACAGGTGCGAGAGAAACGATTTTTTGTAGAGTAGAGACCCACGCCTCGGCTTCGCCGATGCGACTTCCCCCTCATCAAACCGGACGTGCGGATTTCCC
>CAKUGW010000140.1 GCA_934654805.1 uncultured Kiritimatiellota bacterium
CATCCTTCAACAACAGCCAATCTTTACAGGGGGTAAACCATCAACGAAATCAACTTTACCTCTGGAAGCGGCAAAATATTCTTGCGGCATACTTTTTTTCGCAGCCCCCCTTGCGCTCGAGGCACGAATTATGATATACTATCACCTGTTTCCACGAATGGGGAAGTAGCTCAGTTGGTAGAGCATCACGTTCGCAACGTGGGGGTCGAGAGTTCGAATCTCTTCTTCTCCACCAAATCGCGCGAAACAGGCAAAGCCCACTTTCGACCGTCATTTAGGTCGCGTGGGATTTTTTTATGCTATCCCCCGGCGATCCCGTCAATCTTGCCGATCCCGCACAGCCTTCAGCAGGCAGGCGAAACCCCTGAGAACCAGCAACGGGCGGAAACCGGCTTTCGCCGACTCCCGCCCGTTGCGAAACGCGCGCGCAAGCGCCGCGTTCACTTCCCTTCGGGCTTCACGCCGCCCCAGCGGTCCGCGTCCTTGATCGACGGGTCGGTCTCGGAGAACGCGAAGTCCTTGCCCGGCAGGATCGCGTTGAGCAGGATGCCCGTCAGCGCGCCGACCGCGAGGCCGGAGAGCGCGAAGTTGATGCCGCCGACCGCGAACTTGATCGCGCCCGCCTTCGAGAACGAGATGCCGAGCGTCAGGACAAGGATGATCGCCGCGATGAGCATGTTGCGCGACTTGCCGAGATCGACCTGCGACTCGACGAGGTTGCGGACGCCGACCGCCGAGATCATCCCGTAGAGGACGAACGACACGCCGCCGATCGTCGCGCCCGGGATCGTGCCGATGAACGCCGAGAACTTCGGGCAGAACGAGACGAGGATCGCGAGGCACGCCGCAATGCGGATCACGCGCGGATCGTACACCTTCGAGAGCGACAGGACGCCCGTGTTCTCGCCGTAGGTCGTGTTCGCCGGCGCGCCGAAGAGCGAGGCGAGGCACGTCGCGAGGCCGTCGCCGAGCATCGTGCGGTGCAGCCCCGGATCCTTGAAGTAGTTGCGGTGCACGGTCGAGCTGATCGCCGAGACGTCGCCGACGTGCTCCATGATCGTCGCGAACGCGAGCGGCACGATGATCGCGAGCGACGTCACGACGAGCCCCATGTCCGGCTGCGCGAGAACCGGGAACACCGTGTTGCCCCAGTGGATGGGGAGCCCGACCCACGCGGCGTTCGCGACGTTCGCGTAGTCGATCGCCGGCGTCCAGCCGGCCTTGCCCATCAGGAAGGCGGCCGCATACGAGAAGATGACGCCCATCAGGATCGGGATGATCCTGAACATGCCGCGCCCCCAGATCGAGAACGCGATCACCGTCGCGATCGCGACGAGCGCGATCGGCCACGACGCCTCGCAGCTGTTGACCGCGACCGGCGAGAGGACGAGGCCGATGCCGATGATGATCGGGCCCGTCACGACCGGCGGGAAGTACCTCATCACCGTCTTCACGCCGCACGCCTTCACGAAGCCCGCGACGACGAAGTAGATGACGGACGACGCGGCGACGCCGATGCAGGCGTACTGGAGCGCGACCGGCTTCGTCAGCGTCTCGTAGCCCGCCGTGCCCGCGAGGCCCGTCAGCGCAAAGTAGCCCGCGAGGTACGCGAACGACGAGCCGAGGAACGCCGGCACCATCCGCTTCGTGAGGAAGTGGAAGAGGAGCGTGCCGAGGCCCGCCCAGAGAAGCGTCGCGGACGGCGAGAGCCCCGTCAGGATCGGCACGAGGATCGTCGCGCCGAACATCGCGAACATGTGCTGGACGCCGAGGACGCCCATCTTCGGAAGCCCCAGCGTGCGCGCGTCATAGACGCCGTCGGCCGTTGCGGCCGCCCTGTTGTCTCCCGTCTCTTGCTCTGCCATCTCGAATCTCCTTTGCTGCGGTTGAAGTCGTGCCCAACATTATACCATTTTTCGCCGCGCCCGGCGCACGGACGCAGATCGCCACGCGTTGACCGCGTGTGCAGACGGCTTCCGCCGGTCCCGCAGGCATCCGGGACGGCACCGGCTTACAGCAGGCGCATGGAGCTTGGGTCGGCCTTGTAGCGAGGATAGCCGTCCGCCCCGACCGTCTCGTCCAAGCGGATGATTCCCGTTCGCCTCGGACTGACGCGAACGCGCGAATTGTGCGCATGGAACACATACCACATCGTCTCGACGTCATCGAAGAACACGTCTCCGTGCCCCGTGCCGTTCAATCCCGTGACCGCGCGTGACAGGAGAGGGCCGTCGCCGACTTTCGTCCAAGGGCCCAGCGGCTTTGCGGCAACGGCGACACCGACGCAGTAATCGGGCGAGCGAAAGTCGTTGGCGCAATAGAAAAGCACATACTTCCCGTGCCGTTTCACGACTGACGGACCTTCCGTATAGCCGATGCCGCAGATGAATTCCTCCTTGCCGAGGCGCCTGTTCCACTCACGCGCCTGCTCGTCCAGCGGAAGCCGTTCCCACGGTCGGTCATTCGTCACGCAGCGGACGGGTTCGCCGACAAACGACCGCAAGTCGCCGGTCAGCTCGACACGGCCCTTCCGGGCGCTCGGCGACAGCCAGCCCCCAGTGGAAGTCCGCCGTATAGGCCAGGAAATAGCGTCCGTCACGCGCAAACAGCTGCGGCGCCCAGAAATTCGCCGAACCGAAGGCCTCGGCCTTGGCAAGGAGCCGGCCCTCGCCCAGCGGCGTATTCGCCAGTCGCCATGCGACAAGGTCGCGCGAGACATACATCGGGAAGACCGACCGCCCCGACGACTTGGTCCCGGACTGTGCGCCCAAGCCGTTTTCCGTCCCCAGCAAGTAGTATTGTCCGTTCACATGCGCAATCGTCGGGTCTGCCAGAAAGATTCCGGCACGGCCCGGCGGGCCGGCAAGGTTCGCGCAGGCGACAGAGGCCGAGAACGCAACGCCCGCCGCAATCATCACGACAGCCATCTCCGCTTTTCCCGTTTTCGTCATGTCCTCCACCGTTCGGGATGCGTCACGGTTCCGTCGGATTCGGGCTGTCAACCCAGACGTCCGCGCCACCGCCAACGACGGTCACGGCAGGGCCGCCGCGCCTCGTCGTGACGTTGCGGACCATCCCAAGGTCCGTCGCCGCGTCAGCCGAGACGGCCGCCGCCAAGTCGGGGCATCCATCCAGCAGAAGACCGTCGATGCGGAAGTCGCGCACGCCGCGCAGGCGGACGGCGCACGCGCCCCTTGCGCCGAACACGCCCGTCTCGCGCACGACCAGGCCCTCCACGCCCGTGAACACAAAAGGCTCATCCGCGCCTTCAACAATTACGCGCTTGAGATAGATGTCGCGGTCGCCGGGGGATGCGTTAGCGACAACCGGCCCTGCGAAGCCGGGGACGGGCTTCAGGTACGTCCGTTCTGCACCAAGCGGAAAGATATCCGGCCCCATGGAAACTGCCTGTCCGCTCTTCAAGACAATCGTGCGGTCAATCCAGTACGGTTTGCCGACGCGCACGGGCAGGTAGACGCGCCCATGACGATCCAGCGCGTCGCGAATGGCGTCCGACCAGATCTCCTCGCCCTGCGGCCCCTTGCGCACAAGCTTTCCGTCCGGGACAAGGTGCTTCCAGGCGAACTCGCACTGGAAGAACTTCTGTTCGCGCATGTCAATGCAGACATTCGCGCCCTCCAGGCGCTCCGTGCGCGCGAACAGGCGCGCCTCGCGCGCGATCCGGTCGGACTCCTCCTTCGAGAGCGTGCCGCGCACGGCGGAAACGATTGTGCCGATCTGGCGCGCTTTCAGCGGCGGCAGCTCGCCCGTCGGGCTGTTCCCGCAGTCGATCGTCACGCAGCCGCCGCGCCGCAAGATGGGACGGATCCAGTCGATCCATGCCGCGTCCGTGTAGCGAATCGGCTGCGGCATGGCAAGCGGCGCGCCGAGATAGGTCAGCAGATGCCATTGGCGCCCCTCTGCCCAGCGTCCCATGCAGGCCTCGAAAAACGGCTCGTTGATTTCGCCGGCGAGATAGTCCTCTGCCGGCGAATGGGCCTTGAGCCCGAAGCCGGGGTTGAACGTGACGACGGCATCCGGGTTGCCAGCCTTCAGGGCCTCAGCAAAGAGCGCGCCCGCGCCGACCTCCGGCTTGTCGAAGCCGAGCCACGTGTAGCAGCCGTCCAGCCACCAGCCGCTGACTTTCCGCCCGTAGCGCAGGGACCATTCGCGCAGACATCGCGCCCAGTTCTCCGCGCCATGCCGCGTGTAGAGCGGGTCCTTGTTCTTGCCAACATAGGCATAGCCGATGCCGTCGACGATGCGCTTCTCGCCGCGCGGCGGCGTGCCCGTCGTGTACAGCAGGAGACGAATCCCCTTCGCCGCCAGGGCGTCCGCCAGCTCCATCGGCACGTCACGCTGAAAGCACCGTTCGCCGCGCCGATAGCCGCACAGGTCCTCGAACGTGTCGTTCGGGCAGAGGAACGAGGCGTCGCATTGGTTCAGCGTCAGGCAGAAATAGTCAACCCCCAGCTTCGACAGCTGCTCGGCCATCGCCTTCGGGTCCGTCTTCTCCATCTCAGCGAACGAGGCGGGGGCCGCCTTGAAGAGGTGATGCTGGAAGACGCCGATCTTCCCCGCCATCCAATCCGTCTTTCCGCTGAACGTCTCCGCCCGCGCGACGGGCGTCATCAGGCAGAGCCCTGCGACGCCGATTCCAATGGTTCTCGTCATTTTCATTTCATTCCTTTCGCATTGTTGTTTATACTCCTCAACGGACAAGTAAGAGGCCTCCGGGCGCCTTCCACCTCTCGAAGCATCCCATGTCGGGGCAAAGCCCACTCAGACGCGGGCAGGACTCGTGACGCACGAGCGACACGCCCCACACGGCGCCTTCCGGCCACGAGACGGAAAAGGAGCCGTCGCCCATGTCTCGGGACGCGCTACGCCGCTTCCACTCTCCCATCCACGCCACCGGCTCACCACCAACCTCCAGAAGCGGAGAGCCCTCATCCAGCCGAAAATCGCCTGCGTCCGCATTCCTGAACTTCGGATCTGGCGTATTGGCAGGCCAGAGGTTCCCCTGCACAAGGCTACCATCCGTGACTAGCCCCTCCGTACGGTCGAAGTACGACGCCGTGAACAACGTCGGATACTTGCTCGTCTCAGTCGTCGAGAAATTGAGAAGACCATAGCCAGAGTTCCGAGCAATGACGCACCCCCGGACGAACAGGTTGGCGAGGGAATAGCCCTGGCCATCGACAACGGTGAAGATCCACCCGCCAGACGACGTGACGTTCCCCGCCAGCGTGCAGTGGTCAAGGACGAGCGGCGAGTTCCCGGCCGACCCCTTGAAAAGCCAGATGAGCTCGCCGCTCTCTCCATTCGGATTGTTCCCGGTCAGGAAGCAGCTCCTCAAGGTAAAGTCGTTGTCCGCATTTCCGCCGTCCGCATGGCGGACGAGGACATGTCCGTCCTTGACCGCCGTGACGCCCAGGCATTTTCCCGCCGACGAGCCGTCAATGCGGCAGTCGGCGACAAGCGCGCCCGCCGGGCACGTCACGTACGCGAAGCCGCCGCGCAAGGCTGCGCGATTCCCCGAGAACCAGCAGTTCGAGACCACGAGAGCGTCCGTCCCGCGTCCGCCGTTCCTGAAGAAGATCCCGCCGCCATAGGCCCATGCGGCATTGTTCCGGACAAGGCAGCCGACAATGCGCACCGGCGCATCCGGACGGGCTTCCGACACGCGAAGGCCGCCGCCGCCCGCCAGGCACCAGGCGGAGGGCCGCGAGACGACGTTCGAGACGACGTTGTCCGCGATCAGGCAGTCGCGAACGACCTTCGCCCGGTTCGGCGCGCTGTAGTCGTCAAGGTCGATGCCGCCGCCGCCGAGCGAACCGTCGCGCACGACACGCGCGGCGACGAGGTTGTTCGAGACCGTACACGCGCTGACCGTCCCGAAGCCGCGAACGGCCACGCCGCCGCCGCTACGCGAGGCCGTGCAGCCGGCGACAAGGGAATTCGACAGCCCCGGCGTTCCGTAAGCGCCAAAGAGGGCCACGCCGCCGCCCACGCCCGACGTACCTGACTCCGACTCGAGAATGGCCGCGCAATCGAGGATGCGGCACGATTCCGAAACGGACCCGGTCTCCAGCATCAGCCCGCCGCCCACCGCCGCGACCGTGCTGTCCTCCGTGCAGTTCGGCGCGCGCACGACAACCGAGCAGTTCGAGATGACGCAATCCTTCGCCAGGCCCTGCACGTACGCGCCGCCGCCGTAGCAGCTTCCGACGGACGCGGCGGACGTCGTCACTTCAATGCCGCAGCCGTGCACGTCCACATTACGGACAAAGCCGCCATACGAGCAGAGCCCGCCGCCCCGGGCGTTCACGGGCGCCTCCGTCGTCAGGACAGTCTTGCAGTCGAGGATGCGCACGTTCCACGCCGAGCCGCCCTTGAGATAGAGGCCGCCCGGGTAGAGCGTCGAATCCCCGGGCACATACGCCGCGCCGCGTCCGTTCCGGATCGTCAGGCCCGAGATCTCGTTCTCGGCATTGACCAGAAACGCGAGACAGCCCGTCCGGTTCTGCCCGTCCACGACAACTCGCTCGCTGGGTCGCCCGTTCCCGTCATCAAACCCCCGGACGGCGAGCTTCTTGTCGATGAGGACTGGCTCGGCGAGCGCATAGACGCCGTTCGAGAGGACGACCGTGTCGCCGGCGGACGCCGCCGAGACCGCCGCCTGAATCGTCTTGAACGGCGAATGCCAGCTGTCCCCAGCCGCGCCGTCCGTACCGTCGGGCGAAACATACCACGTCTTGCCCGCCGCCGACATGACGAACGAAAGTGTCAGCACAAGAACCGTCATGATCCCACGAGCAACGCATGGGGCGAGTCGGGGTTCTGCCTTGATTTGCATGTAGAGTAGAGACCCACGCCTCGGCTTCGCCGATGCGACTTCCCCCTCATCAAACCGGACGTGCGGATTTCCC
>CAKUGW010000141.1 GCA_934654805.1 uncultured Kiritimatiellota bacterium
TGCGGGAAATCCGCACGTCCGGTTTGATGAGGGGGAAGTCGCATCGGCGAAGCCGAGGCGTGGGTCTCTACTCTACAGATCACTGTTGCTGTCATTGACGGTAGGCCTCGCCGCCGCCGTCCTGGCCGACGAGGTGCCGTGGACATACGACACCACCGGGCGCACGGAGCCCGTGCCGTCGTCGGCGGCCTCGTCTGCCGTGCCGTCGCTCGTGGCGCGCAACGTCGCCGCCGCCGAATCCGCCGCGCCGTCCGACCTGGACGCCTGGGCCTACTCGTTCGCGCTTCTGCGCGGGCTGAGCATCGACGCCTCGCCGCGCGGCATCGCCATCATCATTCGCTGAAAAACCACGAACACATACAAAGAAGGAGAACAAAAGATGAACACGAAGAAGAGAATGCTGACGGCCTTTGCCGTCTCCGCCGCCCTTTTGGCAGGGGGAGCCTTTGCCGCCGGCCCGACGATCAAGGAGGGTAGCGTGACGTTCGCGCAGGACGCGGCGTCAAGACGCGTGACGATCGGCTACGAGCTGGAGGGCGCGCCCGCCATCGTGACGGTCGACATCCTCACGAACGGCGTGTCGATCGGCGCGGAGCACCTGACGCACATGGCGGGCGACGTCAACCGCCGCGTCGAGGCCGGTGCGCATGCGGTTTCGTGGCAGCCCTGCAAGGCGTGGCGCGGGAACGTCGTCCGCGACGGCTCCGTGACGGCGAAGGTGTCCGCGTGGGCGCTGAACGAGCCGCCGCCCTACATGGTCGTCGACCTCGCGGTGAAGGGCGGGAACGCCGTCCGCTATTTCGCACGCGCGGAGGAGCTGCCCTACGGCGGCGTGACGAACGACGCCTACAAGACGGACCTCCTCGTGCTGCGCAAGTGCCCGGCGGAGAACGTGACCTGGCGCATGGGTGCGCCGGCGAGCGAGGTCGGGCTCATCATGCCGCGCGAGACGCCGCGCCTCGTCACGCTGACGAACGACTTCTACATCGGCGTCTACCCCGTCACGCAGAAGCAGTATTTCAACCTGAAGGGCGCTTGGCCGAGTTACTACACGGCGTGCCGCGAGATGCGTCCGCTCCAAAACATGAGCTACGAGCGGATTCGCGGGAAAGCCGCCGACGGCTACGACTGGCCGATCGACGGCCACGCCGTCTCGGGGGACACCTTCCTCGCCGCGCTGCGTACGCACACGGGCGGCATCCTCTTCGACCTGCCGCTGGAGGCGCAGTGGGAGTTCGCCTGCCGCGCGGGCTGCGGTGCGGCGCTCTACGACGGCACGGCGCTTCTGGACTCGCAGGATCCGACCAACTTGAACCGCCTCGGGCGTGACAAGTATTCGGGGGGATACCAGGTGGCGAGCGATTCTGCCTATCCGCCCGAGACGGATCCGGATGTCGGCGGCACGTCGATTGTCGGCAGCTACGCGCCGAACGCCTTCGGCCTCTACGACATGCTCGGCAACGTCTGGGAGGCGACGCTCGACTGGTATCAGGAGGTCTTGGATGGAACCGTTGATCCGAACGTCGGCCCCGCAAACGGGACATGGCGCGTCTTCCGCGGCGGATCGATCAAGGAGGCCCCGAACTGGTGCCGCTCGGCCACGCGCGGGCCGAAGGCGCCGGCTGACGAGCTGTTCCACTTCGGCTTCCGCGTCGCGCTGACGGTGACGCCTGACGCCATTCCGTAAAGAGGACAAATGATGATTGCTGGATGCCTGTTGGCGGCGGCGATGGCCGTCGGGGAATTCGGCGCGTGGCGCCTGGAGTTCGAGGATGGCTCGCGCCTCGCCGCGAGCGCGTGGAAGGGGACGGTGTCCGAGTCCGTGCAGGGCGGCGTGACGCGGCGCGACTGGCGCTCGCCCGACCTTGACGTGACGGTGACGGCTGAGCCGGCGGGCGACGGGCGGCGCGACTTCCGGATCTCGCTCGTGAACCGGGGCGTGAAGGCGGTCTCGTCCTGCGAGTTCCCCGCGCGCCGCCGGTTCGCGCCGGAGTCGGTGAAGCGGTTCGTCTATCCGGGGCGCGGCAACTACGGCCTCGGCATGGCGTTCAACGCGAAGTTCTTCCGTCCGACGGGCGACAAGCGTCGGCCCTACCTCTCCTACCGCGTGCAGTATCCGACCCTGTTTGCGGACTTCGCCTACCTGGAGACCGTGGACGGCGCGACTGTCGCCGTCTACGGCCTCCAGCCGCGCACGGGGATCGAGCCGTGGGAGAACCGCACGCCGTTCAATCCCGGCGCGACGGGCGTCGGCGGCGACGCGAAGGGCGGCTGGTACGACCATTCCTTCGCGCTCTGGGCCAAGGTCGGCGGCACGTGGACGTCGCCGAAGGTGCGCATCGCCTCCGGCCTGACGCTGGAGGCCGCGCTTGCGGACTACGCGGCGGCGAACGGCTTCCGCCGCACGCTTGCGGACAAGGTGAAGGACCCGGCGACGCTTGAAAAGATCAAGCGTGCGCCGCTCGTGCTGACGGGTGACGTGACGACCGAGACCCTGATGGCGCTCCAGGAGGCGCTGCCCGTGCCGACGCTCGTCCACACGACGTCTTTCCTGCGCGGCGGGTTTGACAAGCAGTATCCCGACGTGCTGCCGCCGAACCCGAAGTTCGGCACGCAGGCGCGTTTCCGCGAGGTCGTGGACGCGCTGCGCGCGCGCGGGCACGTGTTCTGCCCTTACACGAACCCGACCTGGTGGTGCGACGAGCCGCGCGGGCCGACGTTCCAGAAGTGGGGCGACGGCGCGCTCGCGATCCAGCGCGACGGCAAGTGGCGGCGCGAGGCCTACGGCTCCCGCAACCAGGACAAGGGCTTCGTGCAGACCTACTTCCACCCCGGCTCCCACGAGGGGAACCGGCGCACCGTGCGGCAGTTCGTCGAGGAGATTCCCGCCGACCTGCTGTTCGAAGACCAGACCGGCGGACGCGACTGGATCTGGGACTTCAACCCGGCGTCGCCGAGCCCGACGGCCCACAGCGAGGGCATGCTCTCGATGGTGCAGGAGCATGCGCGCAGCCTGCCGATCGCGGCGGAGGACGGCTGGGACCATCTCGCGGAATACAACACGGCGCTGATGGGCTGCACATGGCGGCTCGTGCCGATGACGCCCGACCAGATGCAGCTGCCGCTGTTCAAGGAGGATTTCCCGGCGGACACGTGGACGATCGAGCCGGTCTCGCTGCGGCTCTTCCACGACAAGTGCCTGTTCTACATGCACAACCTCGGCCTCTCCGTGCGCCATCCGTGCGAGGCCGTCTGGATGCTGGCGCTGGGCTTCCAGATGTCCTATCGGACGAATGTCCAGCGGTTTCTGGGCGTCGATCCGCACCTGAACACGGACCGGAACGAGCGCGCGCTCTACGACTACGTCCACCTGCTCCAGAAAGAGGTCATCTCGCGCCTCGCGGGCGAGCCGCTGGTCGCGTTCCGCCACGACCGGGAGCCGCTGATCAGGTCCGGCAAGCCGCTCGCGCGGCTGGAGGACGACGGCGTCATCGAGGCGACCTACGGGCAGGCGACCGTCAAGGCGAACCTCGGCGACGTGCCGCGCACGGTCGGCGGACGGCGTCTTGCGCCCTACGGCTTTTTCGTTGAGGCGCCGGGACTGACGGCGGCGTGGCTGGAGGGGGAAGACCCGTTCGTCGAGACGAAGGACGGCAAGTGGGTCTACGCGAAGGTCTTCGCGGCGGGCGAGAAGCCGGTCGCGGTGCCGAAGGACGCGCCCTGCCGCACGGCGCGCGGCGCGCAGGTGGCCGTTCTCGACCTGGGCGCGGGCGCCCCGCTGTGCGGCACGCGGATGCAGCCGGCGGAGTGGCTGAAGGCGCTCGCGCCGTTTGCGGCGACGACGGGCGTGCGGGTGGTGCGGCTGGCGTCGGCGGAGGCGCTGAAGGCCGCGCTGGCGGACGGGCCGGCGAAATGGCTCGCCGTCGTGAACCCGTATGGCGAGAACTTCCCGTGCGCCGGCGCGGGGCGTGGAATGGAGATGATCGAGGCCGTCCGCGCCTACGTCCGCGCAGGCGGACACTGGTTCGAGACGGCGGGCGCGCCGTTCAACGTCGCGATCTACAGGGGCGCGGACGGGAAATGGCAGCAGGAGCGGATGCGCGGGCAGCAGCTGGACGCGCTGAAGATCAGCATCGTGCCGTTCGGCGACCTGCCCGGCAAGCCGATGCGGCTGGAGGCGGCGCCGGAGGCGGAGTGGCTGCCGCCGTCCGTCTTGGAACTGCTGAAGACGCGGACGGCGACCGTGGCGCGCGGTGTCGCCGGGACGGAGGGCAATCCGCTCGACCCGGTGCTCGTGACGAAGAAGGGGCTCTGCTGGTTCGGCAGCGTGCGCCTCGGCGGCGTCGGCGCGCTCTGGCGCCTCGGCGGCGTCCTGCCTGACGCGCCGCTGGCGACGGCAGCCGTCGCCGCGACGCTGGAACACGTCTGGACGACGCCGCCCAAGCAGGTCCCCGCCGTCTATGTCCGCCGCGTCCAGCGCGTCAAGTGAAGGAGAAGCGCGATTTGTCCGCAAGGAATTCTCAAGAGAAGAACGAAACGGGAGAGATGAAGAATAATTCGGAAATCAGGGCGTTTTGCGTCACCGTTGCCGCCGCCGCGTGCGCGGGACTCGCGGCATGGGCGCGAGACCCGGTCGACTGGGTCAACACGGGGATCGGCAGCGTGAGCCACATGCTCGTGCCGACGTTCCGCACGGTGCAGCGCCCGAACGCGATGTTCCGCTTCAACGGCCCCGCCGGGTCGTTCGTCGAGGACCGGGTGCGCACCTGCCACCTCTTCGTCCCCGGACACCGCGACCCCGGCGTCTTCCCGTTCCACCCGAAGGGCGGGGACGCGGACACGCCTTTCTGCGGGACCTGGGACCAGGAGCACGCGACGCCGTACTCGTACGACGTCTATCTCGACGGCGAGGCGGTCAGGATGTCCGTCGCGCCGGGCGAGAAGGCCGGTCTCTTCGTCTTCGACTTTGAGCGGCCGGGGCCGCATGCGCTCGTCTTCTCGGCGAAGGACCGCGTTCGCGGCCGCGTGACGGTTCGCGGCCGCGAGCTGGACGGGCTGGACGTCTACGGCAACTACCGGGGCGACATCCGCGCCGACGTCTTCCTGCGCGGCTCGTTCGACGTCGAGCCGACGGGCGTCCGCACGGCGGGCGGGCGCATGGTCGTCAGCTTCCCGGAGGAGTCCTGCACCGTCCGCCTGCGCGTGGCGTTCTCCTACCTGTCGTCCGGACAGGCCGCGCGCAGCCTTGCGGCCGAGATCCCGGACTTCGACTTCGCACGCGTCGCCGGCGGGGCGCGCGAAGTCTGGAACCGGACGCTCGGCCAGGTCGCGGTCGAGGGCGGCACGGACGACGCGCGCACCGTCTTCTACACGGCGCTCTGGCGGACGTACGAGCGCATGGTGAACGTGACGGAGGAGGGCCGATACCGGGGCTTCGACGGGAAGGTCCACGACGCCGGCGGCTCGGACTACTACGTCGACGACTGGTCATGGGACACCTACCGCGCGGCGCATCCGCTGATGGCGATCCTGCGGCCAAAGGAGGAGGGCGACAAGATGCAGAGCTACGTGCGCATGGGCGAGCAGAACAGGGAGGGGTGGATGCCGGTCTTCCCCTGCATCGCCGGCGACCGCCACTCGATGGTGAACCGGCATCCCTCGGTGATGATGCTCGACGCCTGGCGGAAAGGCGTGCGCAACTTCGACGCGCGGCGGGCGTTCGAGATCATCGACCACACCGAGGAGACGGAATCTCTCGTGCCGTGGTACCGCGGGCCGCTCACGGAGCTTGACGTCTTCTACAAGGCGCACGGCTACTACCCCGGCCTCCGGACGAACGAGACGGAGTGGGTCGAGGGCGTCGACCGGCGCTGGGAGCACCGGCAGTGCGTCTCCGTGACGCAGGGCGCGGCGTTGGACGCCTGGGCGATTGCGGAGTTCGGTCGCGAGCTCGGCATTGACGCCGCGCGCCTCGAGAAGTACGACGCGCGGGCGAAGGGGTATCGTGCGCTCTGGAACCCGGAGACGCAGTTCTTCCACCCGAAGGACGCGGAGGGGCGGTTCATCGAGCCGTTCGACTACATGCTCTGCGGCGGCGACGGCGCACGGCACTACTACACCGAGAACAACGCGTGGACCTACATCTGGGACGTCCAGCACGACATCCCCGGCCTCCGCGACCTCTTCGGCGGCGCGGCGCAGATGGAGGCGAAGCTCGACCGGATGTTCAACGCGTCCGTCGGCTCGCGCTGGCGCTTCGCGGGGCAGATGCCGGACAGCTGCACGGGCCTGATGGGCGTGTTCACGATGGCGAACGAGCCGAGCTTCCACATCCCCTACCTCTACAACTACTGCGGCAAGCCGGAGAAGACGCAGAAGCTCGTGCGCAAAACGCTGGAGGCCTGGTTCCGCAACGACCGCATGGGCATGTGCGGCGACGAGGACGGCGGCGGCATGAGCGCGTACGCGGTCTTCTCGATGATGGGCTTCTACCCCGTCACGCCGGGCCTGCCCGAATACCAGTGGGGCAGCCCCGTCTTCAGGAAGGTGACGATTGCGCTGGAGAGCGGGCGGACGTTCGTCCTGGAGGCGCCGGAGGCGTCCGAAGACGCGAAGTACATCCACGGCATCACGGTGGACGGGGTGCGCACGCGGGGCGCGTTGGAGCCCCTGCGGCACGCCGACATCGTGCGCGGGGCGCGCGTCGTCGTCGCGATGGGCACACGCCCGGGCAAGGCCGGGGAGGCGGAACGCATTCCGCCAAAGTCCACAGCAGAATCGCGCCAAAGTCCACAATGAAATCGCGCCAAAGTCCACAACGGTATTGACGGGATGCCGCCTCATTTGGTATCTTGTCTAAGTGAGAAGTGAGAAGTGAGAAGTGAGAAGTGAGAACATGGAAAAGTAAAATG
>CAKUGW010000142.1 GCA_934654805.1 uncultured Kiritimatiellota bacterium
ATCGACGGCGGCACGATGGACGCGCATCCGTCGGCCCTGACGCGCGGCAACGTCATCACGGACTGCGAAATCGGCGACTACGGCCTGGACTGGGCTTCGGCCTGCGGCATTCTCGTCAAGCACGCGGCGGAGAACGTCATTGCGCATAACAGGATCCACGACGGCTACTACACGGCCATCTCCATTGGCTGGGTGTGGGGCTACGGCGATTCGGTGTCGCGCGGCAATGTCGTCGAGCATAACCTGGTTGAGAACATCGGCAAGGGCCTCCTGAACGACATGGGAGGCATCTACACCTTGGGACTGCAGCCCGGCGGCGTCGTCCGCAACAACGTCGTCCGGGGCATTCGCAGCTGGAGCTACGGCGGCCACGCAATCTACTGCGACGAAGGATCGCAGGGGGTTCTCATCGAGAACAACCTCTGCTATGACGCGCCAGACGTCTTCTACATTCACTACGCGCGCGAACTGACCGTGCGAAACAACATCTTTGCCCTCTCGTCACATTGCGTGATGCGCGGCTGCATGATGGAGCCGCATGTCAGCGGCTACTTGCACGGGAACATTTTCTACTGTACGCAGGGACGCTTCCGGATGCCGTGGGAGCAGTGGCTGAATCCCGAGAGCTATGCGTTTGCCGCAAAGCTGAAGCAGTATGCGCCGCCTCGACGGCAGCGGGACCATCTGATCGCGGACTGGAACCTGTTCTGGAATCCGAACGGGACGGAGGAGGCGGCGGTTCGGCAGTTCCGCGAAGGGCGCGTGAACGAGCATTCCCTTTGGGCCGATCCGAAGTTCGTCGATCCTGAAAACGGGGATTTTGGCCTGCGGCCGGATTCGCCGGCATTCGCGTTGGGGTTCGAGCCGCTGGACGTTTCGCAGGTCGGGCCGAGGAAGGCGTTTGCACAGGACAAATGAAAGGCGGTTGCGTATGGCATGTGAATGGATAGGCGTGGCGTTCCGGCGGAAAGCTTTCGGCCTTGCCGTCGGCGCAACGGTTGCGCTTGCCGCTCATGCGGCAATTGCGAACGAGAAGGCGGACGTTGACAAAACGTGCGAAAAGGCGCGCAATCTCGTGCCGAACGCGTCGTTTGACCTGGGGACGGTCGGCTGGCACGTGCTGACGAAGCGCGAGCGTCTCGCGGACTGGACGTGCGCGGACGTCGCCACGCCATGGGGACAGGCCCCGGCCGACGGGCGGGGACAGGCCCTGCGCGTGACCGTGCCGGCGGACGCTTCGGTGCGCATCACGTCCGAGGCGATGCCCCTGAAGCCGGGCGCGACGTATGCCGTCTCGGCCTGGATGCGCGCCGAGACGCCTGGGCGGACATCCCTCGGACTCGCGGGACCTCTGCCGTCAGACTGGTGGAACGGCTCGACGAAGGGCTTTGCCGTTTCGACGAACTGGACGCGTTTCGGTGGGTCAATCACGGTGCCGCCGAACCATCACGAGGCCGTGTTCAGCGTCAGCTGGGCAAAGCCCGGCGCGGTGTGGCTGGATGAGGTGATGGTGCGCGAGACGACGGCGGACGAATCCCCTGCGTCCGCCGTGTTCGCCCCGCGCGCCGCGGTCGAGGCCGGTTTTGCCCTGGACGACACCTACGCCGCGCCGGGGATGCGACGCGTGACTTTCCGTGCGGTGGACTGCGGAAAGGGCGGCTTGCGCACGTTCCGCCTCCGCGCGGAGCATCCCGCGACAGGATGGCGGATCGAAAAGCCCGTCACGCTCGACCTGAAGCCGGGCATCGCAGCGGAGGCGGCGGTCGAACTGGACTTGAACCGCTGCGGCAAACTGCGCCTGACGGCGGATGCGCCGGGGACGATTCCGGCGGCGCTCGCGATTCTGACGCCGCTTGACGGGCCGTTGCCGAAACTGGGCGACGAATTCTCCGTCGGCGTGAACGAGACGGGCGTCTTTCCGCCGCACGGCAGCTGGGCGCAGCGGTTCTGCGGCATCGACGGACGGGATTTCGCGGCGCACATGGCGCTTCTCCGGGCGTGCGGCGTCCAGCACCTGCGCGTCTTCAACGAGGACTACGGGCACTTCCCCGTGCTCAGCCCGTCGCGCGGCACGTTTGACGCGACGACGCTGGAGCCGTTTCTCGCCGCGCTCGAGAAGTCGGGGATGCCGGCCTATTTCACGATGAAGTTCTCGCTCGGCCGTCTGCGCGATCTCTCGAAGTGGAAGCACTGGAGCGCCGCGAAGCGCAAAGACTGGTATCTTTTCCGCGAAAGCGTGCCGACGGGACGCGACACGCCGACGCGAAACCACGTCGAGATCCTGCCGGATGCGGCGGACGTCGCGGCCGTCTGCGGTGCGCTCGCGCGGGCGTGTCGCGGACGCGTCGCGTGGTACGAGCTCTTCAACGAGCCGAACCTTGACCTGAACGATCCGAAGGACTGCGTACGCTACCAAAAGGCCGTCTGCGCGGCGATGAAGGCGGCCGATCCGGCCTGTCGGCTCGTGGGCGTCTGCACGACGCAGGACTTTGGCGTCAACGACGCCGACATTTTCGCGCGCGGCTGTCTCGAAAACGGCATCGCCCCGTATCTGGACGCCCTCTCGTTTCATCCGTATGCGGTGGCGATGGACAACGGACGTCTGTCCGCCGCGCCGTTCATTCGCACGTTTGCCGACCTCGTGAAGCCGTATCCGCATGTCGGGTTGTGGAATACGGAATGCTTCTACCTCTTGAACCGGCAGGACTATGCGGCGTGGCGAAAGAAGGACCCGCAGTTCCTGCGTCCGCAGAATCTCGTGCGGCGGACGATCATCGACCTTGGCGAGGGCCTGAAGGTCTCGACGTCGCTGCACGTCGGGCAGCTGTTCCAGCCGGATTTCGCGGA
This sequence comes from uncultured Kiritimatiellota bacterium, assembly GCA_934654805.1. Taxonomy (GTDB): domain Bacteria; phylum Verrucomicrobiota; class Kiritimatiellia; order RFP12; family UBA1067; genus UBA1067. The sequence continues at coordinate 2,848 of CAKUGW010000142.1, forward strand.
AATGACGCAGTTTGGCGGCAACATCTCGGGCCATCGCCTGGTGCCGACGGACGCGGCCGTCGGCCTCGCGGCGTTTGGCAAGGCGCTGACGGGAGCGACGTGCGTGCGGCCGCTGGCGAAGTCGCTCACGGAGGGCATGTGCGGCTACCTCTTCCGGCTCGCCGACGGACGCCCGGCTGCGGCGCTCTGGGCGTTTGAGGACATCCGCAGGTTTGTCGTCGAGACGTCCGCCGAAGTCATCGACATGTACGGCAATCGGCTGTCCGGCGATGGGGACAGACCCCGCCCAGACTGTGGGGACAGACCCCGCGCGGAGGGGGCCTGTCCCCAGGGAACGACGGAATACCTGATTGACGAGCGGCCGCTTTATGTGATCGGAACGGGCGACGCAGAAGCGTTTTTCGGAACTTTGCGGATCCGGCCCGAAAAGCCGGCCCTCGTCAACGGTGCGCGGCGGATCGATGCCGAGACGGTTTCCGTTGAGCTTCTGAACCTGACGGACGGCGACCTGACCGTGCGGACGACGGTTGCGGACGATACGCATGATGTCGTCCTGACGGCCCGCGAGCGGCGCGCCGAGCGGTTCCGCGTCGTGGGGACAGGCCCCGGAGCTGGCGTGGGGACAGGCCCCGCGAGGCTGGACGTGACGTGCCGGACGGCGCGGCAGGAGGATGTCTTCTCGGTGCGCGTCGAGCCGACGCGGAAGACGGCGCGCGCCGGCGAGACGGTCACGGTCGGTCCGCTGTCGTTTTCGGTCGACCTGACGGAGGCGGGCGTGGTCGTGCGGGCGAAGACGGCGGACGCGACGCGCACGGTCGGCACGTACCGCGAGCCGTGGACGGGCGACACGATCGAGCTTTTCCTTGACGCCAATCCCGACACGCACCTCGATACCGCGCAGGGCGATGCGCCCGGCACGTTTCGGCTGTTCGTGCTGCCGCCGACGCCCGATCCGGCCGGCGCGCCGGGGCATCGCGCCCGCATGCTCGCGACCTGTACGCCAAGGTTCGACGTGCGCGGCATCGCGCAGCGCATTGATGCGGATGAACATGGGTTTGGCTGCCAGTTGACGATTCCATGGTCGCATTTCGGGGGCAGGCGCCTGGATGCGATCGGCTTCGACGTGATTGCCGACGACTTCGATCCGGCGGGGGCGCGTCCGCCGCAGCATCACGTCTGGAGCGGAGACACGGCCAACCACGAGTCGCGCTTCAAGTGGGGGCGAATCGTCCGATGAGGCTGTTGAAAAGTGCGCAAAATATAAGCGCGTTGTGCGCCAAAGACAAGAAACGTTTTGGTAAAATACAGGGTAATTTCAAAAAGGCACAACCAAAACCTTGAAAAGGCGTCGTGAAAGGACGTCAAGAGCGATGAAAGACGCGAGAACAGCAGGTGCCAAGGCATGCGCGCGGACAGCCCGTCGGCGGCCCGCAGGCGTGCGCTCTCCGCTTTCCCTTAGGGGAGGAGGTCCCCTGCCCGCGCAGAGGCTTCTCGCGGCTCTCTGCGCTGCGTTGACGGCGTGTGCGCCAGGCGCGTCGGGCGGCGTCACCGTGCCGCCGACGCCCGCCGCCGACTGGGCGGCTGTCCCGGGCTTCAGCCTCGTTTCGCCGGCGGAAGGAGCGGCGGTTTCGCTTCACACGCCGTTGCAGGCGGCGTTCCTGTCGGCTTCGCGCGCCGACCGGCGCCGCCAGTTCACGAACGCCGTCCGCCGCGTCGAGCTGGCGGCGGGCGGGTGGCATCCGCAGCCGGTGATGTTCGCCTGGACGTGGCGCGCGGCCGTGGGGACATTTCATCCCGTCTTCACGCTGGAGGTCGTGCGCGCGAAGGACGGCCTGCCGGTCGCGCTTGTCCGCACCGCCGAGACGAACGCCGTCGTGGACAACCTGGACGTGGCGACGGCCTACCGCTGGCGCGTCACGCCCGTCATCGGCGGGCGCGCGGGCGCATCGCGTGAAGGGCGCTTCACGACGGACGTGAACGCGCCGCGCCTCGTGCGCGTGGACGGCGTCTACAACAGCCGCGACCTTGGCGGCTGGCGCGGGCTGGGCGGGCGGCGCGTCCGGCAGGGGCTCGTCTTCCGCACGGGCGGGCTGAACAACAACGCCACGACCGTCTACTGCACGGCGGAGGAGCTGGAAGCCGCCGACACGAACGGCGTCCGAAGGGCGCGCGCGGCCGAGATCGCGAAGAGCCTCGCGTTCTGGTCGGCGCGGACGAACGGCTGGGACGGCGCGGGGCTGATGCGCGTGGACGTCGGCCGCGACTGGACGCTCTTCCGCGTGCCGGAGGCCGACTTCGTCGCGCGCGGGGGAGAGGAGAAGGCCGAGGCGCTGCGGGCGGTTCCGGCGACGTTTCTCGGCGCGGCGGCGGAGCGGCTGGCGCTGGACGCGAACGGCACGCACGTCTTTCCGTTCGACACGCGCGAGCGGCTCGTCATCTGCCGCGCGTTTGACGCGCCGCAAGACGGCTACGCGGTCCTGGGCGCGAGCGCGGACTGGTTCTGGAGCCTGAGCCTCAACGGGCGGCCGGTCGCCGACTTCCGGGCGGGGAACCGCGGCAATCCGGGCGATGCGGCGGCGAACCGGATCCCGGTCGCCGTCCGTGCGGGGCGCAACCTGCTCGTGGCCGTCGTGAAGCACGGCATGGCCGGCTGCACGTGGAGCTGCCGGGGGCTGGAGCCGGGCGAGCCGGCGGCGTTCGCGTCCGCGCGGGCGGCGCGGGACCGTGAGCTGCTGGACGGCCTCCGAAAGGTCGTCAGGGGACGGCGTCGCGGGGCGGACTTCGTGACGGACGCGGGGCGGCGGCAGATGCTGGACGAGCTGGGCGTGCGCACGGAGATCGACTTGCGGACGGACGAGGAGACGGCGGGAATGGACGGCTCGCCGCTGGGGCCGCGCTGCCGCTGGGCGCACATCTCGTCCAACGCCTACGCGGGGATGAAGACGCGGCAGGGGCGCGAGGCGTTCGCGGCGGCGTTCCGTCTTTTCCTCGATCCGGGCAACTACGCGATCGACTTCCACTGCATCGCCGGGCAGGACCGCACGGGCACGCTGTCGTTCATCCTGCTCGCGCTGCTGGGCGTCGGCGAGGAGGATCTCTACCGCGACTGGGAGGCGACGGCGTTCTGGAACAGGTCGACGCACTTCCGGCACGCGAACGCATTCGACCATCTTGTGGAATTCTTCGGGACGTTCGAGGGGACGACGCTGAACGACCGCGTCGAGGCGTACGTGAAGTCGTGCGGATTCACGGAGGAGGAGATCGCGCGCTTCCGGGAGCTGATGCTGGAGGAGGTCACAATCTGTTTTAACGCAAAGGGAAGAAACGCAAAGCACGCGAAGACGTCACAAAAACAACAGGAGAAACAATGAAAACGACAAGACTCGCGAAAGCGGTTACGCTTTCCGCCGCGCTCGCCAGCTGCGTAGGCTGGGCGCAGAACACGATGAACCTGACGGCATCCGGCGAACTGATCGTCTCCTTCAGGGACGTCGGTTCGCACACGTGGGTCGCCCCGACGGACATCACGGGCGCGACGGTGCTGATTGTCGGAGGCGGCGGTGGCGGCGGCGGCGGAACGGCTGCGGGCGGCGGTGGCGGCGGACAGGTCATCCTTGCCTCCAACCAGACGTTCACGGCGGGAACCGCGTATGCGCTCACGGTCGGTGCCGGTGGCGCGGGCGGAGTGGGCGTGAATCCCGGCACGGCGGGTGCCGCCTCGTCGTTTGATGTCTTCACGGCAGGTGGCGGCGGCGCGGGCAATTGCCAAGACAAGACCAATGATCGCAGCGGTGCAAATGCCGGTGGTGACGGTGCGAACAACGGTTCGGTGGTTGCAGAGGGCACGGGCGCAACCAAGGTCGAGGATTCCGTCTACTGGTATGGCGGCCATGCGGGCGGCTCGTCGGCGCGAAACTACTGGGGCGGCGGCGGCGGTGGCGGCGCGTTGACGGACGGCGGTTCGGCGACGGAGCTGAATGTCGGTTGCACGGGTGGCGACGGCCTGGCGCTCGACATCACGGGCGAAGCCGTGGTCTATGCC
>CAKUGW010000143.1 GCA_934654805.1 uncultured Kiritimatiellota bacterium
CCCCCCCCCCCCCCCAAACCGTCCGGGCCTGTGCGCTGCTGATGCTGCCGCTGGGCGGCTCGGCGGCGACGCTTTACGTCAACAATGGGCTGTCCGGCTACGACGGGCATGACGGGACATCGTCCGCGTTGGCCCTTCGGCGCATTCAAGAGGCGATTGACAAGGCCGCAGACGGTGACACGATTCTCGTGGCGCCCGGCATTTATGGAGAGGATCAGGGGCTGGGCCGCACGGGGAGTGCCGTCGCGGCTTCAGGCGGCCACTGGTGGGGGAGTGCGCGCATTCTTGTCGCCAACAAGTCGTTGCACATCAAGTCCACGGACGGCGCGGAGGTGACGCACATCGTCGGCGCGTTTGATTCGTCGTCGGCTTCCGGCCTCGGCGACAGGGCGGTGCGCTGCATTGACGTCGAGAACTCGAACGCCGACAAGGAGAACGTGTTCGAGGGCTTCACTCTGCGGGACGGCGCGACGCGCAACGCGACGGACTCCCCCAGCGGACGCGGCGGCGCCTTGCACGTCTCATCTGACGGCAACACGCCCGTCTCGGACAAGACGTTTCTGGTCGATTGCGTCGTCTCGAACTGCGTGGGCGCAGTCGAGGCGCTGGCCTTGGGCGGCACGTTCGTCCGCTGCCGCATACAGGACAATGCGTTCTTGGCGTCCGACATGAAAAACCCGAACAGCGCGTCCAACCGTCGGCTCTCGACCGGGACGGCCTATTTCAACACGCTTTTCGGACGCAACCGGACGGTGGACGCCGCGACGGCCAAACCCGTTTCGGAGGGGACGATCCTGCTTTCGCCCGGCGGCCGGTTCGTCAACTGCACCTTCGCCTGCAACCTCGGTCGGTTCTACTCGCTCAGTTTCAACGACTTCCGCAACACGCTCGTGTCCGGCACGCAGTTCGACACCTACGGCGGCGGTCTCCACCAGAATCGCGTGGACGACACGACGGCGACGCGCAACCTGATCGCGCCGGCCCTTGGCGACGTGCGCCTGCGCACGGGCGCCGCTGCGACGACGGCGGGCGACGCTCCCCTTGTCGCGGACACGAAATTCGTCCCGTTCCCGACGCTCTTTTCTGTCGCGCGGTTCAAGGACTTGTACGGCGCGGACATTCCGCAGTCCGGCACGATCGCCGTCGGCTGTTCGCAGACGGCGGTCGAGCCGTCCGCCGGCGCGGTCGTCGCGAAGGACAGAGATGTGCAGTTCGGCGAGACGGCGTTCCCGCAGTACGAGCCGTCTTACGTCTATCCGACGGACGGGACGGGGCCGATTCGCGTCCGGTGCGAACTGGCGGATGGGCAGCGCGCCCTGTGGGCGCACCTCACGCAGGGCCAGACGAAAACCTCCATCCTGCTGCCGGCGGACGGCGCGGTCGAGGTGACGCCGCCGGCGAATGTTGGGGATACGGTGACGGTCGCGTTTGCGCGGACGTCGAACGTCCGCTACGCCGACCCGACGGTGGCGGAGTCGGCGGATCAGGACGGCTCGGCGGCGAAACCCTACCGCACGCTCGCACAGGCGCTGGAGGCGCTGGGCGGCGCGGCGGGCGCGGTGATCGCGAACCCCGGCGTCTACGACAGCGGGGAGATGTCCACAGGCGATTCCCACGAAGTGAAGGCGCGGGCCGTCGTGCCGGACGGCGCCGTCCTTGTGTCGCGCGACGGGTGGGCGAACACGTTCATCAAGGGTTCCGCCTGCCAGCCGTCCGACCAGGACAGGTCCACTGACGCCCGATATGCGGACGCCATCGCCGGCATGGGCAAGTCGGCCGTGCGCGGCGTCTACCTGGCGGGGGCGGAGGCGGCCGTCTGCGGCTTTACCCTGACCAACTGCTACGTGCGCGGCGCGACGGACGCGGGCGGCGGCGGGCACAACAATCTGGATTACTGCGGCGCCGGCGTCGCGGGCGTTGGCCGCGCGGAGAACTGCCGCCTCGTGGACTGCCACGCCTTTCGCGGCGGCGGCGCGTGGCAGACGACGCTGGTGAACTGCCTGCTCGAGCGCAACGTGGCGCTTTACGGCGGCGGCGCGTCCGACAGTGCGAAGCACTACGGCTGCCTGTCCCGCGCGAACAGGTCGTCGAACGCCGACACGGCGGCGGACGGCCTGTTCTACTGGGACGTCTGCGAGAACGGCACGCTGCTCGACGCGCGGACGGGCGGGCCGAAGAGTGCCGCCTGCACGTTCAGGAACACGCTGATCCTCTCGAAGCTGAGCAACGGCGACATCGTGGAGGGCGCGGTCTCCCCGGGTCTCTTCCGCCGCTGTGCGTTTGCCGCCGACGTGAACGGCGCGCAGACCGGTCGCTTCAAGCGCGTGATCGAAGGCGGCGACGGCAATGTGCTGGCGCCGTCGGACGCGCTGGCGCTGGATGCGGAGGGCCGTCCGGTCGTCGGCGCCTGCGCGGCGGTCGACGCGGGCGACGACGCGCTGAATTCGGCCTACGTCGGCAAGGCCGACCTCCTCGGCGGCGCGCGCGTTTCCAACGTCCGTCTCGACATCGGCGCGCTGGAAGGCGATTGGCGCCCCGTCTTCGCGCGGGCGATCCGCCGGTCGCGCGTGACGGTTTCGGAGGCGTCGCCGGCCGTGACCACGAATGCGGAGGGGAAAGTCGTCCTGACGGCGGGCGCACGCCTGGCGGCCGTCGTGCAAGGCCCTGCCGAATCACGCTACCTGCTTCGGGTGCGGGTGCCGGACGGCGGGACCCTGACGGTGATGGCGGGCGGCGAGTCGACCGTCTGCACGGCGGATGCGGAAATTGGCCTCGCGGTGTCCGACGGCCCCTGCGCGTTCACGCTTTCCTACGCGGGCGCGGGCGGGGCGGTCATCGACGAGCTGAAGCGCGAGGGCGGATTGGTCTTCGTTGTGCGGTAGAGTAAAAGGCAAAGGAACATTGAGTATGCAGGTGAAAGAGAAGACAAGGGCCGGCCTGAGGCGCTGGGCCTGTGCGGTCTGCGCGGCGGCGCTCGGCGGAATCGCGGGCGGCGCGACCGTGCGCGTCACGGACTTCGGCGCGGATCCCACGGGGGCGCAGCCGAGCCAGGACGCCATCCGGCGCGCGTGCCGGGCGGCGCAGAAGGGGGACACGGTGCTGTTCCCGCGCGGCGTCTACGCGCTCCGGAAAAACGTCCGCCTCGAGAACCTCCAGGACGTGACGCTCGCGGGCGAGCCCGGCGCGGTCATCAAAATGCACAGCAACCCCGAAGGCCCCGAATCGGAAAGCTCGGGCGGCCTCGTCGTGAACGGCGGCCGTTCGGTGCGCATCGAGCGGCTGTGGCTGACGACGGACAACCCGATCGGATGCGCCGGGCGCATCGTCGCGAAGGACGCGGCGGCGCGGACGGTGGACTTCCTTGTCGACGCGGCGTGCGCGTTCACGGGGCGCGAGCACGTCTTCCAGATCGACACGTGCGACGAGGAGGGGGCGCCCGACCGGGCGCTTGAGACGCACGAGAACATCCACGCCGTCACGAACGAGGCGGGCGCCGTGCGCCATGAGGGGCTTGCGTATGCGCGTCTCGGCGAGCGGCTGATCCGCCTCTCGCTTCCGTCGTGGGCGTCGGTGCAGGCGGTCACGAACGGGCATCGCGCCCTGCTGCGGTATTCGCGCAGCGGCGGCACGGCGTTCTGGATCTCCAACGTGCGCGGCCTCACGATGGAGGACGTCGAGATCTCGCGCACGGCGGCCATGGGCATGATGATCGCGCCGGGCACGTCCGACGTCACGCTGCGCCGGTTCTGCATCCGCATGGCGGCGGACGACCCCGCGCTCCACGCCTCCAATTCGGACGGCATCCACGTCTTCGGGTGCGAAGGCACGCTGCGCCTGGAGGACTGCCACTTCAAGGGCCTGGGCGACGACGCGTTCAACGTGCACGCGATGGGCGGGGAGATCGCCGCCTGCGACGCGGCGAAGGGGACGGCGTCGGTCATCCTGCGGCTCGTGGACCGCCAGCCGAAGCCGCTGCCGTCCGGCTGGGCCCGTGCGGGCGACACGATCGACGTCTACGACCCGAAGACGCTCAACGTCAAGGGCTCGCTCAGACTGACGGGCTACAGGGACGGGGCCTTGACGTTCGCGCCCGTCACGTTCAGGCCGGACAAGGGCGACATCGTCGCGAACGTGCGCCATCTTCCGACAGTCCGCGTCACGGGCTGCTCGGTCGAGAACACGCGGGCGCGCGCGTTTCTGCTGCAGACGCGGCACGTGTCGGTCGAGGGCTCGCGCTTTCGCGGCTTCCCGTCCCCCGCGATCATCGTCACCTCGGATGTCGTGATGTGGAACGAAATGGCGCCGACCGTGGACTGCGAGATCCGCGACTGCACGTTCGAGAAGTGCGCAAACGCGCTGTCGGGGCTTCCGCTCGGCGCCGTCGTGGTCAAGCTGAACCACAACGGAACGCCCTCGCAATGTCCGCCGGGCGCGTTTCGCAACGTGCGCATCGCCGACTGCCGGTTTGCGGACATCGGCTCGAGCGCCGTCTACGCCGAGTGCACGGACGGGCTGCGCATCGCGGGGAACGTCTTCCGCCGGACGTGGGCGCGCGCGGCGGCGTCGGCGGAGGGCTTCGACATCCGCCTGAACAGCTGCGCCCGCGTGCGCCTTGAGGGGAACGACTCGGACCGCCCCGCCGCGAACCTCGTGACCGGGACGGACAATTCGCCGCGTCTCGCGGAGGTCTTTTCGGACCACATGGTCTTTCCGGCCGGCAAGGAGCTGCGCGTCTTCGGGACGGGGGAGGGCGCGGTCGCCGTGCGGTTCGGCGGACAGGAGCGGCGGACGGTCGCCGTGCGCGGACGCTGGTGCGTGACGTTCCCCGCGATGCCGGCGGGCGGCCCCTACGAGCTGGAGGCCGACCTCGGCGGACGGCGGCAGGTCGTCCGGGACGTCATGGTCGGCGAGGTGCTGGTCATGGCGGGGCAGTCCAACATGCAGTTCCTGCTGGGCGAGTCGACGACCAAGGAGCGGTTCGAGGACCCGCGCATCCGGATGTTCTCGACGACGCGGCTTGAGCGCGGCGCGGTCTTCGGCGCGGCGGACGGATGGGTGCCGCTCACGAGGAAGTCGGCCTGGGCCTGGACGGCCATCGGCTGCGAGACGGCCGTCCGGCGCGCGCGGGCCACGGGGCGCGCGGTCGGCGTCATCTGCTGCGTGCAGGGCGCGAGCGTCATCAAGACGTGGATGCCGCGTGCGCTGGCGCGGGACGCGCGGTTCGGGCTCGATCCCGCGAAATGCTCGCATCCCGACGCGCGCGAGGACGCCTATTCGCTCTGGAACCGCAGCGGCACGCTGTACGAGAGCCAGTTCGCCGAGATCGCGGGCTACCCGGTCACGTCCGTCACGTGGTACCAGGGCGAAAGCAACTCGCACAGCGTCGAGGAGGGGACGCTCTACGCCGACATGCTCGCGGCGCTCATCGGGCAGTGGCGCGCCGATTTCCGCGACCCCGGGCTGCCGTTCTACGTCCTGCAGCTGGCGGCCGACACGACGGGCGGGTCGAATCCTGCGGCCTGGAACGCGGTCAAGGCCTCGCAAGCGAAAGTCGCGGAGACGGTGCCGGGCGTGACGCTCGTGCGCACGGACGACATCTGCGAGACGGACAAGGGCATCCATCCGCCGACCAAGCGGCTGATCGCCGAGCGCCTGGCCGACGCCATGCGGCGTTCACGGTGCTCTACACGTCCGAGTTCATGCCGAAGCTCCTCTGCGCGGCGCGTCCGCTCCGGCGCATCCTGCGGCTCGCGGGCGCCTACGAGGTCATGGCGAAGGCCCTGTCGCCGCTGACGGCGCTCGCGCTGCGGTTCACGGATCTCTTCATGCCGCGCAAGGAGGCCGCGCGGGAGCGCCTGACGGCGAACGACCTCCTGCGCATCCTGCAGGACCATGCACCCCCAATTTCTGGGGGGTTGTCGGCTGTGCGCGGGTGGGGTATAATCTCCGCCATCATGATTTTCAGGCCAATTCTTCTTGCGTCCGCCCTCGCGTGGGGCGTCTCTTCGATTGCCCGTCCGCTGAACGGCGGCTGGACGGCGGACGGCGCGCCCGTCACGTTGCCGCATTGCTGGAACGTTGCGGACGGCACGGACGGCCCGACAGACCCGAAGGCCAACAACCACGACTCGGTCGCGGGCACGGGCTACGCGCGCCGGAAGGTCGTCTACCGCCGCGACCTGCCGCCGGCGACGCCGGGCCTGAAGCGCTACCTGCGCGTCCACGCCGCGTCGATCCACGCCGTCGTGAAGGTCGACGGACGCGAGATCGGCCGTCATGTCGGCGCGTTCACGGCCTTCACCTTCGCGCTGCCGCCGGACGGCAAGGCACTGGAGATCGAGGTCGACAACTTCTTCGACCCGGACGTGCCGCCCATCGGCGGCGACTTCACGATGTACGGCGGCCTCTACCGCGGCGTCGAGCTGATCGAGGCCCCGCCGTCCCGCGCGTTCGTCGCGGCGGACGGCCTTTTCGCCGACGAGCTCGCCGCGCCGGCGGACCTGCCGCGCTACGAGTTCCGCGCCGACGGCTTCTACGTGGACGGCCAGAAGACGTTCCTGAAGGGCGTCAACTGCCACCAGGACCGCGAAGGCAAGGGCTGGGCGATCTCGGCCGAGGACGAGGAGGCGGACATCAAGCTCATCAAGGCGATGGGCGCGAACGCGATCCGCACGAGCCACTATCCGCGCGGCGAACGCTTCTACGACCTCTGCGACAAGTACGGCCTTTTCGTCTGGACGGAGATTCCGCTCGTGGACGCGACGACGGACTCCGCCGCGTTCCGCTCGAACACGCTGCAGGTCGCGCGCGAGATGGTGCTGCAGCACCGCCGCCACAGGTGCATCGCGATGTGGGG